>PKXI01000297.1:0-31217 GCA_003133425.1 Acidobacteriaceae bacterium
CTAGAGCGTTTTCGATTTAAGTGTTTACATATCCGCATGAGGCGAAGAAGTTCGAGCATTCGTCTGGCGTGACGGTGTCGAGCAGGTCACCGATTTGCTTCCAGAGGGCATCGATGGATCGTTTGGCGGCTTTGCGGAGCAGCGCTTTAAGTTTGGAAAAGAACTTCTCGATCGGGTTGAAGTCGGGAGAGTAGGGCGGCAGATAGAGCAGGGTGGCACCTGTTGCCCGGATCGCCTCCTCAACACCTGACACCTTGTGGCTGTTGAGATTGTCGAGGATGACGATGTCTCCTGGCTGCAACGTTGGACAGAGGAATTCGCGCACATAGGCGAGAAACATCTCCCCGTCCATGGGACCGTCCGTGACCATCGGCGCGGTCAATCGTTGGCGGCGCAGAGCACCCACAAAGGTGGTCGTCTTCCAGTGCCCGTGCGGTGCTGAGGCGATACAACGTTTGCCTCTGGGAGCACGCCCGCAACGCCGCGTCATGCTGGTCGATGTCCACGTTTCATCAATGAATATAAGCCTCTCTACATCCATACCCGGCAATGCTTCAACCCACGCTCTGCGCGCCTGCTGCACGTCCTCGCGTTCTTGCTCGCTGGCGTGCAGGGTTTTTTTTGAAGGTGAGATTCCACTTGTTCAACTGATGCCAAAGTGCGCCGGGCTTGATCAAAACACCCTGTTTGGCCAGCCGTTCGGACAATTCCGACAACGCCAGATCTGGCTCTGCTTCGATCCAGGCGCGCAGCACCGATTCCATCTCAGCCGCGCGTGAACGGCGATGGCCGCCGATCTGAAAGCTGGTCCGCTTGCCCGTCTTCTGCTCCCGATCGCGAACCTGATAAACCCAGACGCGGCTGACTTCCAGACGTCGCGCAATCGAGCTCGGCCTCTCCCCACGGTCCAGCGCCCACAATACGCGCTCGCGCAAATCCTGCGAATACGATTGCATCCTGCCCCCTCTCTTCCGGCAGGACTATTATCGCATAAAATGTAAATACTTAAATTAGAAATGCTCTAAGTTAATTATCTTAGACGGATTCTTCCCTGTCCTTTCATATTCAATCTCTCATTGTTGCGGAGTTACCCATTGGCCTGCGCGGGCGGAGTTGAAAACGGCCTCGATCACGGACATGTTTCCGATCGAGTCTTCAAGAGGCACGGGCACTTCAGTGTCTTCGCGCACGGCCTTGGCAAAAGCTTCGCCCTGCATTGTGTACTGATCGCACGCCGGGAATATCTCTGTGGTTATACCGCCGCCAGTCAGATCGCCATTGCTGTCGATGAAGAGACGAGTGGGCCGGTCGGGGAGAGCGTTGAAGGGGATTTCCAGTTCGATGCGGCCGCGCGTTCCCAAAAAATGGATGCGCTGGTAGGAAATCAACTGTGTGCTGCAGGTGAAAATCGAGTGTCCCTTGGAAAACTCGAGAATACCCGAGGCAAGCCGGTCGGTGTGCATCTCGGGATCACGATCGAGGCAAGCAACTACGCGCTGAGGTTCCTGCCGGAATGCGTAGCGCGAGGCATGGATCAGGTAGCATCCAATGTCATAGATGCTACCGCCGCCGCTCCCCACCTGGTTGCGGATGTTCGCGGGGTTCACATTGAAGTAGCTGAAGAAGCCTGTGATCGATCGGAGTTCTCCAATGCGGCCTTCGTCGAGCAGTTCGCGAAGCCGTAACCACTGCGGAAAACTGCGGATCATGAAGGCTTCGCAAATCTTTACCCCGGTCCGGGCGCGCACGTCGAGTAGCGATTTTGCTTCTGCCACGGTCAAGCCGATGGGCTTTTCGCACAAAACATGCTTTCCGGCTTCGGCTGCTTTGATCGTCCACGGAACATGGAACTGATTGGGAAGTGGATTGTAGATGGCGTCGACATTGGGGTCGGCGAGAAGTTCTTCATACGAGCCGTAGGCTCTGGGAATATTGAGGGCGGCTGCCGCTTGCCGAGCTTTGGCCAGATCGCGGGATGCAATCGCGACGACGGTGGTGTTTTCGCCCTGCTGCATAGCAGGGAGCACTTTCTTGAGACCGATATTTGCGGTGCTGAGTACTCCCCAGCGGAGCTTGGTAGACATGGGAATAATGATATACGCAGGCGAGCGGGCCCAATCAAGGGCGACGGAGCAGTTTCGTTTGCTTATCTACTTATAGGTTCAAGACCAAGCCGCTTCCGACATTCTTCCAGCATTGCTTGCGTGCGGGTTGCCCCCACCCGGCTGACGCCAATCGCGCGGACGGTCAACAATGCATCAAGATCGCGAATTCCGCCGGCCGCCTTCACTTGAATGCTCGCCGGAGAGTATTTGCGCATTAACTCGAGGTCGGGAATTGTTGCTCCGCTCGGCGCGTACCCAGTGGAGGTCTTCACCCAATCGGCTCCGATCTCTCCGCATATTTCGCACAACCGAATCTTTGAAGCATCATCCAAATAGGCATTCTCAAAGATTACCTTGATCTTGGCTTCTCTTGCATGAATGCATTCGGTCAGCTGCTCGAGCTCGTCGCATATATATTGCCAATCCCCGCTCCGGGCCTTGCTGATGTTGATAACTACGTCCAATTCCTGCCCGCCGTCGTCCAGCGCTTGTCGCGCTTCGGCAAGCTTGATGGCAGTTGTGTGTCCGCCATGCGGAAAACCAATGGTAGTGCTGGCATTTACAGTGGTTCGCGCAAGCAACTCAGCGCAACGGGCAAGATAGTAGGGCAGGATGCAAACGCTTGCAACGTCATAACGAACCGCCAGCGCACAACCTTCCTCAAGCTCCCGCGTGGTCAGAGATGGATTGAGCAAGGAGTGATCGATCATTTTGGCAATTGCCTTGTAATCAAAAGAATCATTCATGTCTCATCTCCTGGCTCAGACTAGAGTCATTTAAGTCTTCAGGTTGAATACCTGCATAGCGAAGCTTGCGCAACAATCTGGTGACTCAAGTTCACTTGTCGGTCACCATTTCAATTGCATCAATCGCGCTCCCGGCCACCAGCAGCAATTGCCGGTTCTCCGGTTTCAAAAATCCCGCGGCGACTGTGGAATCGAGAAACGCCAGCAGCCCATTCCAATAGCCCGCTGTGTTGATCAGAATGCAGGGCTTGGCGTGCATCCCCAACTGCGCCCACGTAACTGCTTCCATTAACTCATCGAGGGTGCCGTAGCCGCCCGGCAGCACCAGAAATGCGTCGGCCAGCACGGCCATGCGGGCCTTGCGTTCATGCATGGTGGGAACCATTTCAAGCGCGGTCAGCCCTGTGTGAGCAATTTCTTTGCCGGCCAGCACCTCGGGCAACACGCCCGTCACTTCGGCACCACTGGCCAGAGCCGCATCGGCCACTGCGCCCATCAGCCCAATATTGGCTCCTCCATACACGAGCCCTAGTCCAGCCGCAGCTATCGCCTTGCCGAGCGCCGTAGCCTCGGCTCGAAACGCAGAGTTGGTTCCGTCGGCCGATCCGCAGTAGACGGCCACTCGTCTGCGGGGTTGATTCGCAGTTGTCATTATGTCTTTAGAATAACGCGGCGCCGCTTGACCGAATCGAGCCGGGAAATGCGCATCGTCTGGCGGATTTTCCAGCATGACCAAGGCACCGGCACATCCACAGTCCCGGACGGTACACTGGATAAAGGACGCTTCCCGCCTGGACCTTCGCCTTGCAGCCGCTAGTCTCCAACCTGAATCCCGAACAGCGCGCCGCCGTCGAGGCTACCGAGGGCCCCCTGCTTATTCTTGCCGGTGCGGGCTCCGGCAAAACTCGCGTGATTACAAGCCGTATCGCATGGCTGATCCAGGAAAAAGGAGTGGCGCCCGACTCGATCCTGGCCGTTACCTTTACAAACAAGGCTGCCAGCGAGATGGGCGAACGCGTTGATAAACTGCTGGGCCACGCAACGCTTGCCAAGCCGCTAATCGCCACCTTTCACTCGCTCTGTGTGCGCCTGCTGCGGCGCGACATCGAGGCTCTGAAGGTCGGGAACGAGGGGCTTACTCGGTCTTTTGCCATTTACGACGAGAACGACCAGCAAGGCATCGTCAAGCAGATCATGCGCCGCATGGGGCTCGACACCAAGCAGCTTACTCCGCGCACTGTTCTTGGCCGCATCTCCTGGGCCAAGAACCACATGGTCGATCCGCAGGAGTACTATCTGGCGTCAAAGGATCCGAACAGCGAGCGGATCGCCCACATCTTCAAGGGCTACCAGGCCGAGCTGCGCAAGAATAACGCTCTTGATTTTGACGATCTGCTGCTGGAAGCAGTGCGGCTGCTGAAAGTTTCAAGCGAAGCCCGGTTGCGGTATCAGCGTCGCTATCGTTACCTGCTGGTCGACGAGTACCAGGACACCAATCGCCCACAGTACGAGCTGATGAAGCTGCTGGCAGGGGAGCAAAAGAACGTCTGCGCCGTGGGCGACGAGGACCAGAGCATCTATTCATGGCGCGGCGCCGACATCCGCAACATTCTGGAGTTTGAAAAGGATTTCCCCAACGCCCACATCGTCAGGCTGGAGCAGAACTACCGATCGACGCAGGTGATTCTGGAAGCCGCGGGCGCGGTGGTGGCTAACAACATTCGCCGCAAGGGCAAGAAGCTCTGGACCGACCGTCAGGGAGGCTCGCTAATCGGATACTACGAGGCTCCCGACGGCGAAAACGAGGCACTTTTCATTGCTGACCGCATTCAGACCTTCCTGCGCCAGGCAAACTCGTCCGAATCGCCAAATCCTGAAGCGGCGCACTGTGCAGTGCTCTACAGGACCAACTCGCAGTCGCGCCTCGTGGAAGAGGCGCTGCGGCGCTACAACATCAGCTACACCATGGTGGGCGGATTCAGCTTTTACGAGCGTGCCGAGATCAAGGATTTGCTCGGCTACCTGCGCCTGGTGCGGAATCCGCATGACTCGATGGCGCTGCAGCGCGTCATTAATACTCCGACGCGCGGCATCGGCAAGACGACGCTCGAAACGCTGGAACGGCTGGCTCTCGAAACTGGCTCGTCTACGTGGGACGCTCTCGGCGCGGCCATCTCAAACCATCTCATCTCATCGCGCGCACTGATGGCGATTGAGCAATTTCGCCAGATCATTCTCGACGCGCAGGCAATGATGGATCCCGATTTCGCCGGCAAGCTCTCGGGCGACACAGGACAGGACGAAGACGCAGACACCGGTTTCGATTACGGTGCTGCCGCAACGGAATCTGTGAGTCCCGACGCGGCGAGCGCCGACTCTGCTACCGGCTTCGACTTCGGCGGTAGCGCGGATCAGATTCCGCTGCTCGACTCGTCGAATTTCTCGCCCTTCGCAGCGAAGCCCAAGCGGCCATTCCTGACCATGCCGAAGAAAGCGGCTGAACTGGAATCTCCGCCTGAATCAAAAGCGGAGGAGAGCGACGAAGCGAGGCCCGCGTTCAGGGCTCCGGGAGATGCGGCTACGCTGCCCGAGTTGATTCGCTTCCTCATCGACCGAACCGGCTATATCAAGGCGCTGGAGGCCGAAGGTTCTCCAGAGGCCTTCAGCCGGATTGAAAACCTGAAGGAATTGGCGAACGCGGCACATGACGCGGAAGTGCGCGGCGAAACATTGGCCGAGTTCCTTGACCACGCTGCGCTGGCATCGGACACGGATCAGTATGATCCCAACTCCCGCGTAACGCTGATGACGTTGCACGCAGCCAAGGGGTTGGAGTTTCCGCTCGTGTTTCTGGCCGGGCTTGAAGAAGGTCTGTTTCCTCATTCGCGCACGCTCTCGAATCCGGAGGAGCTCGAAGAGGAGCGGCGGCTCTGCTATGTGGGCATGACGCGAGCCATGAACATGCTGATCCTGACGCGGGCGCACTATAGGCGTCGGTACGGCAACGACGCTCCAGAGATGAGCGTTCCTTCCCGCTTCCTTGACGAAGTCCCGAGCCAGTTGATCGAGAACTTGGGCGGACGCAGTCCTGCATGGTCGACGCCCGCTTATGGAGCGGGCTATGGCGCTGGCCGGCGGCGCGCGAACCCCGGCGGCGACTTCGACGGACAGCACTACAACTACGAGGACGAGAGCCAGGAGGCCTACAATCCTGCAGCAGCCGGCAACAAGGCGTTTGGAGCGGGCAGGAAGGGCTCCGCGTCGAAGCCGTTTGTGGCTTCGTGGATGACTGCAAAAGCACCGTCTTCGAACCAGGAGATCAACCCCAAAAGCAAGAGCGCGGAAGGGACAGACGCCATGGCGGACAAGCCGGACTCGATCGATAATATTGCGCGCTTTTTCGGCGGCAAAGCGGGCCCCGGAAAGCCGGGTGCGCTATCCCGGCCGACGATGGCAATCCCGGAACCGCATGGCGCGGCGGGGCTTAAAAAGGGGCAGCGGGTGCGCCACGCTAAATATGGAGAAGGCACGGTGCTGATGCGCGAGGGCGATGGCGACGACGCGAAGCTGACCGTAATGTTCAATCGGCATGGGATGAAGAAGCTGATGGAAAAGTTCGCGAACCTGCAGAGGATCTAGTACTGCGGCCGTGTGGATTTGTACTCTCCCAGGTCCCAGAATCGGGACCTGGGGCACCCAATCGTCATAATCCTTATTACGCAATCATGCAGTCATGGCACTCGACCCGTGCGGGCCCTGGCTCCCCACCTGACTCTTCATTTCAAAACCAGCTTTCGCCAATCTCTGACCCCTGACCCGTGTTTTGCGTGATACTGGTCGCGGGGGTTCGCGCGATGGACAACGCCACCATGGCTCGTCTGCTGGAGGAGACCGCCGATCTGCTGGAGATCGACGGCGGCGACAGCTTTCGCATCCGCAGCTATCGCCGCGCCGCCGAGGCAGCCGCGCAAACCACAATTGACCTGATGGCCGCCGCAGCCGATACAGCTCGCCTGCTGGAAATCCCCGGCATCGGCAAGGGGATGGCCGCCAACCTGCAAGCCATTGCCGCCACCGGTTCGCTGCCGCTTCGCGACGAGCTGCTGGCCAGGTACGGCGCAGGTCTTCTGGAACTGTTGAAGCTGCCCGGCATGGGACCCAAAACCGTTGCACTACTTTGGGATGCGGCCAAGATCGCCAGCATTGACGCCCTCGCCGAAGCCATTGATGCCGGCCGCCTTGCAGGACTGCCGCGCATGGGAACCAAGCAGATAGAAAAGCTGCGCAAGGGCATCGACGACTACCGCCGCAGCGCCGGCCGCTTCCGCATCGACGTCGTCGAGGAGGAAGCAAAGCGTATTGCTGCTTATCTGCTGGCTTTCAAGGGGATTGAACGAGTCACGCCGGCCGGCTCGCTGCGCCGTGGACGCGAAACCGCCGGCGACCTGGATCTGTTGGCTACCGGCTCCGCCTGCGCGCCGGAGCATACCGCCGCCGCCGTGGAGTACGTTGCTGCTTACCCCGGCATTCAAGACATGATCGCCAAAGGCGAAAACAAGGTGAGCTTCCACGTGGGCCAGGGGTTGCAGGTGGACGTACGCCTGCTGCCGACGGCCTCCTATGGCGCCGCCCTGCAATACTTTACCGGCTCCAAGGCGCACAACGTTTCGCTGCGCCAACGCGCTCTGAAGATGGGCTATACGCTCAGCGAGTGGGCGCTGGCCCGGCTCGACGACGAATCTGTTGTTGCCGCCGCCACCGAAGAGGAGATTTACGCCGCCTTGGGCATGGACTGGATGCCGCCGGAGATGCGCGAGAACCTGGGCGAGATTGAGGCTGCGGCTCGCCATGAGTTGCCTCGGCTGATCGAGCGCGGCGACATCAAGGGCGATCTCCACATGCACACCACCGCCAGCGATGGCCACAATTCAATCCTGGAAATGGCCGAGGCAGCCCTGGCTGTCGGCTACCAGTACATCGCCATCACCGACCACTCCAAAATTCTGGCTATGACCGGCGGCCTGGACGAGAAGCGGGCGCTCGAGCACATCAGGAACATCCACGAAGTGGACCGGCGCATGGAGGGCCGCATCCGTATCTTCACCGGCATCGAGGTGGATATTCTGGCCGACGGTACGCTCGATCTGGATGACGAGGTGCTCGCGCAGATGGATGTAGTGATCGCCAGCATCCATACCCGATTTGAGCAGAGCCGCGAGGAGATGACAGCGCGCGTGATCAAGGCCATCGAGAATCCGAATGTGCGCATCCTGGGCCATCCCACCGGCCGGTTGCTGTTGCGCCGCGAACCCTTTGCCATGGATATGGGAGCGGTGCTGCGCCGTGCCGCCGAACTAGGCGTCGCCGCCGAACACAACGCCGCTCCCGAGCGCCTTGACCTGAACGACCGCGACCTGCGCCTGGCCAAGGAACTGGGTTGCAAAATCGTGATCAACTCGGATTCCCACGACAGCCGCAACCTGGGCAAGATGGACTACGGCATCCGCCAACTGCGCCGCGCCTGGCTGGGGCCGGGCGATGTGTTGAATACCCTGGGGGCAGAGGATTTGCTGGGCGCATTACGGCCCCAAAGGTGACATGGGTGAATTTTGCACCGATTCCGGTGCAAATCGAGGTACCATTCGTAATGCACTGAAAGGATTTCATGGCCTGAACTGAGCTTGTCAGGCTAAGATAAGGGCGCTATGAGCCTGCTCAATCAGGAAACGCCGGACGAAATTGACGACGCTGCCCGAGGTGAAGAATTCACCAAGGGAAGCAGCCACGTGGTCTGGGCCACTGTGGTAGCGACTGTACTGGTCAGCATCGCCATCGCGATCTACGTGATCGCCGGCGAAAAGCCACCTGCGATTACCGGCGAAATTGTGGCGGTGTGGGCTCACCCGCAACACACTGAGACCTCGGGCCTGGATGCCAGCGGCGCTCCCATGCCCAAGGAAAGTTTTGACCAGGTGTTGGTTTTTACTGAGGTGCGGCTGCATAACAAGGGCAAGACGCCGCTTTTCCTGCTCACGATTCTGACCAATGCCACGGTAGAAGACGGCATCCATTCGAGCTATGCGGCCTCCCAGTCCGACTACGACCGGGTGTTTCTGGCCTATCCGGGGATTCCGGTTCCGCACGGTCCGTCGCTGCCGCTTAGTCTGACCCTGGACCCCGGGCAGTCCGTGGACGGAACCCTTGTCTCATCGTTTCGCCTGACCAAACAGCAGTGGGACGCGCGCAAGGACCTGAATTTCAGCTTTACCTTCCGCTACCAGCCAAGCCTGGTGCTCACGCCCCACGCCGCGGTTATTGAGCAGTAGGCGGAACGGGCGCGCCCTTCGGCGTAGTTAGATACCCTGTGATCTGGTTCTTTGAATTGATGGAATTTACCACAATCTCAAAGAGTGCCGGATCCTTGCCGCTGTAAAACTGCAGCGGTTCGTTCACATTCCTGTCCTTCTTCTCGTAATTCTTGTCGTCGGCGAGGATGTTCAGGGTGAACTTATTCTTCTTCTGGTCGGTTTTCTTCAACTCCAGGCTCACCGTGCCCACGGGCTTCTTCTGGCCCTTGGTCAATGTGAACTCGTAGTAGTTGCGATCGCCCTTGTGTTGCAGCAGGACCAGCTCGTCGTGATTGCGGGCGATGACGCTGTTTGTACTGCTCAGGTCGCCCTTCACCGCCAACAACTGGCTGATCGTCGTGGCCAGGTCGGTCTGCGTCTTGGCCACGTCGGTCTTCACCCCGCCCACGTCGGTCTTCACACTGGACACATCGCTGGCCACGGCGGTCACCTGCTGCGCGGTCTGCTTCTGGGCGGTATCGAGCCGCGCAGCGTCGGCTTGCTCGCGGCGGATAATATCCTGAGCGCGCTGGTCCATCTGCTTCTGCGTCAATCCCAAAGATTTTCCAAGCTCATCGGTAGTTACCTGCAGGCGGGCGTCGGTCTCACGCTGTTCTGCAGCCAGTTTTACGTTCTCCTGCTTGGCATCGGCCAGTTCCGTTGCCTGGGTCGCCAACTTGCCGTTCAGCGTGTAGCACCAGATCAGTCCGCCGAGCGCGGCCACAAGCGCCGCGGCAATGACTCCGAGCAATGCGCCGGAGTGGGTTCTTGGGGTTTCTTCAGTTTCGCTCATTCTTTACCTTCCTTTTTTCGGGGGGCCCATGCTTGAAGCCGCTCCGGGTTGGATGGCGTCATCCCGTTCGATTAGACGCCAATTCTCGGAAGAAATTCTCCTGAACTTCCAGGAGCTTCCCATGTTTTCACGAAGATCGAACTCCGCAGACCGAGCTGGGGAGGATTCGCTCCGCGCTCCTCCAGGGAATCTACAGAATATCGGAGAAAGCCGGAATGTGCAGGAAATCCTGTCCAGCCCGCCGCCATTTTCAGGCCCTGGAGCCGGTCAGTCTGTGCGCTATTGCTCATTCCCCGTCCCACCCACCGTGACAATCATTGAATGGTTCCGTTATAAACATCTTTACCGCATTTTTTGAGCCGGGTCCTTGTCCCATGCCAGAGTCCCCAGCAAAAAAGCGGGGCCTCGGCGACGGGTCTTTGTCGCAGAGGTGCTAATTACGGGGGCTCCCGGCATACAATTTCGTGCTCGCTGGGGTAACCACTCGGTAAATTCATCGAATTCTTAAAGAGATCATTGCAAGGGAGAACCTGAAGGCTATGTCGACAGCTGTCGTTGGGAAGGGTCTGGAAGGAATTGTCGCGGCAAACTCCGGTATTTGCTGGATCGACGGTGAGGCAGGCGTCCTGTCCTACCGGGGAATCGATATCCACGAACTGGCGGAGCACTCGACATTCGAGGAGACCACCTACCTGCTCTGGAACGGTATTCTGCCCAATGAGCTCGAGTTGCGCGAATTTACGTCGCAACTGACGCTGGCCCGGTCGCTGGATCAGCGCATCATCGACATGATGCGCGCCTTTCCGCCTGCGGCCACGCCTATGGAAGTGCTGCGCACCACAGTCTCCGCGCTCAGCTTCTACGATGCCGACGAGAANNGCCATGATCGTGGCCATCTACGACCGCATGCGCAAGGGGCTTGAGATTGTTCCCCCCGATCGCTCGCTCTCCCACGCCGCAAATTTCCTGTGGATGCTGAACGGCGTCAAGCCTTCAGATACCGCTACTCGAACTCTTGATATCGCACTGGTGCTGCACGCCGACCACGAACTGAACGCCTCCACCTTTGCCGCTCGCGTCATCGCCGCAACCCTCTCTGACATTCACTCGGCCGTGACTGGAGCCATGGGCGCGCTGAAGGGCCCCTTGCACGGCGGCGCCAACGAAGCCGTGATGCGCCTGCTCTACACCATCGATAAGGCTGGAGCCGATCCAGTGGAATACGTGAAGGGCATGTTGAGCGCCCGGCAAAAAATCTCCGGCTTCGGCCACCGCGTCTACAAGACTGAGGACCCACGCGCCACCCACCTGCGCAAGATGAGCGAGCAACTCGGCAGGGACTCCGGACAGCCCAAATGGTTCGAGATGTCGCGCGCCATCGAGCTCTATATCAACGCCGACAAAAAGCTCAATGCCAACGTGGATTTCTACTCTGCCTCAACCTACGCCACGCTGGGCATCGACATCGATCTCTATACGCCCATCTTTGCCATCAGCCGCATCTCCGGCTGGGCCGCCCACGTGATTGAGCAGTTGGACGACAACCGCCTCATCCGTCCGCGCGCGGAGTATATTGGGCCCGCCTACCCGTCGCCCTATATTCCTATGGACGACCGGCCGTAAAAGGCACCGGCGCTCGCGCATCGCGGCTGGATCGAACTTCCCCTCACTCCTGCCGCGCCTTCCAGAGCAGATACAATCCCCATGCCGAAAGTGTCGGACCGTCGGTGACCCTGCCGTCGCGCATCATCTCCTCGAACTCCTCCACCGGTAAGCAACGAGCCACCAGATCGTGCTCCTCGGCGTCGGGATTCTTTTCAGTGGGGGTGAGGCCGGTGGCCAGGAAGATGTGCAGTCTTTGCCGGAGGAAGCCGGGAGCAATCCACGAGGCTCCGAGGTAGGTCATGCCGGCTGCTTCCAGGCCTAGCTCTTCTTTCAACTCGCCGCGGGCCAGGTCCTCGGGGTTTTCGACCTTCATTTCCCAACTGCCTTGAGGCAGCTCGAGCGACCGCGCCTGCATGGTGTAGCGGAACTGTTCGACAAGCCAGATCCTGTTGCCATCGATGGGCAGGATGATGGCGCCGTCGTCCTTCTCGACGACGCCGTAGATGCCCTTCTCGCCGTTGGAGCGGAGGATCTGGTCTTCACGCACGAGCATCCAGTGGTTGCGATAGACTTCGCGGGTTGCAAGCGTGGTGATGGAGGGGGCGGCGCTCATGGAATCTCCTGCGTTCAGCTTACTCGTCGCGAAGGCGGTATTTGCGCAGGCGGCCAAGGAGCGAGGCGGGGCCACTGACGGCAAGGCGGACCAGGTTGCCCTCGTACTCCCGGCTGTGGACTACCATTCCCGCTTCAATGGCGGCGAGCACTGAACCTTCCTGCTGCGGAACCCGCAATTCCGCCGACAAGATCGGATCGGAGTGCAGCGCCCCGTCAATGGCTGCTAGCAGCGCATCGATACCGTCGCCGGTGAGTGCCGAGACGGCTACCTCGCCGGTGGCCCCGGTCCTGCCCAAAAGCCCTTCCCGCTCGTGCTCGCCGAGCAGGTCGATCTTGTTCAGTACTTCAATGCGTGGCTTCCCAAGAGAATCAAGTTCACCAAGTACTTTTTCGACTTGACTCTTCTGTTCCTCGCCGTAAGTTGAAGCGGCGTCGCGGACGTGAAGCAGCACCTCGGCCTGCGCCACCTCTTCCAGAGTGGCTCTGAAGCTGGTCACCAGCGTGTGCGGCAAGTTGCGGATGAAGCCGACCGTGTCCGACAACAGCACCTTGCGTCGGCTGGGCAGCTCGATGGCGCGGAGCTTGGGGTCAAGGGTCGCGAACATGCGCGGCGATTGCAACACCTGCGCGCCAGTGAGGCAGTTGAACAGCGTGCTCTTGCCGGCGTTGGTGTAGCCCACCAGCGCCACGGTGGGAACAGGTACTGACTCGCGCCGCTGCCGCTGCTGTTTGCGAACGCGGCGCACCGCTTCCAGGTCCAGCTTCAAATGATCGATGCGCCGCTGAATCTGGCGCCGGTCGGTTTCAAGCTGAGTTTCGCCAGGGCCGCGTGTGCCGATGCCGCCGCCCAGTTGCGACATGGATGTGCCGCGCCCGGCCAGCCGCGGCAGCATGTACTCAAGCTGCGCCAGCTCCACCTGTAACTGCCCCTCGCGGGTTCTTGCGTGGCGGGCAAAAATGTCCAGGATCAACTGCGTCCGGTCCAGCACCCGGCAGGGAAGCGCGGATTCAAGATTGCGTAGTTGTGTTGGCGTCAGGTCGTGGTCGAAAAGCACCAGATCGGCCTCGACGGAAGCCGCAACTCCAGCAATCTCCTCCACCTTGCCGGAGCCGATGAGCGTGGCCGGATCGGGCCTGGCGCGCCGCTGCAAAATCTCGGCCGCCACCACGCCGCCGGCGCTCGTTACCAGCTCGCGAAATTCGGCGAGAGATTCCTCTACGTCCAGACCCGAGAGCCCCTGCGCGGGCTCTGATGCGAGGTTTCCGGATGGAAGAGATGGATCGAATTCAGATTCGGCAGAATCCGGGCACACCACAACCGAACGCGCGCGAGACACGCCAGCGCGGCTGGCGCGTGAGCGAACCACAAGGTCCACTCCCACCAGGACTGCGCGCTCAGGCTGAGCGCCAGCGCCGCCGGTCCTGCGCCCTTCACCTGCCAATCGAGGCCGCTCCCCGTGCGCTATCGCGACTCCGCACTTACCGGAGACGCAGACGGCACAGCTACGGGTACCCCTGGGACTCCCGAAGAGATGGTAGACGGACGGTGCTCCGTGTGCATCACGCTCCGGTTGCTCACGACGGTCGAAATGGCATGCTTAAAGATCAATTGCTCCTGGCTATTGTTTTCCAGCAGCACCGAATACTTGTCGAAGGACCGAATTTTACCAGTTAGCTTGACGCCGCTGACCAGATAAATCGTAATCGGGGTTTTGTCCTTGCGAACGGTGTTCAGAAATGTGTCCTGAATATTTTGTGCCGGCTTGTTCTCCATGTGCCGATCTCCTGCTCTCTTCTTGAAGGGTTAGATTTTGAACTGCGCTTTCGTGAGAAATCAATTACGCGGGCACGACTCCGGCAACCCCGGAATCGCTAGCTCCCGCAATGAGTCAACGATATAGTGCTTTGCGAGTCTTTTCAACCCGGTCATAGTCAAACTTCGCTCAAGTCCCGATTCCAAACTGACCAATATGGGACACTACGCTCGGAACCGCTGTAGAGGAGCCATCAGCGGCTGGTAAAATTGGTGCGTGAAAGACGCCTCAATCCCGACCGAGAGTCCAGCCCACACCGCTCAGCCCGTGCCCATGCTCGACCTCAACCGCCAGTACCAGCCGCTTCACCAGGAACTGCTAGAAGCCGTCGGACATGTGCTTGAGACGCAACAGTTTATCCTTGGCGAGCAAGTGGCCGCATTTGAGCGGTCGGCGGCCCACGAGTTGGGCGTGGCGCATGCTTTGGGCTGCTCCTCCGGGACCGACGCCCTCTGGCTGGCGCTGGCTGCGGCCGGTATTGGGCCGGGCTACTCGGTCATCACCACCCCCTTCAGCTTTTTCGCCTCGGTCAGCGCCATTCTCCGCGCCGGCGCCACGGCTGTGCTGGCCGATATCGACCCGGCCACTTTCAACCTCTCGGCCGCAGCGGTCGAAACCGTTCTCGCGAGTCCGCGGGGCAAGTCCGTCCGCGCCATCCTGCCCGTCCACCTTTACGGCCAGTGCGCCGATTGGACCGCGTTTGCCCGCCTTGGAGAGGATCATGGGCTCAAACTCATTGAAGACGCCGCCCAGGCCTGGGGCGCGGAGTGGAACGGCGTAAACAGCGGGGTCCCCGGCGACGGGTCTTCGTCGCTGGGGTGCAAGGCCGGCGGCCTTGGCCACATCGCCGCTTTCAGCTTTTATCCAACCAAGAATCTGAGTGCAGCCGGAGACGCCGGCATGGTCACCACCAACTCCGACGAACTGGCCGAGCGCGTGAAGATGCTGCGCCAGCACGGCATGCGCCGCCGCTACTATCACGACGAGATCGGCTGGAACACGCGCATGGACGGCTTCCAGGGGGCCGTTCTCAGCGTCAAGCTCCGCTATATCGACGGCTGGAACCAGCTTCGCCGCACCGTGGCCAGGCGATACCACGCGTTGTTTCACGCCGCCGGACTGGTCGAGACTGGACCCTATCCCAGCCACGGCGTTGTGTTGCCGCACGAAGTTCCCGGCAGCCTCCACGTCTGGCACCAATACGTCATCCGCACCGCCCGCCGCGATGCTCTGCGCGAGTTTCTTGCCGCGCGCAAAATCGGCTCGGAGATTTATTACCCCGTCCCGCTGCACATGCAGGAGGCGCTGAAGTGTCTCGGCTACGCTGAAGGCAGCTTCCCGGAGGCAGAACGCGCCGCCCGCGAAGTGCTCGCGCTGCCGATTTTCCCGGAGATTCGCGAAGACGAGCAGCAAACCGTGGTCAACGCCATCGCGGAATTTCTCAGCTAGGCAGATCTTCCTGTCTTTGCGCGGCTAGCGCACCGCCTCCGTATCCATCGCCGGCAGCCGCAGAGCAGTCGCAATCAGCGCCGCCAGCAGAAACGCCGCGGACGTAATGCACAGCGCCGCACTCAACCCGCCGTGCTCCGAAAATTGCCCGATCAGATAAGGCCCCGCCGCGCTGGTCACCCGCCCAATGTTGTACACAAATCCCATTGCACTGCCGCGCAGCGAAGTTGGGAACAGCTCGCTCGTAATCACGCTGAACCCGCTGAAGTAGCCGGTGCCGAAGAAGCCCACCAGCGGCCCAATCACGAGCAGTGCGTTCGGGTCGCGCACAAAAGCAAACAGCGGCACCAGCAGCGCCGCAATCAGCAGATAACCGATGTAGGTGTACTTGCGGCTGAACCGATCGGCAATGTATCCGAAGCAGACATAGCCCAGAAACGTGCCGCCCTGCATCACGATGGTCCATCCTGAAGTCTGCACGATGCTCAAGCCCCGTCCGCCCTCGGCGACAGACATGGACAAGAAGCGCGGCACCCAGGTGAACAGTCCCCACCAGGCAAAAAGAGCAGCGGCATTCATGGTGGCGCAGATGAGCACATTGCGGCCCAGCGCACCGCGAAACAGCCGGCCCATTTGCATTGGCTCCGCCCTTTGCGCCGTCCAGGCCTCCGGCTCGCGCAATCCGCGCTGCACCCATAGCGTCACCAGTGCCGGCAGGACCCCCACAAAGAAAACTGCCCGCCATCCAAAGTGGGGCATCACTACGGCCACCACCGCCGCACCCAGCGCGTAGCCCAGCGCCCAGGAGCTCTGTACCAGCGCCAGCGCCTTGCCGCGATGCCGCGCCGGCCAGGTCTCCGCGACAAGAGCCGCGCCCGATGCCCACTCCCCGCCCATGCCCAGGCCCAGCAGTATGCGGCACGCCATAAGCTGCCACGCCGTATGAGTAAAGCCGCACATCGCCGTGGCAACGGAGTAGCCCAGAATGCTCAACGACAGCGCGCGCACGCGACCGAACCGGTCGGCAAACCAGCCGAAGCCGAGTCCGCCCACAGCCGCTGAGATCAGCGTCGCCGACATCATGGCCCCGCTCATGGCCGCGGAGAGATGCATCTCGCGCTGCACTGCTCCCAGCACCAGCGCGTAGATCATCACGTCCATGCTGTCGAGCATCCAGCCAAGGCTTGCGGCAAGCAATGTCCGCCTTTGCTCGCCCGTTACTTCGGTCACCCAGCCGGTTATTCCGCCCAAAAACGGGTACCTCATGCTTTAAAGTTCTAGCATGCGGTGATCACCTCCCCTGGGTTCCGCAAAATCTCGAGGCGAGAGTGGGCCCCTTTGCGCATAGCTATTGACACTGGCGGCACGTTTACTGACTGCGTTTGCCTGGATGCTGGGCAACTGCGCGTGCTCAAGCTTTTTTCCACGCCCGCCGATCCATCGCTGGCAGTAATGGACGCCTTGCAGCAACTGGATGCCGGTAAGGGCCTCAACGTGCGCCACGGCACCACCGTCGGCACCAACACCATGCTTGAGCGGACCGGTGCGCGCGTGGCGTTTGTTACCACCGCCGGCTTTGAAGACACCATCGCCATCGGCCGCCAGACCCGTGCCCGGCTTTACGACTGGTTTGCGCCCGTGCCGGTGTGTCTTGCTCCCAGGGAGCTGCGCTTCGGCGTGCCGGAGCGGGTAAGTGCCGAGGGCAAGATTCTTCTTTCGCCGACAGATGAAGAACTGGACGCACTCGTCGCCGCGGTGCGCGCGAGTGGAGCGGAGTCTGTAGCCATCTCACTGCTGTTTTCCTTCGCCAATCCTGAGACCGAGCAGCGCGTGGAAGCGGCACTGCGCGAGCTCGGTATTCCCGTCTCCGCCTCGCACCGCATTCTGCCCGAGTTCCGCGAGTACGAGCGCGCCTCGACCACAGTCGTCAACGCTTATCTGGCGCCGCGCATGCAGAGCTACCTGCTCAATCTCGAAGAGAACATCGCCGCGCAGTACATTGGCGGCCGCATGGATGTAATGCAGTCTTCAGGCGGAATTGTGCCTTCGCGGCTGGCGGCGCGCGAACCGGTGCGCACGGTGCTTTCCGGACCTGCCGGTGGAGTTATCGGCGCCTGCCAAATGGCGCGATGGGCCGGCTTCGAGCGCATCATCGGCTTTGACATGGGCGGCACCTCGACCGACGTTTTTCTCGCAGATGCCTCAGCCGGCGGCGCCGAGCGCACGCGCGAATCCGTCATCGACGGCGTACCCATCGGCGTTCCCATGTTGGACATTCACACGGCCGGTGCCGGCGGCGGATCCATTGCACGATTTGATGCCGGTGGCATGTTGCGCGTCGGTCCTGAGTCGGCTGGCGCGGAGCCGGGCCCCCTCTGTTTTGGCCGCGGCGAAAAGCCCACGGTTACCGACGCCAACTTCCTGCTCGGCCGCCTGGATTCGGAAAGCTTTCTCGGCGGCAGCGTGCATCTTGACCGCGAGCGCACCGAACAGATGATGCGCGAGCAAAAAGGCGCACTGGAATCAGTCGAAGAGTTTGCGGCGGGCATTCTCCGCGTCGTCGAGACGCAGATGGAGAAGGCCATCCGCGTCATCTCCGTCGAGCGCGGCCACGATCCGCGCGACTTTACGCTAGTAGCCTTTGGCGGCGGAGGGCCGCTCCATGCCTGCGCGCTGGCCCGTGCCCTGCGCATTCCACGGGTGCTGGTTCCTGATATGCCGGGCGCGCTTTCAGCGGTTGGAATTCTGCTCGCCGATGTGGTTCGCGATTACTCGCGTACCGTCATGCTGCCCGGCGATGCCATTGAAAGCCTCACGCAGGAATTCGGGGAGACGAAAAGCTTTGCGGAATTGGAGCAGCAAGGCGCCGAGGAGTTTGCCACCGAGGGCCTGAGAGGAGTGCCGCAGCGCACGCTCGATCTGCGCTATCGCCACCAGGGATACGAGTTGAATGTCGATTTCGATCCGCAGGCCCCCGCAAAATCGATTGAAGCCTTCCATGCCCTGCATCTTCAGCGCTACGGATTCAGCGACGCCGAACGGCCGGTAGAAATTGTGAACCTTCGCCTGCGCATGATCGCCGCCGGTGACCACTTTGTGCCTCGGCGCAGTGAGCTTGGCACAGGAGACGGCCGTGCCGCGTTTTACGTCGAGCGCGGAGTTTTTCTCGACGGCCGATTCCGCCCCACGCGCTTCTACCACCGCGAAAAGCTTGTGCCCGGCGATCGAATATCCGGCCCGGCAATGATTACTGAATACACAGCCGCCACGCTGTTGCCGCCAGGCTCAAGTGCGCAGGTGGACGGCTTTGGAAATCTCGTAATAGCAGTCGAAGATGGGGTGCGCGCATGATTCCGAACGCCAGCGATCCGGTCGAGCTCACCATCTTTCAGTGCGCCGTGCACTCTATCGCCGAGGAAATGGGCGCGGCCCTGCGACGCACCGCGTTCTCGCCCAACATCAAGGAGCGCCGCGACTACTCCTGCGCTGTATTCGATGGCAGCGGCAAAGTCATCGCCATGGGCGACCACATGCCGGTGCATCTCGGCTCCATGCCCATGTCCGTTGCGGCGGCCATTGCCGCAATCGAGCTTGCGCCCGGTGACATCGCGATCCTCAACGATCCCTACGCAGGCGGAACCCATCTGCCCGACATCACCATGGTGCTTCCTGTCTTCCTGCATGGCGGCAGCACGCCCACCTTCTACGTCTCCACACGCGCCCATCACGCGGATGTGGGCGGCAGGTTCGCTGGCTCCATGGGCCCGGCGGAAGAGATTTTTCAGGAAGGCATTCGAATCCCTCCGGTGCGCATTGTGCGCGGCGGCAAACTTGACCGCGAGATGCTCGACCTGATTCTGCTCAACGTGCGCACGCCCCGTGAACGCGAGGGCGATCTGCAAGCGCAGATCGGCGCATGCCGCGTGGGCGAGCAGCGCATCCAGCAACTTGCGGACAAGTACAACCCCCGCAAACTGCAAACGCTCATCGACGATTTGCTCGATTACTCCGAGCGACTGGTGCGCGCGGAACTGCGCACCATGCCCGCCGGCGAATTCAGCGCCGAAGACTGGCTCGACGGCGACGGTGTTACGGATATTCCGCGCAAGATTGCGGTGCAACTTCGCCTCGACCCCGAAGCTGGCGCAATGCACGTGGACTTCGCGGGCTCCTCACAGCAGGTTGCCGGCAGCGTGAACGCAGTCCGCGCCATCACGCTCTCAGCGTGCTTTTATGTGCTGCGCTGTCTGCTGGCTGAAGATGCGCCGGCCACCGCGGGCATTCTGCGACCGCTGACCTTGGAAACGCCGGAGGGCTCCATCGTTGACGCGCGTCCGCCCGCGGCCGTTGCCGGCGGAAACGTTGAAACCTCGCAGCGCATTGTCGACGTGCTGCTGCGCGCGCTCGCGCAGGCTATTCCAAGTCGGATTCCAGCCGCCAGCGCAGGCACCATGAGCAACCTGACCATTGGCGGGCTCGACCCGCGCACCGGCGAACCGTTTACGTACTACGAGACCACCGCGGGCGGCATGGGCGCGCGCTCCGGGCTTGACGGCATCTCCGGCGTGCAGACGCACATGACCAACTCGCTCAACACTCCCATTGAAGCTCTCGAGTATGCCTACCCGTTCCGTGTGCGCCGGTACGGCTACCGCTACGGTTCAGGCGGCGATGGGGAGTTTCGCGGCGGCGACGGCCTCATTCGCGAAATCGAATTGCTCGCCGATGGACAGATGACCCTGCTCGCCGAGCGCAGAAAATTTCAGCCCTGGGGATTGCAGGGTGGTGAAGATGGAGAGCACGGAGCCGCTTGGGTCACCAAGGCCGGAACCGCTGTGCACACCGAGTTGCCGGGAAAATGCAGCCGCCAGATTTCCGCGGGCGACGTTCTGCGCATCGAGACGCCGGGTGGCGGCGGCTGGGGAAAAAGCTAATTTCCCTCCAAGCCAAATTAATGGCCGCCACTACAAAAAAGCCCGGTGCCCCATCCTTTCGCCTTTTTTCTGGCGAAAGGGTGGGAGACCACGGACTTCAATCTTCCGCTTCCCGTTTACTCTGTGCATGCTATGCCTGAATTACCGCCTATCCGGACAGAACCCAACCTGGAATAGGCAATGCCCGGATCAGCGCCGCGATTATTACGAAATCCAATTGGGTGTCACTTGCCTCTTAGTCCATCGCGGTAGGCCATCGCTTCGAGTTCCACGCGGATGGCATCGGCGACGGGGACGACGGGGCGAGCTTCGAACGTGAAGGCAGGCAACATCGAACAGAACTTATGCACTTCGAGCGGGTCGTCACATTCCATCAACATATACCCGCCCCAATCACCGACGCGGATCACGAACGACTCGATTTTGAAATTGGCTGGTGCTTTCCAGGGCCCGAAGACCTCCAAGATTCGCTTCTGTGCATTTTCGTACTCGATGGGCGTGCCCTGCGGACGTTCGTTCCAAGTGATCATGTACTTCATGATTTCTCTCCTCTCTCGCATTTTGTGACGATCCGCCCCGTCGCTTATAGAGATGGCTTAGCAACTGGCCACGGGGAAGCGTGGGACAAGGATACTCTGGCCCGCCCGGATTGAAACGGCCAAAAACTTCGGTAAGTCCTGCTATGGCCAACAGGTCGGCCGTTGTTTCTTCCTCGGCGCTTGCTCCGGTCGGTTAACCGGCATGCCGGACATTATGCATTCCCAGGTCTTCCGCCGCGGCGGACGAGAAATCCACCCACGTCCAAAGACCTGCCAGTGGGGGTCCCGGACCTGTGACATCCATTTTTTGTTTTGATATTGAGACGTGGGCCACCTGCCCGCGGAGATGGCATTGCCGCCGCCGGCCAGACTCCTCACGCATCTATTAACCTAGACTGGTTAAGGGAGAGTTTCCAAATGACCGTCATTCGGCAGGAAGATTTTATTGCCAGCGTTGCGGGCGCGTTGCAGTACATCAGCTACTACCACCCGGTGGATTACATTACCAGCCTCGCAAAGGCGTATGAGAAAGAAGAGTCAGCCGCGGCCAAGGACGCAATTGCGCAGATTCTCATCAACAGCCGCATGTGCGCCGAGGGACACCGGCCCATCTGCCAGGACACCGGGATTGTGAATGCATTTGTGAAGGTCGGAATGGACGTCCGCTTCGAAGCTGCGCCCGGCGAGGAGCCCAAGGACCTGCAGCAGATGGTGGATGAAGGCGTGCGGCGCGCTTACCTTGACCCGGACAACAAGCTGCGCGCGTCGTTGCAGGCCGACCCGGCCGGCAAGCGCATCAACACCAAAGACAATACGCCGGCTGTGGTGAATGTGGAGCTGGTCAAGGGTGACAAGGTCGACGTAACGGTTGCCGCAAAAGGCGGAGGCTCCGAGGCGAAGTCGAAGTTCGCCATGCTGAATCCCTCCGATTCCGTTGTCGAATGGGTGCTGAAAACTGTGCCCACCATGGGCGCGGGATGGTGTCCGCCGGGGATGCTCGGTATCGGAATCGGTGGCACAGCGGAAAAAGCGATGCTGCTGGCCAAGAAATCGCTGATGGACCCGATCGACATTCAGGACCTGATTGCCCGCGGGCCCAAAACTACAGCCGAGAAGCTGCGCGTGGAACTCTACGACAAGGTAAATCGCCTTGGAATCGGCGCCCAGGGACTGGGCGGGCTGACAACGGTGCTGGATGTAAAAGTGCTGGACACACCCGCCCACGCCGCCAACCTGCCCGTGGCGATGATTCCCAACTGCGCGGCCACACGGCATGCGCACATTGTGCTCGACGGCTCGGGGCCGGTGTATCTCGATCCGCCGAATCTCGAAGACTGGCCGAAGCTGACCTACGACGTCTCAGGAGCCCGGCGCGTGAACCTGGACACGGTGACCAAAGAGGAAGCCGCCACCTGGAAGCCCGGCGAAGTGCTGCTGCTGACCGGCAAGCTGCTTACCGGGCGCGACGCCGCGCACAAGCGCATGACAGACATGCTGAGCCGCGGCGAAAAGCTGCCGGTGGATTTCCGCGGACGGTTCATCTACTACGTTGGCCCGGTGGATCCTGTCCGCGAAGAAGTGGTGGGGCCGGCGGGTCCAACAACAGCCACGCGCATGGACAAGTTCACGCGCCAGATGCTGGCCGAAACGGGATTGCTGGGCATGGTCGGCAAGGCCGAGCGTGGCCCGGTGGCGATCGATGCCATTCGCGAGTTTGGCGCGGTGTACCTGATGGCAGTAGGCGGCGCGGCATACCTGGTGTCGAAAGCCATCTACGGTTCACGGCTCATGGCCTTTGGAGACCTCGGCATGGAAGCCATCTACGAATTCGACGTGCGCGATATGCCAGTGACCGTCGCAGTGGACTCGAAGGGAACCAGCGTCCACCAGACAGGCCCCGCAGAGTGGCAGAAGAGGATTGCGGGTATACCGATACTTCAGTGAACAGTGAACAGCGGTCAGCGAACAGTGGTCAGTGATCAGTGATCAGCTACCAACAAATTCGTACCGGGCCCTATCGACACACGCTGCGTGCGGCTGCACTTGACTAAAAATGAGCTGTCATTCTTAGCGACCCTGAGCGAAGCGAACGGGGAGTCGAAGAACCTGCGGTTGCTTTTGTCTTTGCTTTTGATTTGGTTCGCGGAACTCAAGGCCTCGCTTCTGAGGCCTGGGATAGCTACAATCTCCACGCGCAATCCAACCGTGTCCACATAGTCAGCTTAAACGCAGGAAACGATGTATTTTCAGCGCTTTACGCCTGCTTCGAGTCCGTTTCGAGTCTCTTCCACAGAATCACGGTTAATTCCCGGCAACCCTTCGACTCAATTCGCAACCTTGTGACCAATCAAAACGTCAAATTCGGTCCGAAAAAGGGTTAACCCCTCGACGAAATGCAACCTTATAAGCGAACGTTTAGCGCTGTCGGCAAACCATTTAAGCGACCATTTAGCGCTGTCGGCGAACCATCCAGACGAACATTTATACGGAGCCAAACCCCAATTTCTGATCACGTTACCCCAGGCCCAAAAAACGGAGCCCCGGGGCCCCCGAGGCTCCGGAAATTCTAGCTCTCAAGCGTGCGTCAGGTATCCCATGCCGGCCAGAACTCCGCGCATGTAGCCGAAGCTCTCAATCACGCCAGGCATCGGATTGTCGCCGTGGATCTCGTATTCCAGATCCACGAAGCCCGGATACTTGATGTCGATCAGTGCCTGGAAAATATCGCGGATAGGCAGGATCCCTTCGCCGACAGCCACCTGGCTCTCCTTGCTGGTGAAGTTCGCCAGATCCTTGATGTGCATGTCATAGAGGCGCGGCCCGGTTGCGTGAATAGCCTCGACGAGATTCGCGTTCGCGCGCGCTGCGTGGCCCACGTCAATGCAGAAGCCAATGCGCGGATCCATGTCCTTGATAGCCTTCAGCACATCGAACGGCGACGGGAAAAACTTGTCCTCAGGCCCGTGATTGTGGATCGCAATCTTGATGTCGTATTCCTTGACAAACTTCTCAATCCACTTCAAAGATTCCGGCGTAGGATCGCCCGCGACGATGACGTTGATGCCGGCGCGCTTGCAGTATTCAAACTTGCCGCGGATGTCGGCTTCATCGTCCTTAGGGAAATAGATGGCGCCTGCGGCATGGAGCTTGATGCCCGCGGCAGCGTAGTCCGCCAGCGCCTGCGCCTCAAGCGTTGCGTCCATCGGCAGATGGTCTTTCGTGTCCTTCACGTTCAAGTCGGTGAGGTTCAGTTCTTTTAGATAGCCAAGCATCTGCGCGCGTGTAAAGTTCCGGAACGTGTAGCTGCAAACGCCCAGCTTGATCGGCGACGGCTTGCCGGAGACGGGCAGTGCTTCTGCGAAGGACGGCGTTGCGCTGGAGGCAACACATGCTGTCGCCATCAATGCGCCCGATTGAATGAAATTACGGCGAGAAAAAGTATTCTTCATAACTGGGAGACTCCTCTTGTTCTCCTTGTGTCGGTTGCCTGATCAACGAGTTTCCTGAGCAGGCGCTTCAGTCCACCGCACTGGCGCATGCCCAAGCAGTGAAAAGCCGCTCGACGAAAGCATACAACGGCAACCGGCAACAAGGCGGACTTTCGGTTCCCTGTTCCGAGTTTGATTGATGTTATTGTTTTCCGAAGCGGTAGACGATGCCGCCCGTGAATCCGAAGCTATTCTGCAGGGCGGAGCCGAAGCCGGTTGCAAAATACTCGGGCGCAAGCCGGAGACCGATGTTAGGGGCGACGTTAATCTCACCGATGACAGCGGCGCTCGCGGCGAAGGTATTCCCGTCCGGGTAGAGGCCAAGTGTCGTTCCACCGAAACCGTTCGTGTCCCCTGAAAAATTGCCGTAGGCGTAGCCTGCCATCACGCGACCGGCGATAGAGTACTTGGGCTGTAGATAAAAGCGATAGGTAGGTCCAGCAAGCACGTTGTACTCGCTGATGGCCGGCCGGGTGATGTTGCTTGGATTCAGGCCCACGAAGGCCGTTCCGTAATAGCCGCGGCCATCCACGGTAACGCCGAAGCGCTCGTTGAAGTAGCGCGTGAGGCCCGTGTCCCACGCGTAGAAGGTGAGGCGCTGCAAGGAGGGTCCTGGCTTGAAGCGCAGGTAGCCCATATCGGCAAACGTCTCATAGCGGTGAGAGTACGCGTCGTGGATTGCGGCTGCGCGACGCTGTTCGCGACGGGCGCGGATGCGTGCTTGTACGCTTAATTGCTGAGGAGTTGCGGGAGCAGGTGGCTGCTGCGCTTGGCCCTGGCCTTGAGCCGGAGTATCGGTTGGAGGGATGCTGCTCGAGCTTTGGGCCAGAACGGCGGGCATGGCTGGCAATCCCAGCGCCAGCAAAAGGGCAAGACGACGAAAAGAACGCATCGGTATCGGGTTTCCTCCACGGGAGTACGAAAGCACACCACCGCAGGATGCAGTGCTTCCCCCTTAAGGTATTAAAACACCTTGGGGGGAGGCTTGTGGGCTAACCAGCAGCCGATTGGACGAACCCCAGAGAGAATGGTCGCTGAAAAGCGATAGACGATGGCCTTGAGGTCGGTCTGCGGCCGTATCCCGCCGAAGCCGCAGGACCTGCCTTCGGCGGAAAACAAGTCCCGCGCAAACAAGGCGTGGGACTTGTCCAGCGTTTCTCGGGACTTGGGAAGATGAACAATTTGTAAGCGGAAAGTGTTGGCCAATGTTCTACGATGGAGGGCAGCGGAGGCCATCGAAATTATGGGTCGAATTCTTTTGGGCGTCATTCTGGGCATCGTGCTCGTTCCCGTTGCGGCGATGTTTTGGTTCCATTTCGGTCATCCACCGGTGGCGGTTTCAGACCCGCCGTTGCCGATGGAGCGGCAGATTACGGGGATTCCACTGCACGCGCGGATCAACAGCGAAATGGTGAAGACACCGCCGATCCAGGCCGATGAAGACACCTTCGTGGCTGGTGCGCAGATCTATCGCGACCAGTGCGCGGCGTGCCACGGAGTCCACGGCAAGCCATCATCGTTTGGCATGCACATGTTCCCCAGGACGCCGCAGCTATGGGAGAAGCATCGTAACAGCAGCGTGGTAGGCGTGAGCGATGATCCGCCGGGCGCGACTTATTGGCGAGTGGTCAATGGTATTCGGCTTACCGGGATGCCATCCTACAAAGACGTGCTGACCGAGACCGAAATGTGGCAGGTTACGCTGCTGTTGGCGAATGCGGATAAACCGCTGCCCCCGACAGCGCTGGATATTTTGCGCGGGCAGCCTGGGACAGCGGCTCCGGCGTCCTCTCCGGCTGCGGCAGCGAAGAAGCCGTAGAATCAGAGCGGGGTTCGCTTCGATTATCCCGACTGCGGACTGAAAGGAAAGGGACTAGCACGATGAGCGTTCTCGATGCGCTGCGCAAGGGGTTTGGCTATGTGCTGATGAGCATGGGCGTTTCCAGTCCGGCAAAGAAAAAGCCGGCCCCGAAGCCCGCGGCCAAACCGGACCCGAGAGCGAATTCTGGGTTGTAGAGCGCGGTTTCGGGGCAACCGTATGAAGGATACTGGCTGCCTGCGCGTCGGCCCTACCTGACCAGTGAATGAGGTGGACTCATCGACCCAGGGGTTCCACCGCACCTCACTCTCTCAATCGCGAGAATGGACGATGCGCTCCCCACATCATGTGCATCCTGCTACGCGGCGGCTATGTGCTGAATCAGGTTGTTCTGTTCCGCCTTCGATTCTGTGCCGATGGTGAAGGCGTCGAGAGCGCCGGATCCGAGAGCAAAGCGAATGGCGTCGCCGGGCCGGTCGCGCAGATCGCCCTGTCCCAAAATCTTCATACCGATTATGCCCTTGCCCTGATCCTTCATTTGCTTCAGTACTGAGATCACG
Organism: Acidobacteriaceae bacterium; assembly: GCA_003133425.1. The sequence continues at coordinate 26,815 of PKXI01000297.1, forward strand.
GTGTCGGGATCCGCATCCATGTAGCGGCCAATTGGGTTGAGGCGGGCGAGATCGACTTCGACCCAGGGAGAGGCTGCAGCCGCACGGAGAGCCTGGATGGTGTGGCAGGAGCAGCCGTGGGCGCGGATGATGCCCTTCTCCTTCGCCTCAGAGAGCACATCCATGACTCCGCTGTAGCGGGTAGTCCAGTCGGCTTCCGTCACCCCATGGACGAGCACGATATCGATCATGTCGACGCCGAGCTCCTTGCGGAAGCGGTCCAGGTCGGCGCGAACGCCGGCAGCGGTGCGGTTGTCTGTCTTGGTAAGCACGGTGACCTTGTCGCGCGGAAGCTGCTTGAGCGCCGCGGCAACGTAAGGATGGCTACCGTAGGAGTCCGCTGCGTCGAAGAAACGCAAGCCGTTCTCGTGGTAGCCGTTGAGCAGGATGCTCACAAAGGCGTCCACGCCCAGGCGGGTCTGGTTCGAACCGCCGTGGCCGCCGATGGTTCCCGTGCCCATGGCCAGGCGGCTGGTGCGAATGCCAGTGTGGCCGAGGACGACTTCATCCTGAGCTTTGAACTTATGCGGAAGAGGGTCGGCATCGATCCATGGAGGTAGCGGGTTTGCCGCGTGTGCGCTGACGGCGGACGAGAGCCACGCGGCTCCCACTGCCTGGGCCGATTTGCGAAGAAATTCTCTGCGTTGCATGCGTGCTCTCCTTGCTCTTACCATACACACGCTCCTGCCGCTGGGAAATGGCATTTTTGCGGGCAAGCGGTATGGGCAGGGTGGAAACGCGGCTGACCCTCAGAACTGTGGTGTCGGCATACGGTTCCCGAAGGCCGCCCCGTACAATGGATAAGGAAGGTTTACCCACCTAACCGATGGCGGACGCAGAGCAAACAAAACCCCCTAAGCCAGGCTCCAAGGGGCCAGCCCGGAAACAGGACGAAGACCCGGTAGGAAAGGTCTACGACTCGCGGCTTGTGCGGCGGCTTGCCCGGTACGTACGGCCGTACTGGGTGCAGGCGACCATCTCGTCTCTTTCGGTCTCGCTCAAATCTGTTTGCGATGTGACCGGACCCATCATGGTGATGATGGCCATCGACCGCTACCTTTCTCCAAACCTGAAGAGCGAAGACGCCAGCAGCGCGCTGGCTCACTGGCTGGCCACCAATAGTCCGCTGGCGCGGCTGCTGCCGGCCGATCCCTACCGAGGCATTTCAATACTTGCGGCCTTGTATCTGGGGGCGCTGCTGGCCGCCTATCTGTTCGCGTTCGTGCAGACGTACCTGATGCAGTGGATGGGCCAGAAGATCATGTTCGATCTGCGTCGCGATATTTTTCGCCACATGCAGCGGATGCATATAGGGTTCTTTGACGTAAACGCGGTGGGGCGCCTGGTGACTCGTCTGACGTCTGACGTGGACGCGGTCAATGACATGTTCACAGACGGCATTCTGGCGATTGTGAACGACTTCTTCATGCTGGCGGTGATGGCCGCGGTGATGCTGAGCATCAACTGGTGGCTGGCGCTGCTGGCCTTTGCGGTGCTGCCGCTGATTCTGATTGTGACGCGGCTGTTTCGCGACCATGTGCGGGAGAGCTACCGGCGGGTGCGGGCCGCGATTGCGCGCATCAACAGCTTTACCCAGGAACATATTTCGGGAATGAGCGTGGTGCAGTTGTTCAACCGGGAGCAGCGCGCATTCCAGGACTTTGAAACCGTCAACCGACTGCACATGATCGCCTTCAAGGACACGATCTTTGCCTATGCGCTCTACTATCCCGCGGTGGAACTTCTTTCTTCGGTGGCGATTGCACTGGTGGTGTGGCGCGGCGGATTTAGCGTGCTGGGTCACGGGGTAGTCACAATCGGCGTGCTGGCGATGTTTATCCAATACTCGCAGCGATTCTGGCGGCCGATTCAGGATTTGAGCGACAAGTACAACATTCTGCAGGCGGCCATGGCCGCATGCGAGCGGATTTTCAAACTGCTGGATACGCAGCCGGAGATTGTGAACCCGGCGAACCCGGTGGAGGGTGACGGGAGCAACAGAATTGAATTCCGGCACGTGTGGTTTACGTATCAAAAACTGAGCGAGACGCAACAGGCGGCAGTGACAGCGGCTGCGGCATTGGATTCTCCCGCGGCAAAGCTGGCAGCGCTTAACGGGATTGACGGGATCGAGTGGATTCTGCGGGACGTGAGCTTCACCGTTGAACCGGGGCAGACGGTGGCAATTGTGGGCCATACCGGAGCAGGGAAGACGACACTCACCAGCCTGATGATGCGCTTCTACGACGTGACGGTGGGGCAGATTCTTCTTGACGGTGTAGACCTGCGCGCGCAAGACCTGACCGCGCTGCGGAAGCACTTTGCAGTGGTGTTACAGGATCCGTTTTTGTTTGCCGGCACATTGGCAGATAACATCCGCTTTGGCGACGATGCCATTACCGACGAGAGACTACGGCAGGCAGCGAGTGACGTTAACGTGCTGGACTTCATCGAGAGTTTGCCGGGGGGCTTCAAGGAGCCGGTGCAGGAGCGGGGTAATTCCCTCTCGACGGGGCAAAAGCAACTAATCAACTTTGCGCGGGCGTTGGCCTACAATCCGCGCATCCTGATTCTGGATGAGGCGACTTCCAGCGTAGACACCGATACGGAACTGCGCATTCGCGGAGCACTTGAACGAATGGTTGAGGGGCGCACCAGTGTACTGATTGCGCATCGGCTCTCGACCGTGCAGCGGGCGGAAACGATCCTGGTGATGCACAAGGGGCAGCTCCGTGAAATGGGCTCGCACCAGGAACTGTTGGCCGAGCGCGGGCTCTACTGGAAGCTGTATCAGTTGCAATACAAGGACCAGGAAACTGGGATCAGGGATCAAGGGGCAGGGATCAGCCGCCAGCCCTCAGCAATCCCCGGCTAACTCGCCGGCCACGGCAGGATGGTAATTATGTGCGCGCATCCCGCTTGTGCGCTGTGAACGCCGGGTTACCGCGTTTGCGATATCGCCAATTTGCGAATGAAGTCTCTAAGACCGATAGGCAATCGCCTTTTGAGCGCGAAGGGTTCCGCGTGATATAGTCCATCCCAAATCAGCCACAGGTGGTTTTTGTGGTCTGGACGATCATATTGATCGTCCAGCACGACGAGTTGCGTTGTTTGAACAATTTGGAACAGGCAACGTCAATCGTGAAATTTGAGATCTATCACCGGGAACAAACGCATTGAGCGTAAAAGATCGAAACCGCGAGATTCGAGTTTCGTGTTTTTACGAAGCCGGACAAATAACCGAGCCGAACTGATCGATCAATTGGAGATATGGTATGAAAGCAAGAACTCTATTTCTATTCGCAGTTTTAAGCGCATTGGTTTTGGGACCGAGCACAAACTCAGCGCAGGCAGTTCCAGCGGGGGCGGCGGCGGATGTTCCTACGATCCTCGATGTGGTGGTTACGGACAAGGCGGACCGGCCGATCACGGGCTTGCAGGCAGGCGACTTCAAAGTGATCGACAACAAGACGCAGCAGAGCGTGATCGGATTGCGGGAAGTGGCCGGCGAGACGCCCAACGCCGATCCTCCGGTCGAAGCCATTCTGCTGGTGGATGAGATCAACACTCTGCCTGAAGTAATGGCCCGCGAACGGAAGGATATCGAAGCTTACCTGCGCCAGAGCGGCGGACAGCTTCCCCTGCCCACCTCGTTAGTCTTTCTGACCGACACGGAGCTGCAGTACCAGGGGAAGCCGTCACGCGATCCGAAGGTGCTTTTGGATAGCCTAGCGAGCCACCCGAATCCACAGCGACGGTTCCAGTGGGAGGGAGGTTATCAAGCAGGTGTGCAGCAGCGCGAGAAGTCGCTGGAGGGTCTGAACGGCCTTGTCCTGAAGTTGCAAACTAGACCGGGGCGGAAACTGGTGATCTGGATCAGCCACGGGTGGCTGGCATTTCCGCAAGAGAGTATCAAAAAGTCAGCGAAGGAGATGGATGGGCTGTTTACTTACATCGTCTCTCTCTCGACAATGCTGCGTGATGCGCGCATTACGCTCTACAGCGTGGATCCGTACGGAGCCCAGCGGGATCTGTTCGTGGCGGCGAACAACGATTATCAGATATACACGAAGGGCGTAGCCAGCGCCAAGCAGGCGGACAATGGCGATCTCTATCTGCAGGTGATCGCGACGCAAACTGGTGGTAAGGTGCTTTTCGGGAGCAACAACGTCGCCAAGATGATTGACCAGTGCGTTGCGGATGCACAGGCGTTCTACGTGCTGACCTTCAATGCGCCTCACGCCACGCATCCGAATGAATATAACGGGATTCAGGTGCAGGTGAACAAGCCGGGATTGAAGGCGCGGGCGGGCACCGGATTCTACGCGCAACCATAGAGCTTGATTCAGGCTCTTCGAGCTGAA
>PKXI01000297.1:31231-32527 GCA_003133425.1 Acidobacteriaceae bacterium
GGCCGAACTGCGTCATGCGCTGGGCGACGACCTTCTGCATGGCTTCGCGAGCGGGCTTCATGTAGTCGCGAGGATCGAACTTCTCGGGCTGTGTCCAGAGCACCTTGCGGATTGCGCCGGTAATGGCGAGACGGTTGTCCGTGTCGACATTGACCTTGCGAACGCCGTTGCGAATGCCGAGCTGAATCTCCTCGACCGGCACTCCCCAGGTTTCCTTGAGCTTGCCGCCGTACTCGTTGATGATGTCCTGCAGGTCCTTGGGCACCGAAGAGCTGCCGTGCATGACAAGGTGGGTGTTGGGCAGGCGCTTGTGGATGGCGATCAGGACGTCCATCTTGAGGACGGAGCCGTCGGGCTTCTTGGTGAACTTGTAAGCGCCATGGCTGGTGCCGATGGCGATTGCGAGGGCGTCGACGCCGGTAAGCTCGGCGAACTCGACAGCCTGGTCGGGATCGGTGATGTGGTCCAGACCGGACCCTCCTGCCCCGTGGCCGTCTTCAACGCCGCCCAGCACGCCGATCTCGCCTTCCACCGTGACGCCGCGCTCGTGGGCGTAGTCGACCACTTGCTTGGTGACGGCGACATTTTCTTCAAACGTGGATGGGGTCTTGCCGTCGGCCTTGAGAGAGCCGTCCATCATGACCGAGGTGAAGCCCAGTTCGATGGCGCTTTTGCAGGTCTCAAAGCTGTTGCCGTGGTCCTGGTGCATCGCGATTGGGATGTCGGGATAAAGCTCGCTGGCTGCCAGGATGAGGTGAAAGAGGTAACGGTCCTGCGCGAACTGGCGCGCGCCGCGGCTGGCCTGGATGATGACCGGCGACTGAGTTTCCTTCGCGGCCTCCATGATGGCCTGAATCTGTTCCATATCGTTGACGTTGAAAGCGCCGACGCCGTAACCGCCCTTGGCGGCCTCGTCGAGGAGCTGACGCATGGAGACTAGAGGCATAGGAATTCTCCTTTTTGGGTTGGCTCCAATTGCCTGTGCGCGGGCTCCGAAAGTTCAGGAGGACGGACTGCCGGGCTGCAGGAGCTGCAATCATCCTTATGGTAGCAGAGGTGCACAAGGAAAAAGTGTGGCCGCGGACACAGTAAGGGAATGGGGTTGGAGCCCGGTAAAGGGAAAACGCGTCAAAGACGCCTTGACCGATCAGGCGCAGAACCTGTTGAATAGGACAGCGAAATCTTCCCCGTTTTCGTAGGTCATTTCCCCATTTTTCTTAATTTAGTGATGGACCTCCCCGGTTTTCCTGCTGTTGTGCATCACTTCCCCTTAGCAACATTGACACTGGTGGCGAA
>PKXI01000174.1:0-4914 GCA_003133425.1 Acidobacteriaceae bacterium
AGGCCCATGCAAACTCCTAGGTTCTAGCCTTTAGCTCCTAGCTAAAAGCCCGGACCTCGGCCTTTGAGCCCTCTTGAATCTACGTTTACAAGGGGGATTGCATCGTCAGGTCACGCGAGCCAGACTCGCCGCACACAGGCTAAGAGCTGAAAGCTGCTTCTTCTCTACAAACCCGACTTGAAGAAATCCTTCAGTCCGGCACGCTCTGCATGCGCTTCCATCGCAGCCTGAATCTCTAGCGCCAGCGCGAGTGCATTGCGACCCTGGCGCGCGGTAACCCGCGGCTCGCGCCGGGTCCGCACCGAATTCAGAAACGATTCGATCTCCAGCCGCAACGGCTCGCCCGGCGCGACCTCCGGCTTGATGAAACTCAGGCCGGGGCCCGGCCCGCCTGCGCCACTAGCCGCAGCCGCAAGTTGTGCCAGAGCAGCCGGGTCGATCTTGCCTGCGGCGATGGCCGCTGCAATCTCGGCAGGCACTCTCCCATCCACGCCGATTACCAGCAAATCCCGCCGCGCATAGTCGATCGAGACATACTGTCGCGGCTCGAAAAAGCGCAGCTTGCGCACGCGCTCCGTTGAAACGCGCGAGGCCGTAAAGTTCGCCACGCAGCCCGACTCGAACTCCACCCGCACGTTCGCAATGTCCACCTTCGGCGACAGAATCGGCAGCCCCACAGCGCGCACCTCGCGCACCGGCGAGGCCGCAAACGTAAGTACGATGTCCAGGTCGTGGATCATCAGGTCCAGCACTACGTCCACGTCCAGCGCCCTGGGGGTAAATATACTCAGCCGGTGCGACTCGAAGAACATAGGTCGCCGCAGCTTGGGCTCTACAGCCAGCACGGCAGGGTTGAAGCGCTCCAGGTGACCCGGCTGGACGATAATCTTGTCTTTGCCGTGCCCGCCCTTTTCCGCCCGCTCAATTAGATCGTCGGCTTCTTTCAGACTTGCGGCCAGCGGCTTTTCTACCAGCAGGTCAAGCCCCGCATCCAGAAGAGCCGAGGCCACGGCATGATGGTGCATGGTGGGAACGGCTACCGACGCCGCGTTCAGCCTGAGATCGGCCGAAAGCAACCTGTCGATTGAAGAGAAAGCAGGAATTCCGTACTTTGCAGTGACGTCGGCAGCGCGTGCTGGATCCGGTTCGACGGCAGCGACGAGTTCCACGCCCAGCCCCGCCGTTTCAAGCTCACGATACACGCGCAGATGGTTGCGTCCGAACGCACCGGCACCCGCCACGGCGACCCGCAGATTGTCTCCGCTTGCTATCGCGCTACCCCTGTTCCAGGCCCTTTGCCTTCAACGGCCTTCAGGCAGCGACCGTAGAGCTCAAGCAGTTGCGTCACGTGTTCGTCGGGTTTGGTTGCCGCCGTTCCGGTGAATCCCGTTGAAGGCGCGGCAGGCTTGCCCACTCCTGCCGTCGCTGCCACGAACTTGAGCAGATCGAGTGCGATATCTTCATTGCGCCGGGCTCCGAGACCCGCGCTGGTGAGTGCATCCATCCTGATAAATCTCCAACAAGGATGCTAGCAGATTGAGGGTTTGCATCTCTTCATCGGTCCCATTGGGCATAGAACTGTTGGTTCGCGATACCCTGAACAAGATGCGCACCGCCTACATCGGAATGGGTGCGAACCTGCCCAGCGACGCCGGCCCACCCGAGGCCACGCTGGCCGCCGCAGCCGCGCGCCTTGAATCGCTTGGGCGTGTGGCCGCCCGCTCCTCGCTCTACTCCACCGAGCCGGTCGGATTTGCCGATCAGCCCCGCTTCCTCAACGCCGTCGCCGCTCTCGAAACGGGGCTCACCCCATTCGAACTGCTCGGCGCTGTGCTCCTCATCGAGCAGGACTTCGGCCGCAATCGCCTCTTCAGCTTCGCCAACGGGCCCCGCACTCTCGACATCGACATTCTCCTTTTCGGCGATTTTGTTATTGGCGGGTCGAGTCTTGTGATTCCTCACCCGCGCCTGGCCGAGCGTGCCTTCGTCCTCGTCCCCCTCAACGAGATCGCACCCCGGGCCCTCGATCCCCGCAGCGGGAACACCGTGTCACAATTGCTTCAGAGCCTTGTCACCGGCCCCGGCAATGAAATCAAAGCGGTGGTACCAATCCAAAGCGATCTTTGGCGCGCTGGCGCTGATTCCGGTGCTGCTGACTCCGGCAAGTCTTGACGGCCAAAACTCGAAAACCGCCCCAAGCACCACGCCAACTGCGAAGCCAGTCCCCGCCCCAGTCACCACCGTGACTGTCACCGCGTACCGTGCCCCGCTTGGCACACTGGAAAGCCCCGTTACCACGCGTCTGCTCTCTTCACGAGCACTTGGAACGACGGCCGCCGTCAGCCTCGACGGCCAGATTCGCCAGATCCCAGGGCTCGAGCTTTTTCGCCGCTCCAGCTCGCTGGTCGCCAACCCTACTTCGCAAGGCGTCAGCCTGCGCGGTCTCGGTTCCACATCTGCCAGCCGCACGCTGCTTACCAACGACGATGTACCCCTCAACGATCCCGTTGGCGGATGGATCCACTGGCAGGAGCAGCCGGAGCTCGCCGTCAAAAGCGTTGAATTGGTGCGCGGTGGGGCCAGCGACCTCTACGGTTCCAGCGCCATCGGGGGGGTCGTCAGCGTAATCCCCGTCAGACCAACTTCGAACCAGGCCGCGCTCCGGTCCACCTACGGCGGAGAGGGGACCTACGATTCAAGCCTGCTGCTGACGGCCAAGCGCGGCCCGTGGGGACTGCTCGCAGCAGGCGGTCTGCTCGGTACGGATGGCTTTATTCAAGAGGCACCATCGCAGCGCGGCCCCGTTGATGCGGCCAGCAACGTGCACAGCCAGAACGCACTGCTGCTCGCCGAACGTGACCGGGGGCCGGTCAGGCTTTTCGCGCGCGCCAGCGGATTCAACGAATTCCGCCACAACGGCACGCCTTACCAGATAAACGCGACACGGCTGGTCCGCTACGTCACCGGCACGGACTGGCAGGCCCCGCACAGTGCTTCGCTCGTAGCGCGCGTGTACGGCTCCTCTGAGCGCTATCGGCAGACCTTCTCCAGCCTCTCCAACCTGCCGAATGCCGCAAACCCTACTTGCTCTTTTCGCTGCGGCGAGGTGCCATCGCGCTTCTCTTACATCCCGGACAACGAGTTGGGCGCAGCCGCTCACTGGAATCAGCCTCTCGGTGCAGGGCTGCTGATTATTGCAGGAGCCGACGTACACGATGTTCGCTTCTGGGACCGCGAGCAGACCTACGGCAGCAGTGCCGCGCTCACCAACCTGCACGACCACCAGCGCGATTCCGCAGCCTACGTTGAGGCCATGTGGGTCCGAAACGCATGGACCGTGGCCGTCTCAGGCCGTATGGATTGGTTCCAGAACTACGACGGGCATCAGCTTACCTGGACCGGTACCGCCTGGACGCACAGCCCGACCCAGCCCCCACAACGCAACGAGAACATCTTCGATCCGCGGCTGGGCCTCTCGCGCAAGTTATCCGCGCACTGGGCAGTTTCGGCCTCGGGGTTCCGCGCCTTTCGTGCGCCTACACCCAGTGAGCTTTACCGGTCTACGCAAGTCGGTAACAAGCTCACCAACCCCAACGGCAACCTGCTCAGCGAACGCGCCACCGGCTGGGAAACCGGCGTTGCGACACAGTGGAAGTGGGGCACTGTTCGAACCAGCTACTTCCTCACTCAGGTCAATCGCCCGATTGTTGCCCTTACCACCTGCGCCACCTGCTCGCCCATCCTGCTCACACGCGAGAACCTCGGCCAGATCGAGAGCCGAGGCGTTGCACTGGATTTGGAACTGGCACCCCGGTCATGGTTCGCGGTCGATGGTGGCTATCAGTATGCACATGCCACGGTGTCCAAAGGCAGCCAGGACCTTGGCAACTGGATTCCAGAAGTGGCACGTAATATGGCCACGCTGAACCTCCGCGCTTTCAAGCCTGCGCTCGGAACTCTCAGTTTGCAGAGCCGCCTCAGTGGCCGCCAATACGACGACGATGCCAACGCGTTTCTGCTCCACGGCTACTTCCGCCTCGACGCCTACGCCTCGCACAATTTCGGCAAGCGAATGGAACTCTTCGCCGCCGGCGAAAACCTCTTCGACCGTCAGATCGAAGTCTCCAAAACCCCAACCACCACGCTCGCAACGCCGCGCACTGCACGCCTCGGATTCCTGGTTCGCCTGGGCACGAGCAAATAGGCGTGCGCTTCCCGCTAAAATCGTTGAGTGAGTTCACCTTTTGAAGTGATCGCGGAAACTGAAGCTGGCGGGCGCCGTGCGCAGCTCCATCTTCCCCACCGGACCGTCCAGACGCCGGTCTTCATGCCTGTCGGCACCGCTGGCACAGTAAAAGCCGTTCCCCAGGACACGCTTGAATCGCTAGGCGCGGAAATCATTCTTGGTAACACCTATCATCTCTACCTGCGGCCCGGGCACGAGACGATTCGGCGCCTCGGTGGACTGCACCGCTTTATCAGTTGGCCCAGGGCCATGCTCACGGACTCCGGGGGCTTTCAGGTTTTTTCTCTCAGCGCCCTGCGCAAGGTTTCCGACGAAGGAGTTCGCTTCCGTTCGCATCTTGACGGCAGCAGCCACTTCTTTACGCCCGAGCACTCCATGGACGTGCAGATCGCTCTCGGAGCCGACATCGCCATGGCCTTCGATGAGTGCACCGAGTACCCGGCAGATCGCGGCCGCGCCGTAGAAAGCCTGCGCCTCACCATGGCCTGGGCGCGCAGATCGCTCGATCACTTCCACGCCCACCGCGACGAGGTTGTTTGGCGCGATGAGTTGCAGGGGCAGAAGCAAAACTTGTTTGGCATTGTCCAGGGTGGCATGTACACCGACCTGCGCTGCGAGTGCGCCGCGCGACTGGTGGACATGGACTTCGACGGCTACGCCATCGGCGG
>PKXI01000174.1:4933-5329 GCA_003133425.1 Acidobacteriaceae bacterium
CGCATGGGCGTGGACATGATGGACTGCGTATTGCCCACGCGCGCTGCACGGCACGGTCTGCTCTTTACCAGCGAGGGCCGGCTTAACATAAAGGCCAAGAGATTTGCAGAGGACCAGTCGCCACCGGACCCCAACTGCAACTGCCCGGTGTGCCGCCGCTACACTCGCGCCTATCTCCGTCACCTGATGCAAGCGGGCGAGACGCTCTCAGCGATTCTCAACACCATCCACAACCTCGCGTACTATCTCGGCATCATGGAGCGGGTTCGCACAAGCCTCAAAGGCCAGCGAACCAACCCCTGATCCCTGTTTAGATCGCCCCGCCGAGCAGTTGCCTCAACGCCTGGACGTATTCGGTCAACGCCGCGCGCCCGGCCTCGGTCATACGGTAGAGCG
>PKXI01000167.1 GCA_003133425.1 Acidobacteriaceae bacterium
TGACCCCGGATAATGGCCCGTTCTCAGAGGTCTGAAAAGGAGACCTGCTATCGGCTTTTTTCGCGTCGCACAGCCTTCTTCGAATGACCGCTTCGCGCTCTCCGCACGACAGGTTTGCGACCATCTTCAGACCTCTTCTCGTATTCAATTTTGTACGAGGGCGGAATCAGCTTATAGACGCCTGTGCGCAGCGTTTCATCAAGGAAGTCAGCCCAGTCCTGCATCATCTGGGTTCGTGGAACAAGATACTTCGCGTAATCGTACGCACCGCTCACCTTGTTGCGTTTCTGATGCGCCAACTGCGCTTCGATGTACTCGTGATTGTGACCGCACTCGTGCAAAATTGTGGATGCGACGCCCCTGAACCCGTGGCCCGTCATTACCTTCTGATAACCCATCCTTTCCAGAGCCTTGAGGATTGTTCCATTGCTCATCGTAGGGTTCTTCGGCCCCTGTCCGGGGAAAAGATACCTGCTTCCGCCCGAAATCGCGCGCACCAATTCCAGTACCTGGATGGTTTGACTCGCTAGCGGAACGATGTGGGGTGAACTCTGACCTTTCATGTGCTCTTTCGGAATCTTCCACCGCTTCTCCGCAAAATCGATCTCTGACCACTCCGCCAAAATCAACGGTGTAGTTCGTAGAAACGTCAGTGTCATCAGCTTCGTCGCCAACCGCGTGAGTGGCGTGCCCCGGTAGATCTCGATTTTCTTGAGCAACTCCGGCAACTGAGCAGGCTCGATTCGGGCGAAGTTTTTTACTTTATGGGAGCGAAGAAAATCGGACGGCTTGGTACCTGCAATTGGGTCGCTTTCTATGTAGCCTTTTCCCATGGCATGGCGAAAGATCTGCTTTATCTTCTGGAGCAATCTGCGGGCAAGATCCTCTGCATCGCGGTCATCCTGGATTCTCGAGATGATCTTAGTGAGATCAGCTTTCTTCAATTGATCGATGGGGATATTGCCGATAGCTGGCAAAACGTCGCGTTCCAGTCGCGTCTTCACTGTCCCGGCGTATCGCTGACTATTCCCCTTGCTCCACGTCTTAAACCATTCCTCCGTAAGCTGGTCAAATGTTGGTTTCGAAGATTCGTGTTTACCCTCCTGTTCCTCTTGCTTCTTAGCCTGCTTTGCCGCCGCGGGATCAGTTCCATGCCGCTTCAACGCCTGGGCCTCTTCGTGAAGTTTCCGAGCCTCGGAGAGACTGACGGCCGGGTACGGCCCGTACGATAGCAACTTCTCCTTGCCGTTGAACTCGTAGGACCAGCGCCATAGTTTCCCACCGTTGGTCTTCACCACTAAATACAGGCCGCCGCCATCGCTCAGCCGGTATTCTTTGCCGCCAGCTTTGGCGGATTGCACTTGAACAGCCTTAAGTTTATGGATCTCCATGATCTAACGCTCGAAGCGATACCCCCGATCTTAGTGGCTTCACCGCGGAACCGATACCCCCGATTTAGCGATACCCCCGCTGCTTCTTTGGAGTGAAATTTAGAATACCCCCGGATACACCCCCGGTCAACCTTGGACGCGCGTGGAAAGATATAGAGAAGCCTGGAATGGTCTTCTAATGTTTTCAATAATTTGAGAATTCTAATGAGAGGGAATTAGACAGCTATGGACAGCCTTGGAAGGAATATGGCGGAGGGAGAGGGATTCGAACCCCCGGTACCCTTTCAGGCACAACGGTTTTCAAGACCGCCGGTATCAACCGCTCACCCATCCCTCCGCAGGAAGTGGAGCCATATCTAGATTGTACGGCCAAACCGGCCATTTCCGGGAGCATCGGTACCAAACGGGGCTGCCCCCGGAACCACCAAGTAACTGCATTAGAGGGAACCTTCCAAGCTCTCCTCAATCCGAATCCTGAAGCNNGCGTCTTTCTGGTGAAATATCTGCTCTGTGGCTTTCTGGAATTGCTCGGTCTGAGCGTAGGGAATGTCGGTGAAAGTCTGCGGATTGCGGTCGGTCAACGGGAACCAGGAACTCTGCACCTGAACCATGATGCGATGACCGCGGCGGAAGGTGTGGAAGAGATCGGGCATCGTAAAGTTGATTTCCGTCTCTTTGCCCGGAGTCAGCGGCTCCGGCTTTTCCCAGCTATTGCGGAATTTGGCCCGGAAAGGTTCGCCGCGGAGCAACTGCTGATAGCCGCCCATGTGCAGTGGCGGCGCATCAAGGATGCGCTTGTTGCCATCCAGCGAATTGTCGGGGTTGGGATAATCTTCGGGGTAGACGTCGATCAGCTTCACATCGAAATCGGAGTCACTACCGGAACTTGCCACCTTGAGGTGGGGCGAGACAGGACCGGCGATGGTGACATCCTCTTTTAGCGGCTCAGTCTCGTAGACGAGCACATCGGGCCGGTAGCTCGCGAAGCGTTGGTCGTCCACCATGTAGCGCTGCGGCACGGTGTCGGTTGTGTAGCCCACAAACGGCACCGGGTGGCTGGGGTCGCTCACGTACTCATCCTCGCTTTTGCTCTCAGCCGGCGGGTCGAAACTGAGCTTCCCGCCCGCGTGGAAATAGAGCGTCTTCGGCGCGGCGGTCTTGGGTGGCCAGGCGTCGAATTTGCGCCATACGTTGGTTCCGGTCTCGAAGACAACCGCCTTGGCTTGCGCCGCGCCCTTGCCCTTCAGATAATGCTCGAAGAATGGGAACTGGATGTTGGCTCGGAAATACGCAGCAGTATTGGAATTGAACTGCGCATCGCCCAGGTGGTTGCCGTCTCCTCGCGACCAGCCGCCATGCACCCAGGGGCCCTCGACGAGTGTAGTCGGCGTCTCTGGGTTGAATTTGTTGATGGCATTGAAGGTGCGGTAGGGTCCCGTCAGATCCTCCGCATCAAACCAGCCACCCACCACGAGCACCGCGCAGTGTACGTTCTTCATGTGCTTCGACAGGTCGCGCGCCTTCCAGTAATCATCGTAGGTATCGTGCTTGAACTGGTCATTGAAGAGCCAGTTCGAACCCTTCAAGTAGAGCTTGTCGAGATTGGCTATGTTGCCCGCATCGAGGTAAAACCGGTACCTGTCCGGAGTCCCGAAATCGAAGGGAACCGTGGGACTGGGGGGCATCGGATTCTTCTGCGGACGAAAGGAAGCATAAAAGCCGAAATTCGCCGCGAGCATGAATGCCCCGCCATGGTAAGCGTCGTCGCCAAGAAAAAGGTCAGTCATGGGCGCTTGCGGGCTGGCTGCCACCAGTGCCGGATGCGAATCGATAATTGACGCCGACGTATAAAACCCCGGATACGAGATGCCCCAGATACCCACTTTGCCATTGTTGTTGGCGACATGTTTGAGCAGGAAGTCGATTGTGTCGGAAGTGTCGGAGGCGTCGTCTACATCCTGCGGCGATTTCTTTTGGTCGATGTGGGGATGCATCTCAAGGAAGTCACCCTCGCTCATCCAGCGCCCGCGCACGTCCTGGTAGACGAAGATATAGCCGCTCTTTTCAAACTCGTCTGAAGGCCCAAGGCGCGCGGGATACTTGTCCTCGCCGTAGGGACCAACACTATAAGGAGTGCGATCCATGAGAAACGGAAACGGGCCGCCGGCCTCGTCCTTGGGAACGTAGACCGCCGTAAACAGCTTCTTACCGTCGCGCATCGGGATGCGGTACTCGTACTTTGTGTAGTGGGCGCGAACGTAGTCATCAGTGGGGGCAGGGGGCGCGGGCTGCTGAGCACGGGCAACGGTAAAGGCAATGGCAAAGACAGTTAGAATAGCTGGCACTGAGCGGCGCAACTTGGACATTGGGGGCAACATTCTCCTGAGAAACCAGACTACTCCAGCAATGTGGGCAATTCGCAGTGCTTTGGTCCCCGGAAGCCTGTGTTTTGTTGCAATTGGCAGTCGAAACAGCATGCCGAACCCGCCGGCTTCCACCGGAAAATGACGATAAACTTGCGCGCGCCCCGCCGGGCAGGTTTACCCTATCTTCAAGAGTCCTTACGCAGCCGCCAGCGCCTTCGAACGCCGGGACTGTACCCTTTCCGCCACGAATCATGAAAAAGGAGATCCATGTCTACTGAGTATCGCAATTTCCTCGCTCTCTCCTATGAAGAGCTGGAAGAGCTCAACCTGGCAGCCAAGGCTGATCGCACCAGCCGCGTAGCGGCCGATCAAATTCGCGAGAAGCGCCTGAAATATCTGAAGGACGAGAAGCGGATCAAGGCTGTCACCGTGCTGTTCACTGACCTCGAGGGACGGCTTCACCTGCTCGACTACGACAAGAAATTCCTGCTCGGCTCCTATGAAAATCTCACCTTCGATGGATCGTCGATTCGCGGCTTCACTGCCCAGAAAGAGAGCGATCTCCGCCTCGGTATCGACTGGAGCGCCTTCTATTGGGTCCCAGCCGACGTCTTCGGCAACGGCAAGGTGCTCGTCTTTGGCAACGTAATCGACAAGGACGGAACTGCTTACTCCGGCGATCTGCGCGGCGTGCTCAAAGGCTATTCCAACAAGCTGTTCAAGGAAAAGCAGTACACCCTGAACGCGGCCACCGAAATCGAGGGCTTCCTGTTCGCTGGCACTGACGCTGAACAGAAATACCACCAGACCAAAAAGTTCGAGTTCATCAACACTGGCGGCTACTACCACGTGCTGCCGCTTGATCCGCTGCGCAAGTTCATTGACACCGCGGCTGAAGTGCAGCGCGCCATGGGCTTCCAGAACGAGAAGGATCACCCCGAAGTAGCGCCCAGCCAGTTCGAAATCAACTACGGCTACTCTGAAGTTGTAGCCGCGGCCGACCAGATCCAGCTCTACAAGCTGCTCTGCCGCCAGATCGCCGCGAACATGGGCTACACAGCCTGCTTCTTGCCCAAGCCGGTGGTTGGCGTCAACGGCAGCGGTATGCACACCAACGTCTCCGTCTCCAAAGGCAAGACCAACCTGTTCTGGGACGAAAAGGGCGAAGAACAGCTCTCGAAGTTCGGCTGGGAATTCCTTGACCGCATCTTGAGCCACGCGCTCGACCTTTGCCTCATCTTCAACTCCAGCGTCAACGCCTATCGCCGGCTCGACCCGCACTTCGAAGCGCCCAACCAGATTCGCGCTTCAGCCACCGACCGCGGCGCCATGATCCGCGTGCCCATCGGCAACTCCCGCTCCATGCGCACCGAGGTGCGTGCCGTGGCACCGGACGCCAACCCGTATCTGGCGCTCTACTCCATCTTCAAGACCGGCATCGACGGCGAAATCGCCAAGGTCGCCAACCTGCGCGCAGGCGGACGCTACCTGCCCGACAACATCTACACCGCCATCGAAGATTTCACTGCCTCAAGCTGGATCGCGCAGATTCTCGGCGCCGACGTTCAGGGCCGCTACGCCGAACTCAAACAGGCTGCCGCCGACCGCTGCCCGCGCCAACTCGGCACCATCGTCAAAGGCTGCGAAGTCCAGTTCCACCACGCCGTCTACAACCAGTCGTTGTGGAATTTGTTTTAGAACCGAACTGCTTCGATCTCGATCGTCGTACAAATGCCGGGTGCCCCATCCTTTCGCGGTTTTTCGCGAAAGGGTGGGATACCACGACCCTGGTTCTGCGGCCGATTCCATCCGATTCTGATGCGGACGAACCGAGATAGCCAGTCCTGGCACTGGGATCGGATCGCGCGCGTGAAAAGGTCCGCGAGCTTCCCTTACCGCTTCCTCATTGCTCCTTTACGCCCCGCGTGTTAAAAGCTAAACAACAGGGTACACATGGGATGCGCTGAAAGCCGATGCGGAACGGGTGCTGAACGGCCATTCCGGAGCGCTCGAGTCCATCCGCCTTCAGTTCCCTGAATTTGCCGCAAAGGAAACCACTCTTCCCGATGAGCGCCAGCCCTCCAGCGGAAGTGGAAACCCTCTTCGGAGACTATCCGCTCGACCAAGCATACGACGAGATGCGCGAGGCCAATGGCGAACTGCGCCCCCACTACCGCGCCCTTGCCGAAACCCTCGCCAGCCTCCCCGCCGACGAACTCCAGCGCCGCAAGCAATCCGCAGACCTCTCGTTCCTCACCCAGGGCATCACTTTCACCGTCTACGGTCGCGACGAAGGAACCGAGCGCATCTTTCCTTACGACCTGCTGCCGCGACTCATCACTGCACAGGAGTGGGATCAAGTCGAGCGCGGACTGACCCAGCGCATCACCGCGTTGAATCTCTTTCTGCGCGACGTCTACTCTGACGCGAAGATTCTCTCCGACCGCATCATCCCCCGCGACCTCGTCTACAGTTGCAAGCACTACCGCCGCCAGATGCGCGGTCTTCAGGTTCCCCGCAACGTCTACATCGCAGTAGTCGGCTCCGACCTGCTGCGCCTCAACACCGGCGAGTTTGTCGTCCTCGAAGACAACCTGCGCGTTCCCTCCGGCGTCAGCTACATGCTCACCAACCGCCGTGTGATGAAGCGGACCTTCCCACAGCTCTTTCAGAGCTACGGCGTGCGGCCCATCGAGCACTACTCACAGCTGCTGCTGGCGACGTTGCGTTCGCTTGCACCTGAAGGCCGGCCCGAGCCGAACATCGTCCTGCTCACTCCAGGGGTCTTCAACTCCGCTTACTTCGAGCACACCTATCTCGCCCGCCAGATGGGCATCGATCTCGTCGAGGGTCGCGACCTCGTCACCCACGACAACGTCGTCTACATGCGCACCACAGACGGCCTCAAGCGCGTGGACGTCATCTATCGCCGCGTCGACGACGACTTCAGCGATCCGCTAGTCTTCCGCGGCGATTCTTCTCTGGGATGCTCAGGCCTGTTCAACGCCTATCGCGCTGGAAACGTTACGGTCACGAACGCCTTCGGCACCGGCCTCGCAGACGACAAGGCGGTCTACGCCTACGTGCCGCGCATGATCCGCTACTACCTCGACGAAGATCCCATCCTGCCCAACGTAGAAACCTATCTCCTCTCTGAAGACAACCAGCGCCAGCACGTCCTCGCCAATCTCGACAAACTCGTCGTCAAAGCCGTCGGCGAAAGCGGCGGCTACGGCATGTTGATCGGCCCCCACTCAACCGCCCGGCAGCGCGAGGAGTTCGCGCGCCAGATCGAGGCTAATCCACGCAACTACATTGCCCAGCCAACGCTGGATTTCTCCCGCGCTCCCTGCCTCATTGGCAATCGCCTCGAGCCGCGCCACGTGGACCTGCGGCCTTACGTTCTGTTTGGTGACAAAGTCAACATCGTGCCCGGAGGCCTCACCCGCGTAGCGCTGGAAAAAGGCTCGCTCGTGGTCAACTCCTCCCAGGGCGGCGGAAGCAAGGACACATGGGTTCTGGAATAGCAATCAGATCGCGGGTTCGGGAGAGTGCGACCATGCTTTCACGCGTAGCCGACAGTCTCTACTGGATGAGTCGCTACCTCGAGCGGGCTGAGAATACTGTACGCCAGCTCGACGTAACCATGAGCCTGATGCTCGACACCGGCGGCACCAACGTGGAGACGCGTTGGCAGCGGCTGTTGGCTTCTCTCGGTAAGCCCGCCGGCATGGAGTGGAAAGGCGGCCTCGAGACAATGGCCCGCGCCCTGGTCTTCGACAGCCTCAGCCCCGCATCGGTCACATTTTGCATCAATGGCGCCCGCGAGAATGCCCGCCAGGTACGCGAAGAAATCTCCAGCGAACAGTGGCAGCGCCTCAATCGCCTCTTTCACCAGATGCACTCGCCGCATGCGCAAACCCAGTTCAGTTCCAGCATCAACGACACGCTGGCCTCGGTGGTGGATGGCATTCACCTCTTCCAGGGTGTGGGCGACTCAACCATGATTCACGGTCAGGGCTGGCAGTTCATTCGCCTCGGCCGCTACCTGGAGCGCGCCTATGCCACCGCTACCATGCTTGAGGTTTACCAGGCCGAACTGTTCCACCCGCAGGAGCGGGAGCACTCCGGCTACCATTACCTCGAGTTGGTGGGTTTGCTCCGTTGTTGCACGGCATTCGAGGCCTACTGCCAGGTCTACACCGCAGACGTCGTTCCCGATCGCATTCTCGAGTTCCTGCTGCTCAACCGCGACTTTCCTCACGCCATCCGCTACTGCGTGGATTGCATCCGTTCCGCAATCGATTCCATCCAGCACACCGGCGGCCGCCGTTCTCCCGATGAGCTTACCGCGGGCATCGGCCGGCTCCATGCCATGCTGGGGTTCACCACAATAGGGGAAATTCTGGCCGGCGACACGGCCGCGTTTCTGCACAACATCCGCGAGCAGTGCCTGCGCATTCACGAGCTCATCTACCGCTACTATGTCCACTACTCCATTCAATCCGCATTGGCTGTCTAGGCGCACACCAAGGTTTTGATGTTGAAGGGTACGGGCTTTAGCCCGTACATATGAGAAACCAAAATCATGGGGGCTTTAGCCCCTGAGGGACCAACAACTTTGAATCGGAACCAAGTCGGAGCCCCGAACTGAGAGAGCGAGCATGAACTTTTATTCCATCCGGCACCTTACGCGCTTCCGCTACTCGCATCCCATCAGCGAGAGCATTATGGAAACGCGAATGAACCCGCGCTCCGACTCCAGCCAGCACTGCCTCAACTTTTCTCTTTCGGTAAGCCCGCGTTGCCGCGTCTTCACTTATCGCGACCACCTTGGCAACAATGTGCAGCACTTCGACATTCCCGGCGAGCACAACCAGCTTGTCATCGTGGCTGAGTCGATCGTCGAACAGCAGCCGCTGCCCGACGTGCCCCGCTTTCTCGCGCCCGATGCCTGGGGCGCTCTCGACGATCTGGTCGAGTCCGGCGATTACTGGGAGATGCTGCTGCCCTCGACCTTTGCCGTTGAAACTCCAGCGGTCGCGTTGCTTGCCACCCAGATGGGCGTCACCCGCCGTGACGATCCGCTCATGGTAGTGCAGGAGCTAAACCAGCGACTCTTTGATTACTTCGAGTACGTGCCCAGACACACCCGCGTTGACTCGCCCATTGAAGAAGCCATCGTCAGCGGCAAGGGTGTCTGCCAGGATTTCGCGCACACCATGATCGCTCTGCTCCGCCACGTGAAGATTCCGGCCCGCTATGTCTCCGGTTACCTCTATCGCAGCCGCGAAGACCACGACCGCTCCACACCGGACGCCACCCACGCCTGGGTTGAAGCGCTCATGCCGCATCTCGGCTGGGTAGGGTTTGATCCCACAAACAACCTCGTCGCTCACCATCGGCATATCCGTACTGCCGTGGGTCGCGATTACGCCGACGTACCTCCAACTCATGGCGTCTTCCGCGGCAAAACTGACAGCGAGCTCTATGTGGCCGTGCAGGTGGAGGCCAGCGAAAATGCGCCCGCCCTCGACCGCAAGATGCCCATCCCCGAAGACTGGAGCGTCCTCGTCGAGCGTGCACAGCAGCCTCCAGAGCCGGGCATCCCCTTCATCGACCTGCAACAGATGCAGCAACAACAGCAGCAGTAGCAGAAAGCCCGCATCGTTCTGCAAAGAAGCTCCGTGCCCCATCCATTCGCCTCTTTCCTGGCGAATGGGTGGGAGAGCAGAACACTTCCATTTGAAATTGTCATCCTGAGCGGGCAACGCGAGTCGAAGGACCTGCGGTTGCCTTTCGTTTCTGAGCGAACTTCGATTGGGTGCCCCATCCTCGTGACGTTTTTGTTTTTGTCGCTAAGGTGGGGTAGCATGCACCAAGTTCTCAAAAGACAATACGGGTGCCCCAGGTCTCGCTTCTGAGACCTGGGATTCCAAGCAACACCTACCCCAACTCCACCTCAATCTTCACCACCGAAGCCGGCGGGAACGTAAAGCCCAACGACCCACCCCGCACAGCAACCTCCGCCGTCCGCGTCTTTACTTGGTCCGGCAGCTCCAGCGTATTGTGCGCGTGGATATCACTCTCGCCCACAACCCACGCCTTCGCGCTCAATGGCTTCGCCCCGCGCACAACAATCTCCGCCTCGCGCCCCTGGCTTACATCCGTGTTCGCCGCAGTCAGCGTCAGCGTCTTGCCCTTAAGCGAGGCCGATCCCTTCAATCCTGCGAAAGTTGCCGGCTTGCCGTCGCGGTCATAGCGCGCCTCAGGTGCAGAGAACTCCGTACGCAGCGATGTTCCGCCCTGGTGCGCCGCATACATCTCGAACACGTTGAACACCGGCGTAGTGGCAAACTTGTCGCCATGGCTCAAGAAGATCGAGTTGAGGCAGTTCACCAACTGCGCGCAGGCCGCCATGCCCACTTTGTCCGCATGCCGATTGAATATATCCAGCGACAGAGCGGTCATTACAGCATCGCGGACTGTGATCTGCTGACCCAGCAACTGCTCCGGTGAATTCTCGGTGCCGGGCTTGTACCATGGTCCATACTCGTCCACCACAAGCTTCACTTTGTGGGCCAGATCGAACTGCCCGAGCGCGGTCCAATGGTCCAGGATGACGTTCTCAATGCGAGCGGTCTCCCTGCACAACTCGTACCAGTCAATCGGATCGAACTTCAGCGCGTCGCCCATGCCCACGCCCCACTGCTCCGTCTTGCCACGCGAAAGATTCCACGCATAGTGGTGCACGCTCAATCCCCACACACCATGCATATCGTGGCTCGGCTGGCCGTGCAGCAGCTTATTGAAGAAGCCGCGCGTCCAGGCCTGTTCGTCGCTGTTCGGCCCCGACGCCACAAACCTGAGCGGCACCCCATAGCTCGGAACCCACGTCGTATACCGCTTGTACTCGATCGCGTAGTCTTCGGGATCAAAGTTGCCGCCGCAACCCCAGCTCTCATTGCCCACGCCCCAATAACGCACGTTGTAGGGATCCGGCGTGCCGTCGGCCTCCCGCGCCTCAGCCAGCGTCGTCGTACCACGCGGCGAGTTGCAATACTCCACCCAACGGTCGAAGTCCATCGGTGTCAGGCTGCGCACATTGGCGGCGATATAGGGCTCCGCACCGCTCAGCTTGCAAAAGCGCACAAAGTCGTCGGTGCCAAACGTGTTCGGATCGAAGACCTGCGGAATGTTCTGCTTCTGAAGCGCCGCCGGAAATTGGTCTGTCCAGAAATTGGTCCGCCGCGGACGCTTCTCTTTTGGCCCGATGCCATCGCGCCAGTCGTAGCTGTCGGCAAAGCAGCCGCCAGGCCAGCGCACCATGGGTGCCTTTATTGCTCGCATCTTGTCAATCAGCGCCGAACGCAGTCCGTGCTGGTTGGCAATCTTCGACCCCTCGCCCACATAAATACCGTCGTAGATCACCGATCCCAGATGTTCGGTAAAGTGTCCATAGATCTCGGGCGCAATGGTGCCGATCGGCTCGTCTACCAAAATCTCAACGTGGCTGTCTGCCTGCTGCGCCAACGCTCCGCGCCGTCCAAAAACAAGCGCCGTCGCTGCCGTCGCTCCTGCTGCCTTCAAAAAGATTCGCCGTTCCATAGCTTGCTCCTTGCACATTTGTTCCGCTATTGCTTCGGCAAATAA
>PKXI01000092.1 GCA_003133425.1 Acidobacteriaceae bacterium
TGGCAGTGGAAGAGGGTGAGGCTTCCCGCGGGTGCAGAGAGAGAGAGGCGAAAGCCATGAACTCTGATCTGGACCAGGGCAACGAAAAGAATTTGGACGCCGCGCTGATTCAGAACAAGATGCATCATGACGTGAAATACAGCGTGAAAAGCGGGGTGGTCACCCTGACTGGAGAAGTGAATTCGCCAGACAGGCGCGCGTTCGCTGAGAAGGTGGCGACCGGCGTGCCGAACGTGCAGCAAGTTGTGAACAAACTACAGGTCAAAAACCGGAAAGCCACTTCAGGACAGTAGGAGCCCAAAGGGATCTGTGACCGCGTAACCGCTCAAGGCTGTCACGCAAACGGCAGCACATGCGAAGGCTCAAACCGCACTCTTCGCCGAAGACGTCGCGGTCAGGACACAGAGTGTAATCAAATTCGTGACTTAAATCGGGAGTTGCAGCCCGGACAGAGAGGAGGACCTGAGATGCTCATCATACTGATTATTGTTCTGGTGCTCGTTTTCGGTGGAGGAGGAGGGTACTTTGGCTACAGCCGCTGGGGCGCAGGCGGGGGCGCAGGCATAGGGCTTGGTACAGTGCTGGTCATTTTGCTGGTGTGTTATTTGTTGGGAGTTTTCAGATAGTGCGATTTACGGCATATCACTCTTGCTGAAGATAGATTGTAGGCGGGCAATAGAATCGCTCATTGGAAGCCCGAGATGAAGCTCTGCGCGGGCTCAGCAATCTGAAAAGTTCCAAGCCTCCTAGCCATTTCCTCTGTAGACGCCATAGCGACGCCTACGACATGTCTTCATCGCGCCGCAGCCTGCTCAAGAACCGTGCCCAAGAGTCTGCATCTCCTTTGAGGGAATTGCAGGATGCTCCACGCAGACGCTCGGCTCGATCCTCGATCGCTCGAAACTCTTTCGGCGCCACCGCCCAGGCATGTAGCATAGTGGCAGTGGCGCCGTTGGATTGAAGATTCCTTATCGCGTGGCCTCGAACAGGAACCATGCACGCCGCTCTGCTTCGTCGATCCAAATCTCGATCAGGCTGGTCGTCGCGTAGTCATTGGCTTTGCTCGTTATCACGTGCGCCGCCCGCAGGCTCTCCACAAAAGTCTTGTTGTCGGCGTGCAGTTCCCTCAGCATCTCGGTTGGGCCCACAAACTCCTCGTCGTTGTCCGCAATCCGCTGCAGCCGGGCAATGTGCCCTATGGAGTGGATGGTTGTGCCGCCAACCTTGCGAACACGCTCGGCTATGGCGTCGGTAATGCCAAATATCTGTGCTGCATGTTCGTCGAGAAGCAGGTGGTAGTCGCGGAAATGTTGGCCGCTCATGTGCCAGTGGAAGTTCTTGGTCTTGAGATAGAGGACAAAGGCGTCGGCAACAAGCGCGTTCAGTACGCTGGAAAGATTCTTTACATCTTCGGCTAAGAAACCGTCGGGAACGAGAAGTCTGGCAGCTTGCGATTCTTTTTCGTGGATTTGTGTGGACATAGAGAAACTCCTTTGCAGGGGGGAGCATCGAGACGCCCGAAATTGAACGTCTGTGCCAGTTCGCCCGCCCCTGCAAACGGAAGAAAAGGCGGAAGGAACGGATTAATACGAAGCACCCGACCGCGGACAGAAATAGATCCCACAGAGTGGATCTGAGCGTGAGAATGCGGCGCACGGTGCTGTTCATCTTCGTCTGACCCTACTTCAACCAAGTTGGGATGGATATGCATATTTGCGCGCTGTGGGTAGGTTGAGGCGCAACGCGTTCCCGCGTGAGCTTCTTCATAAATCGATTTCGCAAATTCGGCTTTATCGAATACAACGAAGGCATCAAGGTTCACAAGTCGCTGCTCGATGTGGTCCTGCACGAAGAATTCGCCGAGCGGCACCTCGGGAGAGCTCCCGCCTCGCCAACTTCACAAAGTCGATCGAAGCAGGACAGACGCGACTAACGCATGAGCAGAATCGAGCAAATTGGAGTTGAGTGTGGTCGGCACTCACAGGACCAGGACTCACGCTCGCGCAGGACGGGCAGCAGGTTTCTCCGCGGTCGGTGCGCCCAGGGCGCTGAAACCGTTGCGGACCGACTCGGTTAGTCGTGGCTTATTCATCTCCCTTTTTACGCGGGAGAAAATCCTTCTTTCAATCTCGGTCCGGCCTTTCTTTTTCATGAAGCGGCCCTTCTTTGAACGATGAACAGTGAATTAGCGTATTGAGTTCGGAGTCGATCTTCCTTCGGCAATCCCGCAATTAGGATCATGCAGCATTTGCACGTGTTTATCCAGGAGTCGTGTTAGTTGCGCCACCGCGAATATCCCCATCCGCCGCCGCCGAGCAGGAAGAGCACTACGAGAACAATCAGGATAGTTGACATGTTGTAACCTCACTCGCAAGAGGAAGCGGACTCGCCCTTGTAACGACTGTCCCACTTCTTCCCTACACATGATCCTAGGAGTGGCCCAGATGGTTGTCTGATCACATTGGACCGCCCAGAGCGTCAAGTATGGCGAGCTGATCGTTGCGTCTTGTATCTCCCTCGCCAGAACGCCAATCAGTGAGAGTTTTTGACAAAGCTTCAAGCTGACTGACGGTGAGCTGGAGGTGTGACGGAAGGAGCAGGTCTTGAATTTCCCTTCTGTTAGTTTTGGGCGCCTGCAGCTTCAAACTGTTCTCTAGTTCCCGCGGGTTCCTGGCGTGATTAGAACCGTCTCGGAGCAATTGCCGAAGGTGCGTCAAACCGGACCTCAACCCGGCCCTCTCTCAGCACATAATAAACATCATGAGCGGATCAAATTGCATCCAATTCACTAAGAATGAATATGCGATTCACATTGTCAGGCGGGTCATGAAGACTGAACAGCACCGGAGAAGATCCGCCCTCGGCCAATCGTCCGAAGGCAGAGAACTAAACATCGAAAGCGCGACCGCTAGCTTCGAGGGATGGATGCGCAGTTGTTCTGCGGTCGTCTCGTCCGATCTTCGATCGAAACACGAGCAAATGAAAGAGAGCCCGTTCCAGTTCTTGAGGGGCACCTTCTACAGGTGGGCTCAACTCTGGCCGTCTATCTGCGCTGAGTTGTGTGACGCACCGAAGGTTCTCGCGGTAGGGGATCTGCATGTCAATAGNNTCGTCCGTTTGGCCGCAAGTCTAAAGATCGTGATCGATGCCGGTAGCCTGTCAATCAGGTTTAAGGACGGATGCAGTGCCATCCTGGACGGATATCTGCAATCACTGCGCGAGGGCGGTTGTCCGATCGTCCTCGCCGAACGAGA
>PKXI01000021.1 GCA_003133425.1 Acidobacteriaceae bacterium
CGACATCATCGATTCCATTGTAAAGATGGATGCGGATGTGCTCTCAATCGAGTGCTCCCGCTCCCGCATGGAACTTCTGGACGTATTCCATCGTGTTCATTATCCGAACGAGATCGGTCCTGGCGTGTATGACATTCACTCGCCTCGTGTCCCCGACAAAAGAGAGATCGAAACCCTCCTGCGCAGGGCTCTGGAGGTTCTCAGTCCCGATCAGCTATGGGTCAATCCGGACTGTGGACTCAAGACAAGAGGCTGGGCAGAAGTTCGACTGGCACTTGGAAATATGGTGGCTACTGCGGCAATACTGCGTGCATCCATTGCGTCTCAACAGGGGACGGGGCCAGTTCTCGATTCCGGACCTCACACGACGCCTGTCCAATAGCTGGCAGCGCCATTCTGCTTACGGCTACGGGCCAGCGAGGTCCCCATTGGATCACTGCATGCGGAAACTCAGGTCCAAAGCTGCGACCTCTGGAACGCGAGGACGACACCCGACACATTCGTCATCGAATCCCGTACGGATGAACTATTGCCGCAGGAGCCAAAGGGAACAAGTCTTGATGCAGTGGACCTTGTCAGTCCTTGCACGCTGTATGAGGTGATGCCAAGTGAGAGCACAAAGGTTGCTACCACACGCCGGGAGCGGTTGTTCATATGCCACCATGGCTCCCAGATGCTTCCATCCTGACTGCGAGGAGCCTGCTCATTTCGAGTGTTTCTCTTACCCTTCGCGCCAAATAAGGTCCACTTTTCGGTTGAGCTTCCTCAGGGGAAGGTCTCATGAACAGTTTTAACAGCCGGTCGAGTTTACAAGTCGGTAATCGCACCTATGAGATTTTCAGGCTGAACGCGCTGACTAAAAACGGCGTCTCGCTCGAACACCTGCCGTATTCTCTGCGTATCCTTCTCGAAACTCTGCTGCGCCATGAAGACGGCAAGAGCGTCACGAAGACGGATATTGACTTTGTGGCGAAGTGGGATGCGAATGCCCAGCCATCGCGCGAAATCGCATACAACCCAGCGCGGGTACTGATGCAGGACTTTACCGGTGTACCCGCGGTAGTCGATCTCGCAGCCATGCGTGACGCCATGCGAACACTTGGAGGTGATCCGGCAAAGATAAATCCATTGCAGCCGGCAGAACTGGTAATCGACCATTCAGTGCAGGTGGATCAATATGGTACTAGCGATTCCTATTCCATCAACACGCAGTTGGAGTTTCAGCGGAATCGCGAGAGATATGCGTTTTTGAAGTGGGGCCAAACTGCGTTTCATAATTTGTCTGTTGTACCGCCCGGAATGGGCATCTGCCATCAGTTAAACCTGGAGTGTCTGGCGAGGGTTGTTTTCACCACGCTACCAGATGCGAAGGGAGTCGTGCAGGCGTATCCCGGTACACTGGTCGGCACCGACTCGCACACCACAATGATCAACGGCCTCGGCGTTCTCGGTTGGGGAGTCGGCGGCATTGAGGCCGAAGCCGCAATGCTGGGCCAGCCTGTGTCGATGCTGGTGCCACAGGTCGTTGGCTTTAAGCTGATTGGGAAGTTGCGCGAAGGCAGTACGGCAACCGATCTGGTATTAACCGTGGCAGAAATGCTCCGCAAGTTCGGTGTTGTCGGCAAGTTTGTGGAGTTTTGCGGGCCCGGCATCAGCGAACTTACGTTAGCCGACCGCGCCACAATCGGGAATATGGCACCAGAGTATGGCGCGACTTGCGCAATTTTTCCCGTCGACGCAGAAACGCTCAATTATCTCCGTCTGACCGGCCGTAGCGAGGAACAGATCGCATTGGTGGACGCGTATTACAAGGAACAGGGCCTGTTCCATACAGCGAGCACACCAGAGGCAAAGTACTCCGCGACCTTGTCGCTCGATCTGGCATCTGTCGAGCCGAGTGTAGCAGGCCCCAGGCGTCCTCAGGATCGTGTGCGTCTGAGCGAAGTTGCTGCGAGTTTCGAAAAGCAGTTGCCCACGCTGAAAGGGCCGAACGCGAGTACTGATGATGAACGCCAGGTTTGGAGGTGGGATACTGAGGGTGGCCACCCGGCTGAAAGCGAAAATAACAGCACGAAAGGATCCCCGGAGCCCGGCAGAGCTACTTCAGTAAAAGACCGATTTGGAGTCGAGGTGGATAAGTATCTTGACCATGGCTCGATCGTGATTGCCGCGATAACCAGTTGCACGAACACTTCCAATCCATCGGTCATGCTGGCGGCAGGGCTGTTGGCGAAGAAGGCCGTCGAGAGGGATCTGCAGGTTCCACCCTGGGTGAAGAGTTCGCTGGCTCCAGGTTCGCGCGTGGTCACGAGTTATCTCGATAAAGCAGGACTCACGCCATATCTCAACAAGCTGCGCTTCAATATTGTGGGCTACGGTTGCACAACCTGCATTGGCAACTCCGGGCCGCTGCCACCCGATGTCGCGAAGGCCATAGACGATCACGGTCTTGTGGCTGTTTCCGTACTGAGCGGTAATCGCAATTTCGAAGGCCGTATCAATTCCGATGTGCGGGCAAACTACTTAATGTCCCCGCCCCTGGTTGTGGCGTACGCGTTGGCGGGTCGCATCGATCATGACTTCGATAACGACCCGCTCGGCAAGGATCAGGATGGGCGGTCTGTTTACCTGCGGGATATCTGGCCGTCCCAGAGGGAGATACAGAGCACGTTAACTGATTCGATCGATCCAGGTATGTTCCGCAAAGAGTACTCGTCGGTGAGCGAAGGCGATACCAACTGGCAGAACCTTTGGTTTCCAACCGGCAGGACCTACGATTGGGAAGCCAACTCCACCTACATCCGCAAAGCGCCTTATTTTGACGGTATGCAGGCCAGTCCTGCAGCCGTTGAAGATATTCAGGACGCGCGTGTGCTGGCAGTACTTGGCGACAGTGTGACGACAGACCATATATCTCCTGCAGGATCAATCAAGATCAATAGTCCGGCAGGCAGGTACCTGACCGAACATGGGGTGAAGCAGGCAGAATTCAACAGCTACGGCTCTCGTCGCGGCAACCATGAAGTGATGGTGCGCGGGACGTTTGCCAATGTTCGGCTGCGCAATAAACTGGCGCCAGGTACGGAGGGCGGCGTGACGCGTCTTCTGCCGGAAGGCGAGCCCATGAGCATTTTCGATGCGGCAATATGTTATGCCGCTAGGAAGACGCCTCTGTTTATTGTGGCAGGCAAAGAGTACGGTTCCGGCTCCTCCCGCGATTGGGCGGCCAAGGGAGTAAAGCTGCTGGGTGTGTGTGCGGTGATCGCCGAGAGTTTCGAGCGGATTCATCGGTCGAATTTGGTCGGCATGGGAATCCTGCCCCTGCAGTTTGAAACGGGCCAGAACTTCGAATCAATAGGCCTGACGGGCGAGGAAGTTTTTGAAATTGCCGGTTTGCGCAAGATGCTGGACACGAAGTTTGCCGATGGCCGTAGTCTGACCGTAAAGTCTATGGCTTCAGACGGGCAGGCGACGATATTTACCGCGCTCGTGCGTATCGACACTGCGCAAGAAATTCTGTATTACCAGCACGGAGGTATCCTGCAGTACGTGCTGCGGCAACTGTCTGGGANNCGTGTAGAGTATCCGTCCGGTTACGGACCTACTGGCTACGATTCGTCGCCCGTACCCTCTCTAATGTCTGGCCGGGATGGACTAAGCTCTTCTGGTACCCCCACGCTCGCCACAAGTAGACGATGACCATTCACTTTGAGGTCGTGAGAATGCAAGTAGAATCCGAAATTCCTGAAATTCAGATGATCCGGGCAGAACCAGGCTGTTGTTTTGATAATTATATGGCGTAAATATTTGATCGGTATTTGGCGTAAACTCCGGGTATGCAGGAGCTCGGCAAGTTGTCGGCAGAAGACCGAGATCTTGCAATGTCCCGTTTTCATCTGCTTCAGCCGCATCTTGAGCAGGATCCGCCGCTGCGCGTCGTAGCGGCAGAAGCGAGTATTCCGTTTCGAACGGCGCAACGATGGGTAGCGCAGTACCGGAAGCGCGGCTTGGTGGCCTTGGGGCGAAAGCCACGGGGCGACCGCGGAGCACGCCGGATAATATCCCCGACGATCAGAGCCGCGATCGAAGGTCTGGCACTTGAGACCCACCCTCTGCCAATCACATCCGTCCACCGACAGATCAAGCAGTTCGCGCAGACGATCGGCGAGACTGCGCCGAGCTACTGGACAGTCTATGACGTTGTTCGTGAACTACCTCCGAGCTTGCTAACCCTCGCCCATAAGGGTGGGAAATCGTATGGCGAGAGCTTTGATCTGGTACATCGGCGTGAAGCAAGCAAGCCAAACTCTATTTGGCAGGCGGACCATGCACAGCTGGACATTCTGCTGCTCAAGGAAGACGGAACAGTCGCGCGGCCATGGCTAACAATTGTGATCGACGATTACAGTCGGGCAATCGCCGGCTATTACTTGGGTTTTGACCCACCCTCTTCTGTGAGGACCTCGCTTGCCCTTCGTCAAGGCATCTGGCATAAGGGCCATCCTCATTGGCATATCTGCGGTATTCCGGAGATTCTTTACACTGACAATGGATCGGACTTCACATCTAAACATTTGCAACAAATCGCCGTCGATCTCAAGATGCGCCTGGTCTTCTCTATCCCAGGCAAGCCGCAGGGACGCGGACGCATCGAGCGCTTCTTTCGGACCGTCAACGAGATGTTTCTCTGTGATTTGGACGGTTACACACTACGCAAGCGTCGCAAGCCAAGTCTATCCCTCGACCAGTTCGAAGAGCTTTTCTCCAGGTTCCTCCTGGAGATTTACCATCGGCGGTCGAACTCAGAGGGACGGCTTCCACCCTCAGAGCGCTGGGAGGAGAGTGGCTTTCTGCCGCGGATGCCGGAATCGCTCGAGCAACTCGATCTCTTGCTCATGCAAGAAGTGCGTGCTCGCAAAGTGCGCCGGGATGGTATTCACTTCCAGAGTCTCCGATACCTGTCGCTCACTCTTGCGGCATACGTCGGCGAAGAGGTCACGATTCGCTTCGATCCACGCGGTATGGGAGAAATTCGTGTCTTTCACCGGGACCGCTTTCTCTGTCGAGCGATTTCGGCCGAACTGGCGGGCGAGACGATTCCGTTGCGGGACATCATTCGTGCCCGAAACCGACGTAGGAAGGATCTGCGGTCGATCCTCCACGACCGCCAGAAGATGGTCGACACGCTTCTGCAGCTCAAGCAAGGCCCAGCTTTGGAGGAAGTTCATGCAAGCTTACCCACCCCAGCTCAGTCCGCTGTCCGCATCAAGCGGTACCGGAATGAGTAGACGGGCCTTTGTCGAGACGATCGAGTACAGCCGCTTTGTTGAGTTCTGCGACGCCTGCCGTAAGTTTCGCTATATAGGTCTCTGTTACGGATCTCCGGGGATTGGCAAGACCCTGTCAGCGCTGCGTTACAGCCGCGCCGAGATGATCGTAGAACGCGATCGTTGGACCACCGAGTCGGATGATCAGCTTCCCATCGATACGATTCTTTACACTACTTCCGTCGTGAATACGCCTTCCAGGGTCGAATCTGACATCCGCATGACATGCGAGAAATTGATGGGCATTGCGCTTCGCCCCATTAGCGGCAAGGCTACTGAGACACTCGACGCGATTCGGCTTCGTGATTAGACAAGACGGCAAGAGATATTGAATAAACCTGGAAGTTCTCCGCGTGATCGTCCGCTCGTCGATCCGACCTACTTCCAGACCTTCGAACGATTTGAAGCTCTCAAGGAGGCAGTTCCGGATCCGACCACCTTAATCCTTATCGACGAGGCCGACCGCTTGCAGATGAACAGTCTGGAAATGATGAGATCCATCTTTGACCAGGGTGGTACCGGGATGGTGCTCATCGGTATGCCAGGCATCGAAAAGCGCATAGCCCGATTTCCGCAGTTCTATTCACGAATCGGCTTCGTTCATGAATTCCGACCTCTGGACTCAATCCAAATGCAGGAGTTGCTTGAACAACGATGGGTACCTGTCGGCGTCGCGCTTCCCGATGAAGTGCTGGCACCGGATATCATTGCCAGCTTTATCCGAATGACCGGCGGCAACTTTCGGTTGTTGACCCGGCTCCTCATTCAAATCCAACGCGTGCTGGAGGTGAATGATCTCCCCGTCGTTTCGAAGGAAGTCGTCGAGGCAGCGCGAGACAGTTTGGTCATCGGGCAGGGTTGAACCCCGGGTTATGGTCCTTACGCCAAATAGCGATCAAATATTTAGGCCACATAACGCCCCAAGCTACAACCAGTTGGTATGCAAAAAGTGCGCCGAGAAAGCGGAGGTCCACTCAAACGGAAAGCAGTCGGGAAGTTTGCCGTGCCCGGTCTGCCAATGCTCGACAGAATTCCGTACGCGATAGAACAGCCGAGCGACGTTGAGATCGGTGAAATCCTAGTACGTCCCACTGTCCAAGAGTTCTAAGTCCATCTAAAAACCCGTCGGTGTTAGCTGGTGCAGCGCCGACGGATCTTCTCCACTGGATCTTGATTGGTGGTTAGCGCCCAGCGCTTCACTTCACCAACGGCGAGGTGCAACCCGTTATCGGTTGCGATAGGGAATAGGGATGCGATGCAACGCTCCAACCTTTCAGCTGTTCTGCCAGACACGCGAATAACAACACTCCCCAGAGATGATCAACCGGATAAGCACGGTTCAGTGACTAGAGGGGGCGCTTCCGCCGCCCTCAAACTTGCGTACGAGAACTACGACAGGGATCATCGCAAGGGTGAGCCACCCAATCACCCGGAAACAGTCCATAAAACCGAGGAACACGCTTTGCCGTAACAATTGCTGATAGACAACGCCGAGCGAGGCCGGACCGGCGTCAGCGCTCGTGAAGCCATATTGCACGAGGTGGCTTACGATTCCTTGAGTGCCCTGCTGCAAACTCTGTGCGCCGCTTTCCAGATGGGAACCGAGATTCAATTGATGGAAGTTCGCTCGCCGCTCCGATGCTGTAGTAATGAAAGCAATGCCGAAGCTCCCTCCCCAATTGCGAAAAAGATTTGTCAGGCTCGAAGCTTTATTGTTCTGGTCTGGCCGCAATTGCGAATAGGCGATGATATTGACCGGGACAAGAAAGAGTCCGTATCCGAAACCCTGCAATGCGCGCTCCCATAGGTAGTGGCCGCCGTTTGTCTCAAGATTCATGTCGCTGTACACGAACATCGCCAAAGCGATGCAGGAGAGGCTAGCAAATACGAGTGTTTTGGCAGAAACAAAGTGCCTTTGCAGCAGTTGTGCTGAAATCGGCGCAAGCAACGTAATTACTAGCGCACCCGGCCCCAGCACAAGGCCGGCATCAATGGCGCGGTAATCGTACAGAGATTGCAGCATTTGCGGAATCAACGTCGTCGTACCGAAGAGCCCGATCCCGAATACAAGAAAAAGACCGCTGGCAATTGCGAAGTTGCGATTCTTGAGAAGTCCGAAATCAATAATTGGCTCCTTCACCCACCCTTCCCATACGACGGTACTAACCCACCCCAGGACAGCGATCACAATCATCGCCGTGATGAAGCTGCTTCCAAACCAATCATCAATCTGGCCGCGGTCGAGTGAGACTTCGAGAGCGGCGGAGGCCAAGGTGATCAGTACGATACCTGTGAAATCGACGGACATCCGTCCTGCGGTTATTGCAGCCAGCCGCTCTTGCGTATAGGCATGTGGATCATGGATGAGCTTGTTCGACAGGTACAGCGACAGAAGTCCAACCGGCACGTTGATAAAGAATATCCACCGCCACGTATAGTTATCTGTAATCCAGCCACCGAGCACCGGACCGATCGCCGGCGCGGTAACGATCACAACCGTAAATAGAGCGAATGCCGCTGCGCGCTTCGCCGGCGGAAAGGTGTCGACTAGGATTGCTTGCGCTACGGGGGCCAGTCCTCCGCCCCCCACGCCTTGCACAACGCGCCAGAACAACATAAAACCAAGCGATGGAGCAAGACCGCAGGAGAGCGAAGAGACCGTAAACAACACCACGCATAAAAGGTAATAGTTCTTTCGCCCTAAGAGTCGGCTAAGCCATGCCGTCATTGGCAACACGACAGCATTGGCGACAAGGTAGGTCGTGAGGATCCAGGTCACCTCATCATAGCTACGGCCGAGACCACCGCCGATGTACGGTAGCGCGACGTTGGCGATCGAGGTGTCAAGCAATTCCATGAAAGCGGCAATCGTTACCGTAATGGCGATAAACCACGAATTGATCGCGGGAGTGGAGTTCTGCGGATAAGCAGATGAGTTCGATAGTGCATTCGAAGGCGCCATAGAGCTTTCTCCTTGGGCCGTTGCGTTCAGGCCAGCGTCGGACTGCAGCAATTCAGTGAGTTCGACAGTCGCGTGCGCCACTCGCATCGGCGGGTTAGCGTACGCGCACCTTCGCCTCCACTGACATGCCTGGGCGTAGTTCGTGTTGCGGATCTTGATTGGGCTCAATGTGAATACGAATAGGAAAGCGTTGCACGACTTTGACGTAGTTTCCGCTTGCGTTTTCAGGCGGAAAAAGGCTGAAGAGAGGCCCAGCCGCACCGGCCATGTCCTCTACTGCGCCCTTATAATCGCGGCCAAATGTATCAACGTGGATGGTGACCGGCTGGCCTGGGTGCATATGCCGCAACTGACTCTCCTTAAAATTGGCCGTGACCCAGATGTCATCGATCGGCACCACTGTCAACAGCGTCTGTCCAGGCTGCACACGATGACCTAACTCGACAGTCTTATGACCCACCACACCGCTAACCTGCGCATAGACCTTTGTGTAACTGAGATTCAGTTCCGCAGTGTGGACATCAGCACGCGCCTGATCTTGTTCGCCTAGCGCGGAATCAGACAGGGCTCGGGCATCGAATGACTTTTGCGGTGCTGTGCGGGCGCTTGTAACCTGTGCTTCGCGTTGGGCCACGAGGCTCCGCATCTGCGCAATCCTCTGCTCGGCGGCATCGGCCGCGGCGCGATCAGAATCAAGCGCCTGCGCGGTCGTGGCGGCCTCAGTGTCCCGGGCGTCATAGAACGAGCGTGAGATTTCCCGCTTCTCGACAAGGGATGCATAGCGTAGCCGGTCTCGCTCGGCGCGTGAGGCTACGGCTTCGTCTTGCTGAACGCGATGCTGTGCGGCAACCAATTCCGCCTGTGCAGCGATGACGCCTGCCAGTGCTTCCTGTCGCGCGGCCTCCGCCAAATGCAGTTCGCTGAACGCGGACGCCTCGATAATGGGAATTTGAAGCTGCGCGGCGCGTGCCTTGGCTTCCTTTGTTTTAAGATTCGCATTCGCATGCTCGAGTTCAGCATCGTAGTCCCTCGGGTCCAGTTCGAGGAGCAGAGTACCTGCCATCACGTGGCGATCGTTTTCAACCAGAGGATTAACATAGTTGACCGTGCCGGTAATTCGGGTGCTCAGTTGTGCAAAATGGCCGTCTACTTGCGCATCATCTGTATCTTCGAAGTGGCGTGCATTCAGCCAATAGGCCAGAGTCCCACCGAGGGTAGCCAAAAGGAGGCTCGCCAGGAGGATTCTCTTGAGGGTTCTTGGGTCCATAGATACGACCCGCTTGCTCTCCGAATACAGTGCTTCCTGGGTTTCTTCCGAGGTCATGGTTGTACTCATGTCAGTCTCCTTGGCGTTGTCTGTTCTGATGGGACTTGAATTACTGGCGACCGAAGAACGTTGACAGGCGACTCTCGGACAACCCAAGGGCGCGGGCCAGTGCCACTTTTGCGACGTTGAAGGAAAACAGGCTGGCTATATAGTTCTCGTTTGCCGCGACCAGAGCCTCTTGTGACTGCAAGACCTCCAGATAGTTCGTAACACCGTTGTTGTAGCGATCCGTGGACTGTGCTAGAGCACGTTCCGCCAGCTGCTTGTTTTTTGCGGCGACTCTAACCGCCGATTCGGAAGAATGGACGTCCAGTTGAGCCGTGCGGACGTCGTAATCGACTCGCCCCTCAAGATCGCGGTATGCGGCACGCCGCTCGACCAGCGCTGCTTCTGCCGCGTGTACATCAGAGCGGATACGACCACTTGTAAATATCGGGACCGAAACTGTACCCGCTACCGTATACACCTGGTTGAAATTTGCGGGATTCGTTCCCCCCCCGCCGTAGCTTGCCGCGAAAGAAATATTCGGCAGCCGCTGTGCCCGCGCGGCCTTCAGGCTGAGTTCCGCTGCGGCCACCTCTTGCTTTGCACTGCCAACGTCAAATCGATTCTCTAATGCGTGATTCGCGTCGTTCTCCGGGTCAGGCAAGGAGACATAGTCGTACCCGCCACTCGGCTCCCAGGCTTGCGCCAGTGGAATCCCCGTGATGCGGTCCAGCGTCAGTTTGTCTTTGTCAAGGTCATCGGTTGCGTCTACTACGCGCTGCTCCGCGGTGCTCAATTCAACCCCGGCACGAAGAGCGTCGATCTCGGGAGACACCCCGGAGTTAAATTGGTTGGTGACTTGCTTGTTCAACTCCCGAGCTGAATCTAGCGCGGCCTGCGCTGTCGCCAACCGCGCGCCGCTTGCCACGACTTGAAAATAGGCCGCCCCGACCGCAAACACGACGACCTCGCTTGCATCTTTGGAGTTCAGTGCTGACGCTTGCTCGAGTGCCTTCTTCTCCTTATAGCGGTTGAGTAACTCAAGATTGAGCACATTGGATTGTGCGGTAATTTCGGCTTGTGCGAAGCCAAACGGGCCGCTCGTCGGCGGCAACTGAAATCCAAGTTCCGGTGGCAACTTGATGTCGAGTTCCTTGTGGCTTAGTTGCTGGTACATTTGTTGCGCGCGAGCCGAAATCTGTGGAAGAAGTAACGAGAAGGAGTGCTCGCGCTGTGCCCTTGCGCTTGCGTCGGCCTGTTGGCTGTCGATGAGACCCAGGTTGAAGTTGAGCCCGCGGGCAACGGCATCATTCAGGCTCAACTTCAATTGACCTTCTACGACCTTGCCATCCGAAGTGCTGCCAAGATACGGATTCAGAGTCTGAGTGGCGCGGGCGCTGGGGTTGGTGGTGCCTGTCGCCGGGTTGATCGGTCGGGGCGTGGCAACCGATCCGAACATAGGAGGCGCACTATTGCCGCCGTCGGTTGTTTGTCCCGCCAACTCGATAGCCATCGGCAGGAGCAAGGCCCCCGTCAACGCAATCTGAACCATCTTACGGCTCTCCATCCTGAATCCTCCGATCCGCTGTTCGACCCGTGGGCATCTCTCTTTAGAATTAGGATGACGCCCATCATGAATAAGGTTCACAAACATGACGATTATCATCTAAAATAGGATTCAAGGTCTGGAGGGACATGCGGAAATGCGAGTAAGTAAGGAAAAGATGGCGGAGCACCGAGAGCAGATCATTGCAGCTGCAGCCAAGCGCTTCAGGGGATACGGATTCGACGGTATCGGCGTCGCAAATCTAATGAAGGAGGTCGGGCTGACCCACGGGGGATTCTATGGACACTTCTCCTCGAAAGAGGAATTGGTGGCTTTGGCCTCTTCGCGCGCGATGAGTGAGACCGTAGCCAAATGGCAGCAGGTGATCGACGAGGCGCCTGGGGATCCCTTGAAAGCTCTTGCGAAGAGTTACCTGTCACTACGCCACCACGATAACCCTCAAACAGGATGTCTTTTTGCAGCGCTTGGCAGTGATCTTTCCCGCCAGCCGTCCTCTGTAAAAGACTCCGTCACCAAGGGCGAGGAACAGTACTTCGACCTGCTCACTCGCATCGTTCCAGGGAGGACGAAAGCGACACGAAGAAAGAATGCCATAGTCGCCCTGTCAAGCATGATCGGCGGCATGATTCTTGCGCGCACCGCTTCGGATCCCGAATTGCGTAACGAGATTCTCAACACGATGGCGAGCATAATTTCAAAGAGCGTGGCACGTGCCGTACAACAATAGGGTTTCTCGCATGTGGAGCCAGCTTCGCCTTCCCGCAAATCAGACACTGACAACCGGAACCGGCGAGTCGCGCACGATCGCGTAAGTCAGATCTCGCAGCCGGCCTTGGGATCCTGGTTGAGGGCTTCTCGCGATGATTAACGTGTCGGCATCTCATTGCCGGGCAGCCTCCAGCAGCGCCTCCTTTACGGGGCCGACAGCTATTCGAACCGATGCCTGTGAACCAACCTTTCTCTGCAAAACATCAATGCGCCCACGCGCGATTTGCCGTTCCCCAAAATGAATCTGTCCCTCAAGATCCAGCAGGACAGGCAGCCGGGGATCAGCTGCCTGAATGGCGTGAATGATCCGAAGTCTCGCGCGAGCCTTCAATGATGCCTCGTGAGCATAGCGAAGCACTCTCTCCGAGTTCTTTCCCAGGCCGATGGCGCAAAGCCATTCACGATGTTCCATTGGCCGCGGTGCGATCGTCTCAGTATGCCTGCTGGTTGCAACCGGACAATCCGTATCATTCAGCACCTTGGCGGTCGTCGATCCTAGGAGCATCCGTCGGAACTTTCCGGCGTGCGTAGGCATCATGATCAAATCAAACCCGGTTCTTGCCGTTTCAGCGATCTGTGTCGCGACGTCTTCCGAGGCAAGATTTTGGGATATTCAGAGACAGGAAAGTCTGCTTCCAGGAAAGAATTCAGTTTGTTGCGGGCAATTTCCTGGTGCTCTTCCGCAATATCCGTGGGCGTTCTGACGTAAAGTTCAAGGCCGATGTAGCTGGCGGGATCGAACACATGAATGAACGACACCCTGGCTTGAAATAATGCGACCGCTCTTTTCACGTACGCGCCCATTGCGATGCAAGAGGGCGAGAAGTCCACAGGAAAAAGGATGTTAGTGACGGGCCCCAATTCGTTCCTCCTCTCGCCAATTCAATTAGGGAGCAGCCTGCGAAGCGAGCCGCAGAAATACTGAGCTGAACTTTGCCAATCGAGGCCATTGTAGGTTCATCGTTGCTCCTTGTGACGGCGCTCCGCAGCATGACGGCGGTCTCCAAGTTCATTGAATGCTTCCCACACAGATGGGTAAAGCTTCTGGATGTCTCGATTCGGTTTTGGAATTACTTCAGACATAGGGTACTCGTCGGCGGCAAAGATGAGGTGCTTGTTTAGCCTGTCGAGTACTGCCGCACGACAATCCAGCTTTATATCTTCCCATCGACGGTTCTCCGTAAGGGGGTTGGCCCCAGCGGCCACGTTCGTGTTGTGGCTACAGATCAACCTTGAGCTAATGCCTGCTCTCAATCATGAAGTAGCGTACTCGCATCCGGGCCCTCAGCAGCCTGGACTTCGTAGCGGGGACTGAAATGCCTAACCGGATGGCCAGCTCCCTGACTGGTAAGTCTTCGGCAATTTGAAGTTCCAAGGGCACACGCAATGACGGTGGCAATCGCTGAATCGCCCTGTTTACCTGCCGGTCCCTCTGGGTGATGCGCAAGCGTTCCTCTGCACTCAGCGTCCGATCTGCTATCTGTATCGCAGGGCTAGAGTCTGACTGATCATCCTGGTCGATTGAGAGCTCAAAATGGCTGCGCGTCTTCCTGCGCAACATCAATGCGGAGTTAATAGCGATCCGCGTAAGCCAAGTCGAGAATGCCGATCTTCCATCAAACCCTTCCAAGTGGACCAGCGCTTTCATCAAAGCCTCCTGAAGCACGTCTTCAGCGTCCTCACGATTCTTGGTCATTCTGAAGACGATGAGGAATACTCTCCTCGCGTGTCGTCGACACAGCTCAGAATAGGCGAGCCCATCGCCAAGCTTCGCGAGTCTGACCAATTCCTCTTCGTTGGGCAGCCCGTTCGGAATGACTGTGGTCGTTAAGCCTTTGCTACGCGCGACCTTCATCATTAACCTCCAGATCAGCAATTCGAAAAATCCGGATGCCACGCTTGATTCCGCTATCTATTCGCACTCTTGATAGTCGATTTGTGAGTCCAAAGACAATTGACGGCTGATTGCTGCGAAACTGCTTGCGCCAACGGGACAGTCATGCAACAGAACTCCCTGAACCAGTAGCATCGCCCGCCAGGCAGTTAAGCAAGCTTGTCACCATCGATTCAGTCCTTGTTCTCGTGTCCCTCGGCCAGCAGACTGGACTTTCAGGTGAAAGTCCAATAA
Organism: Acidobacteriaceae bacterium; assembly: GCA_003133425.1. The sequence continues at coordinate 14,065 of PKXI01000021.1, forward strand.
CGGGGAAAGTCGCTGGTCACGGGCAGATAGCTCGCTGGTTTCAGTTGACGCCCGGTGAATGGTCCGATCTTGTTGTATATATTCCATCCTTGTCGAAAACGCGTCTTGTTTGCGCTATCCAACCTTCCGCACCGGAATAATAGGATTGGAGGGACACCGGTCGCGCTCCGACGGCCTCGAAAACGATCTCCGGCGCCTGAACGTTTGCATAGCCCGGAAATCCGCTTTTGCGTAACCTCCCCTGGATCTCCGGAACGTAGCGTTCTATCGCGTAGGTTGCAGCTGCGAAAAGAAGCAGTGCAGTCAAAGTGGATAGATTCTTGACCGCAGTTTTCATCAAACTCTCCTGATTATGATCGCGGAGCGGCGCAGCGGCCGCTCCGGCTCGGTCATTGGCGGTGGCGGTACGAGATAGGGTAGGCCTCGTTTCGCACCTGAATCATTGGGTCGGCTGCTTCCATACCGTCAGGCAAATTTCCCGGCAGAAAGAGAGTTTTCTTGTCAGCGCTTGCCTGGTCTGTTATCAGGCCGGTTATGGTCACCACGCCTAGTCTGACCAACGTGCGCGTTGCCGGCCACGCGATGGATGGATCGTCGATGACGTCCCCCGGTCCCGCAACCTGGGCGTACCAGGTAAAGGTGACGGGCTCCTTGTCGAGCCTCTCCTTGATCTCGGTTTGCAGATAGTTTGCGTCCTTGGTCCTAAGTGTAGCGGCATCGAGATAATGCTCACCGGCCTCTGGGACGAAGCGATAACGCACATAAGTGGATTGGCCTTGCCAATTAGTGAACTTGAGCGAGTTGACGCCGAAGAAGGCGGTTGTCGCGTAACTTACCGGCGGCTGCTTCTGCGTCGTGAGGAACGTCTTGGCGATCGGGTGCGACGCGAGAAAGGTATCGAGCGGCGTCGGCTTCGGCACGCCTTTTCCGCTGGTTCCGACGGCAATCAAGAGCTCGCGGAACTCCGCCGAAGTCCGTGTCGGAAAGCCGTCGAAACTGTGCATCACAACATCGACCTCGTTGTCGTCGGGGACGTTGAACTTTACGGCCATACCGCGCGGGTTGGCGTCCATGGTGTTGTCGGGGATAGTCGGAATGCCCGTGAAATCCGAAAAGCGTGCCAACACGGTAGTTTCCTGCAAGGTGAAGAGTTTCGCTTTCGTAATCGAGCGGGCGGCTGGATCGGGGGTGAAAGTACCTTGCATCAGTATGCCCTTGGCGTGGACAGCTCGCGAGTGGTTGTCGCCGAACGCGGTGTACATCGCATTCGTCATTTGTTGCCCTGTCGGGGTGGGAGCCTGTTGCGCAGCTGCCGAGCCCTCGTCTGGAGCGGTCTGTAATGTTTGCGCGTTAGCACACGGTACAAAGAAAAAACATACCATCGCCAACGCTGGTGGCCACTTGATTCCTTTAATTCGTTCCATAGCATTCCTCCTGGTGTTTCAAAAGTTGAGCTAACATTCACCTTGATCGTCGGCGAAAGAAGAAATTCGACGCTCCCGATTCGCATCCAGTGCTGCCCATCGCTTAGAGAGCGACTTACAGGTTGAGTCGGGAGGTGTGCCGCACATTCGACGACTTGCCCCGTCCCAAACCTCCTCCGGCCTAGACTTGTGCAAACCCCCCATCCACAAACAGTTCCGTTCCCGTGATGTAGCTGCTGTCGTCGGATGCGAGAAACACCACGGCCTTCGCGATCTCATTGGGTGTACCGAGTCTGCCGAGCGGAACAGCGTTGGAAATCATCTTCAAACGTTGCACGCCGGTTTCTGAGGAGGCCAGCAGCTGACTCAGTCCGGGCGTATCGATGGAGCCTGGACTCACCGCGTTAACGCGAATGCGGCGATCCCTTAAGTCCGTTGTCCATGTTCGCGCGAACGAACGTATGGCCGCTTTCGTGGCGCTGTAGACACTGTTCGTCGGCAAGCCTTTACTAGTGACGATGGACGCATTCAGGATGATAGAGGCGCCATCTGGCAACAGCGGAAGCGCCTTCTGCACCGTGAAGAGCAAGCCTTTCACATTGATGTTGAAGATCGAGTCATAGAGCTCTTCGCTGATGGTTCCAAACATGGCAAACTTCGCTATGCCGGCATTCGCGAAAACAACATCTAGCTTGCCTTTCTCCCGCCAGATCTGCGCAAACAGCCGATCGAGATCGCCGAGATTCGACACGTCTCCTTGCACGCCGGTCACATTTCTTCCGATCTCCTTGACCGCCGCAGCCAACTCCAGATCCCGGCGCCCCGTGATGAAGACGTAAGCTCCTTCGTTTACGAACTCTTTCGCCGTCGCTAGGCCGATGCCGCTGTTGCCACCAGTAATGAGTGCGAGTCTTCCTTCAAGCCTACCCATGGATTTTCTCCTTACCTTCTTAGTCGCAAAGGCTTCTGGACTCTCGATCGGTTTGGTTTATCTACGTATCTCTGTGAAAATTTGCATTCAGGTATTGCATGGCACCAGCCAGGCAATCGTACGCAACGATTCCGACGTGTGCTCCATTCAACGCTCAGGAAGGCCGGCTTGGACCCATCGTCACTTTGGCAGCTAGTGCCTGAAGCTTTGCATCAAGCTCCTTGGCCGCCGCTAGCAGTGGTTCGTTCGTCTCGACAACCATAAGCGATGATGGCCTTACATATGTCAGACTGCTTCGATCATCGTCTTCTTCGATCAGGATGAGTTCGACCGGTGCGAAAAGACCTGCCGTCAAATCATGACGCAACATTGTGATAGCCAGCAGCGGGTTTCCGATTACGACCCGCAACACTTTTTTTCGAATCTGGACCTTCTTGATCCATGCGCCGTGATTCATGAGGGCGAACAATATGAAGCCACTGGGGCCCACGTGTGATTCCACCTCGGCCTTGTACGATTCCCAACTTTCAAACTTTGCAGGAAGGTCGTCGATCATCAGTGGTTTCTTGCCGACGTCGGCCAGTAATGCAGCTACGAGTTCGTCGAAACGCTTCTTGCTGTCGAATCTGAGACGAACGCCGTTAAAGGAAATTTCGCGCGGATTAGAAGTTGTCATCGAGAGTCTCCCGCAACTACAGCGCAGTCATCACCGACCGTCGCAACAAGCGACATGGGGTGCGCGCTACGTTCATGGACATAAGCAGCAGGCGTGCGGTCAATCAACAGGCTGAGCAGCTCCGGGCGGCTATAGTGGCCGCGCGAATCCATCTGCCTTTTACGCTTATCGATTAAAGAGAAATCAAGATCGGCAATCACCGCGCCTTCACCGGAGCGCAGAGGCTCACCCATCAATTCGCCTTGCGGCGAGACAATCGCGGTAAAACAGCCACTGGAGATTGGGCCGATGGGGCAGCCGGTATCGTGCATGATCTGAGCCTGCTGATCGGCATTCAGCCAGGCGGTGGCGTTGAGGACGAAGCAACCGGACTCCAGTGCGTGTTGGCGGATGTTGACTTGGGTCTGCTCGGCAAAAATGTCTCCCCCGAACGAACCAGGGTACATCGACGAGTGAATCTGCTCGCCATCTGCCATCAAGGCGTAACGGGCCAGCGGGTTGTAATGCTCCCAGCACACCAACTGACCGATGCGCCCGACTGCGCTGTCGACAGCCCGCAGTCCGGAACCGTCGCCTTGCCCCCAGATCATGCGTTCATGGTAGGTCGGGGAAATCTTGCGGCGACGCTGAATCAAGGTGCCGTCAGCATCGAACAGCAATTGCGTGTTAAAGAGTGTGCCACCATCGCGTTCGTTGACGCCAATGGACACTACCATCCCGGCTTGCCTGGAGGCTTCGCCGATGGCATGGGTGGCGTCCGATGGTACAGTCACCGCCTGTTCAATTAGCTTCAATTGCTCCGCGCCCATCTCGAAAGGCCGCTGCACAAAGGAAAAATAGGGATAGTACGGCACTATTGCTTCAGAAAAGGTGGCGAACTGTACGCCATCGCGACCAAGCTCAATGATTTTCTCGACGACCTTCTCGACTGTGCCCTCGCGGCTGTAAAGCACAGGGCTGATTTGTACGGCAGCGGCTCTTATGGTGGTCATAGCAGTTTCCTCGATGTTTGAAATGTTGAGAGCTTAAAGTTCCTATGCGTGTATCCGAATAGTTGAACCGCGGCCGGCGCGGCAAGAAATGCTTTGCCGCAAATTAGGCCCAATCCAGCGTCGACACAGACCGCTGACGATCTCCGATAGGAACCAGGTTCTGCGTTCCGACATTTGGCTCGTCTATCCCTTGACCCTCATTAGCGATTGGATCCGCTTGCTTGACGCTCGATGTTGCTGTTAGGAAATCGAGCGATGTCGTTAAGGAGGCTGTATAGCTGCTCCCATGTGCGGTTGGTTAATCGTGCTTTCATATCCTTGTCCTTTGTTGGAGCAACCGGAAGGCGCCGCAAATCTCGATTGCATCGCCGCGCGGCAAATCGGTTCGGGTACGCGGGGTTCGTGTTCAGTGTCTCTGGGGTTGCTGCTGATCCTTGTCTCATGACCTCTATAGAGCACTTGGCGTACCACTCTGGCGCGACCTCAAGCCATTGAAAGGGTGGACCGAGCGCCCGCGAACACGACGAATCCATGTACCTACAACGATGAATCGTTGTTGCGACGGCGAACAGGTGTAGGCTAAAGGCGTGGACTTGGAGCTTCTTCAGTCGATCTCCCTGGCCGTGAGCCAGGCGCGGACGGTGAATTCTGTCCTCAAGATGATCGTAGAAGGACTCGTCGAGAAAGCTGGCATCGCCCTGGCCCGCATCTGGTTGATCCGTCCTGGCGATATTTGCGCGACCTGTCCGATGCGCGGGGAATGCGCGTCGCGAGTTCGGTGTCTACACCTCGCCGCCAGCGCAGGCCGCTCTCAGGCGGATCGAACGGAGTGGACCGGCATCGAGGGCGTTTTTCGTCGTTTTCCGCTTGGCGTGCGAAAAATAGGCCTGGTCGGTGCTAGCGGCAACTCATTCCTGATCGAAGACGCTGTTTTGCATCCAGAATTGACGGCGGACCCAGAATGGATACGCCGCGAGGGCATTCATGGTTTCGCGGGCCATCCACTGATTTTCCGCGAAGAAATCCTCGGCGTTCTCGGGGCATTCGGGCGCAAGCCGTTTCTCGATGAGCACTTCAGATGGCTCCGATTGTTCGCCGACCAAGCCGCCGTATCCATCGCCAATGCGCGGGCCTTCGAGGAAATCCATGCGCTGCACCGGCAATTGAAACAGGAAAACTACTATCTCAGAGCCGAAGTGAACGAGAATTTCGGCGGCTTGCTCGGGCAAAGTCCTGCTCTGAAGACTATTCTTTCGCAGATCGAACTGGTTGCATCAACTGAGGCGAACGTGCTGATCCTTGGCGAGTCGGGTACTGGAAAAGAGTTGGTCGCGCGAGCTCTCCACGATCGCGGCAGCCGCGCAAGCCGAGCCCTAGTCAAGGTCAATTGTGCATCCATCCCACGCGACCTCTTTGAGAGCGAATTCTTCGGTCATGCAAAAGGCTCGTTCACAGGCGCATTGCGGGACCGCGTGGGCCGGTTTGAACTTGCCCACGGAGGGACGCTATTCCTTGACGAGGTCGCTGAAATTCCACTGGAATCACAATCCAAACTTCTCCGCGTCTTGCAAGAAGGAGAATTTGAACGGGTCGGCGAAGATCGTACGCGACAAGTGAACGTTAGGGTGATCGCGGCGACCAACCGCAACTTGGAGCAAGAGGTGGAAGCGGGCCGGTTTCGCCGGGACCTGTATTTTCGTCTTAGCGTCTTTCCACTTGAGGTTCCGCCGCTTCGGGATCGCCGAGAGGACATTCTGATCCTGGCTACTACCTTCGTCGCGCAAGCTGCAAAACGGATGCACTGTCCGATGCCTGTCCTGACCCGGAAAAACGTCGAGGACCTGACACGGTATGCCTGGCCGGGCAATATCCGCGAGCTACAGAACGTCATCGAGAGGGCGGTGATCCTGGCAGGAGGCGGCCCCCTTCGCTTCAATCTGCATGAATCAGCGAATCCGTTGGCTGCCGCACCGGCGCCGACCACTCCCGTCTCAACCCGTGCGCAACTCCTTGAACTCGAACGAACGAGCATCATGGAAGCGCTCGAACGGAGTGGCGGCAAGATTTACGGTCCCGGTGGCGCCGCCGAGATCCTAGGCATGCGTCCGACGACTCTGAGCTCGAAAATCGCTACGCTGCAAATCAAACGTCGGTGAAGGATTTCTTTGCGAAAAGCGCGGCGAACTGAGCGGCGGAAATTAGCACTACCCCACCCAAAAACCTACATCAACATTCTTGCAGGGAGACTCCGCAGCGTATTGTGGCAACGACGGTACGGCAATCCTGAATCGCGATCGCTGATCGTCGCCGCAAAAAGACGGCGGGGCTTCAGTGATCTGCTGTATCGGTGTCAATACGTACCAAATCGCGCTCATCGACAATTGCGATTTGACCCAATGCGCGGTTGAGCAATCATCCGCCCCAATTACCCAGTGTGCGGATTGAGGCATCTTTGTTCCCGATTACCCAATTCCGGATTGAGCAAAGTTCCTTCCAAATGCCCCAAAGTGCGATTTGGGTTATCGTCGCTCCCAAATAGTCGGTGTGCTCATGAGAACAGTCACACGGAGAGTGTCAGAGACCCAAGGGTTATGCCGATTGGTCCAGATAAATCAGCCAGGTTTCTGAGCTACGAAGGGATCAGGCGGAACCGTCCGCAACGCCTCCAGATATAGGTGTGCTCCCAGTTCCAATGCAGTCGGGGGTAAACCTCACGGTTGTAGCCCGCGACCTTGCGAAGGTTAAAGACCATACCTGCAAGAGAAGTGACGCACAGAGCCAGAAATGCGAAGGCTAACTCTGCCTTGAATACTGTAATTCTGTGTAGTTCGAGGATTGAGTCGAACCCGATGAAGGTCCAAAGAGTGAAAAAAGCTATTGCGGGTCCCCAAATAAGAAACGGCCGGAGAAAACCCCGGGGACGGGGTGGTGTAACCGCCTGCGCAGAGAATGATTGGGTCGTCCCCGAATGGAACCTCGTGGAGTACGTGTGNNACGTGTGTGTGCCCTGTTGGTAGAGGACGGGCTGTAGCTTTGATCGATAACTGGCGTAGATGTTTCGGCGCTATTTGGCGCCCGAGTCAGTTCTACTTGCGCTACCAGCAATCGGTCACATAACTGCGTAAGCCGATGATCTCGTTAAACTGTTCATTCAACAAGCGGAGTACTTGAGCCTAGACTTCCGGGGACACGGGTGCTATTCAAGCACGTGTCTCTCAGATCCTCGGATACGCCAAATAGCGCTGAAACATTTAGGCCAAATAATTCTGAAAACAACACCCTGGCTACCGCTCGCTGACT
>PKXI01000234.1 GCA_003133425.1 Acidobacteriaceae bacterium
CATCATCCGACGACTTTAACCACGGGCTGCTAGGGCTTCACGGAGTTGGCGATCGAAAGCGTGGGTTCGGTCTCTGGCTGAGTAATTCAATGTAGAGGCGCGGATGTTCGGGACCAGTCCGGGACCACAAAGGGGTCCGCTAGAGCCGTTACAGTGCGTTAGAGTAGGGATTCGTCCGTTTAAAATCTTATAGTTGCACCTTGCCCGCGGTCTTTCACGGCGATAACACGGGTTCAAATCCCGTCGGGGACGCCAATTAGAATCAATAACTTACAATTCTGACGTCCAATTTCCGTGGCCATCCCGTGGCCACATCGTGACCAAATGGATCACGCCGTCTTCACAACGACAAGCTTCGGCGTCCTGGCCATTTCGCAGACGCGTTTCTTCCCCTTTTCCGGCTTCCGCAACCCCTTCACGATGCGCAACTGTGCACGCCGCTTTTCCTGCATCTGGGCCTGCGCGTAGGTGTCCATCGTGATCTTCGAGCTGGCGTGGCGAAGAAGCTCCTGCACTACCTTCACATTTTCTTTGTTGGCGGTGAGAAGCGAAGTGAAAGTATGCCGAAACGTGTGCCAGGAGACGCGTTTGGTAATGCCGAGACGTTTGACCAGCGGTTGAATGTGATGCTGCATAATCTTCGATAACCACAGCGGCTGCTTTCCGCGCTTTTCGCCAAGACGCGGGTCGTCGGACGCGAACACCCAATCCTCAGTATCACGGTAGAGCGTCAGACGGTACCACGCGAGCAGGTCGCTGGCGGTGTACTGGTCGATCGGAACGGGCTTTGCCGAAGCCTCAGTCTTGCACTTGCCAGTTCTTTGATCGACAACAGAGCGCACGACATTCAACAAAAGATTTGCAAAGTCGATGTCCTTCCACTTGAGGGCCGCCAATTCCCCACGGCGAATTCCGGTGATCATATCCAGCGAGATCAGACCCTTTTCGCGTGCACTGAGTTCGGGCAGGATGAGCCGCATCTCCGTGAGCTCGAGAATGTCAGGAGCCTTCTGCCCCTTCGAACTTTGTCGCACTCCCGCCTTGCGTGTTGGACCTGAAATCGGGTTGTACGAAAAAAGCTCCCAGCGAATGGCGTGATTGAACAGCACGCTCATGAGGCTTCGGATCTTGAAGCGGGTGCCTGGAGCAAGGCGTTTGACCTTCTTGGGATCGACCTTTGGGAAAGGCGGCTTCCGCTTGCGATGTGGTTTCTGATTCAGACCGTGCAACCAGTGTTCGACTTCGCCGGCCACGAAATCCTTCAAAGGGACGTTTGCCCATCTTGGCTCGATCCAGGCATTCAATACATTTTCATACCGGCTTCGTGTTGACCACGAGCGCTCATCAGGATCGAAGTCATCCTCCTTGTTGTTTCGCTCGTCTGTGTCATCTGGATCAAGGCCGCCGGACAGCTCATGGAACCGAAAATGAGCGATCAAATCGCCCATCGTCTCCACAACCATCGGCCCCTGTCGGTGAGCCTCCAGTGCGCGTTTCCAGGGAGCGACAATCTTCTCCGCCCCCTCAAGAGTCATGGAATCGACCCTGCCCACCTCCTTCTTCCTCCGCTTGCGCTTACCGTCTGATTGGGTTTCCCAGTATCGAAACACATAGCACGGCACGCCACTCCCATTCTTTTGAATACACAATTTTGCGGTTTCTTGTGCCTCGCTCACTCGTTCTCCTTTCTTTGAGGCACGAAGTGCATCGGTATCAGAATCGTAAAGGCGTTCTGCAGTCGAACTAGCCATGTTTCGCCTTCCGCTGTGCTCCCGCGCGCACATTTGCGGAAACCTTTTCCCTTGTCTGCGACAACATGGCGGCGCGGACTTCAGATAGGAGAAAACGCCAATGAATTCGCTTGCCAGATACGCGGAGCGGATGACCCGGAAGGATTCCGCGCGATGCGAAACGCACGACTGTCGCTTTGTCGATGTCGAGAAACTCAGCCACCTTTTCGGGTTTCACAAATCGCTCATTTTTGGACAAATCGAGAAAATCAGAGTCGACCGCTCTTTTTTTGCGCTCGGAGCCAGCCGCGATCTCGACTCCTTGGTCGTGAACTTCAAAAGCAAGTCCGAGGTATTGGCTCTGGGGATATTGCCCGGCTTGATCGCCCGAATTGATTCTTTTCGTGTCCACTACGGCGACATTAGCCAAGGAATGCCGCGTACGTGAACATCTAGGAGGGCAAAATCCGCATGGTAACCGGAGAGATTTTCGATTCCATGGTGTTCATGCGTCTTATGCAGCTGTACAGCCACCGAACGCTACTGAGTTGGGAAAACGATTTCTTGCTCTAGTAACAGGCATGATTTTGGCTTTGTCGCCGATTTGCTGATCGATTGTGAGTCTTCCAGAACACCGGGCGGTCTCGTCTCGTGTGCTAGAAGTATGACTGGCCGGAACAATTTGTTTCTGGAATTCTGCCAGGCAATGGCAAGACAAACCTTTGCTAGCCCAGACGGCACGTTGCCCGCCATCGTTGCTTCTTTCGTGACCTGTCCGGATCCGTTAGCCCCTGTTCTACGCACTCTTCTGGACCGGACAATTCAAGATTTCCTCAGCGATCATAGACTCCTCACCGAGTGATTCCAACGAACAGGCGAGATTATCCGGGTTTGCCGCTTCTATGTCTGCGTGGTCCATTTAGCCTGTGGAGGTGCAGAAGCGTGGGACCGTATCGACAAAAGAGACTATTTTGTCGATACCTCGCTTGTGCCGGCGCGCAGGAAGGGAATTGACCGCCTGTGACGATCCAAGAACTTCGGGAATCCAGGACCCTGGGGCGCTTTTCGAGACTAATCCCAACCTTCCCCTGATCTGGAACCCGCATTTCGTCTCCGAGTGGCGCGCAGTTCGGATTGCCTATTTCTTGGTAAGTTGCACCACTGCCTGCCCAAACACCATCGCGAAGATCCAAAGAAGAGATATCAAAATGAGCCCAATGCCGAGCCAGTTAACGGCGGATACAAAGCGCTGCCCGAATGCTCTTGAACTTCTCTTTGTAAGAGATCTGGCCATTTACTCCTCCACGCACATTCGATCAGCCGCCTGCGTTCGAGCCTTCCAGGCCGCTAACTCTCCGAATCAATTCCGGGCAGCGGAAGAACATCAGTTTCCCGTGCCATCCAGACATAAAGAGTTGGCAGCAGAAAGATGCTCATTACAAGATCAGTAATCAAGCCGCCGACAATGACGATGGCAAAGGGTCGTTGCGAATCGGATCCGATGCCATGAGATAAGGCAGCAGGAAGCAGTCCCAACGTGGCCACCAGCATCGTCATCATGATGGGACGCAGTCGGAGTACGGCTCCTTCCACGGCCGCATCTTCGATCGAATTGCCTCGTGCTCGCAACTGGTTGATGTACTCCAGCATGATGACTCCGGTCTGCACAGAGACGCCGAACAGGGCGAGGAAGCCCACTTCCGACGAGACGCTGAAGTTTGTCCGGGTAATCAGGAGAACCAGCAGGCCGCCGATGCTGGCCATCGCCACGGTGGCCATAATCAGGATCGCCCACTTGAAGGACTTGTACATCGAATACAGGATGATGAAGATTAGCAGCACGGTGATCGGCACGATGACCAGCATTCGCGCTTCCGCTCGTAGCTCGCTTTGGAACTCACCCTCCCACGCAATGTGATAGCCGCGGGGAAGCTTCACCTGCGCGTCGACTCTCTGAATGGCCTCCCTCACGGCATCGCCCAGAGCCCGATTGCGGACACTGTACTTGATGGCGACATAGCGCTGGTTGTTCTCGCGATAGATTTCAGAACCCTCGTCCGCTTCTTTGACGGTGCAGAGTTGGGCCAACGAAACTCGCTCTCCTGTGGGCGACAACAGTCGAATGTTGTCGATCGCTTCCCTCGTATCCCGATACTGAGGGAGATAGCGCAATGTGAGGTTATAAACTTCTTCGCCTCGCAGAACCTGAGTGAGAGTATTGCCTCCAACCGCCGTCTGGATAGCATCCTGGATATCCGCCACATTGATCTGCCAGCGTGCGGCTGCCTGGCGGTCCACCACGTAGTTCAGGTCAGGCTGCCCGGTACCCCAGGTCACTAATTCCCGGAACGTGACTCATGATGGCAGCGATTTGGTTAGCCTTGTCTTCGAGCGTGTGCAGGTCTTCGCCATAGACCTTGGTTGCAAGCTCGCCCTTGACTCCGCTCACAGCTTCCTCCATGTTGTCCTCGATGGGCTGCGAGAATCCCCAACTGACGCCGGGGAATCTGTTCGTAAGCTCGAGGTTCATGGCTGCGATCAGATTGTCTTTGTTCTGGTGAAACACGGACGCCACTGCTCTTTCGGCTTCAGGCCCACGAAGAATTCCGTATTGAAGAAGCCGGTGTGGTCGGTCCCGTCATCTGGCCGGCCGGTCTGACTGGTGCAGTCGCTCGCTTCAGGAAACGAGCAGAGCAGGATTCTTGCTTCATTGGCAACTCGGATACCTTCACTGGGTCCAGCGCTCTGAACCAATTCGCCGCGCACCCAGAGTGCGCCCTCGTCAAGGTGGGGAAGGAACTCGGATCCGATGACGCCGCCAAAAGCGAGGTAGATGGCGAGAAACAGGCCAGTCACACCGACGCCGATGGTAAGCCCGTGATGGTGGATGGTCCAGGTAACGGCTCGACGGTATCGTTCCCGGAGGAACTCCATGACCGGGTTTTTCCATTCCTTCGTGCCTTTGCTGAACAACAAGCTGGAGAGGACCGGAGCGAGGATCATAGAAAACAGGAGCGCACCCAGCAACGCGAAGGCGACTGTCCATGCCATGGGCCGGAAGAGGCGGCCTTCCACAGCCTGAAGTGTGAAGATGGGCAGATATGCAGTGATGATGATGGAGATCGCGTAGAAGACCGGCCGCTGGACCTCGTGCGCCGCTTCGGCGATTCGTTCAGAAATTGGCCTTCCGTTCACATCTTCACGAGAGAGATGGCGAACAATGTTTTCCACCATCACCACCGCGCCATCCACCACCANNGAAAGTAGATTGGCCGGGATGTGTTTCAGGTCGAGACAAATGGCCGCAAAGAGCAGGGAGAACGGGATGGTGAGCGCCACAATGAGCGCACCACGCGTATTTCCGAGAAAGAGAAACAGAATAATGACAACCAGGAAGATTCCTTCGCCAAGGTTGTGCAGAACAGTGTGCGTAGTGAAGTGAAGCAGGTCGCTTCTGTCGATGAAGGGAACGATTTTGACACCCTTCGGCAGAATCTGGTCGTTCAGTTCTTTCACTTTCTGATGGATACCGTCCAGCGTGGGCTGAGCATCCGCGCCTTTTTGCAGCGCGGCGATCCCCGAAACGACATCGTCGTTGTCGATGATCTTCCCGTCTGGCAAATGCGTGGCCCTGCCAAACCGGCCCAACCGAATCTCAGGGCCCTGGTCGACGACGGCAATATCCTTCACCCGGACCGGGGTACCGCCCTTGGTGGTGAGGACTGTGTTTCCGATGTCCTGAATGTTTTTGACCAGGCCAACCTCGCGAACGTTGACCTGCTGCTTACCCTCCTCAATGAAGCTGCCTCCCGCATTTGCATTGTTATTCGTGAGCTGCTGCTCAACCTGGCTTAGGCCGAGTCCATAACCGATGAGTTTGTCGGGATCGATGCGGACCTGGTATTCACGGGTCGGCCCACCGAAGGGATTGATGTCCACCACGCCGGGAACGGACTTGAGATTCTTCTCTATCGCCCAGGTTTCGAGCGTCTTCTGATTCATGACGTCGTACTCTGGATTCGAACTTTCTAAAGAATAGAAATAGATCTGGCCCACCGGGCTCCAGTCAGTCCCCATCTGGGGAATGACGCCCTGAGGCAACGTTACCTGCGAAAGGCGTTCGAGAACTCGCTCGCGGTTCTCGAAGTCTGACGTGTCTTCGCCGAAAACCAGTTCCACGGTCGAGAGCCCGAAGATCGACCACGAGCGGACATGGGCAATTCCGGGAATGCCGTTCATCGTTGTTTCGATGGGAATGGTGACTTGTTGTTCGATCTGCTCGGCGGAGATGCCTGGCCATTGCGCGATGACATCGACATAATTGTTCGCAACGTCGGGATATGCCTCGACCGGCAGCCGATGGAAGGAGACGATGCCCCAGGCGAAGAGCAGGATGCCGATCGCCAGGACGAGAAGCCGATTCTGAAGCGCAAAATCGACCAGCCTGCGAATCATTGCGCCTCCAGCGTTGCTTCAAGGTTCAGAACATCCCGCACTACCCGCTGGCCGGGCGCGATGCCGGAGACTATCTGCTGCCTGTTCCCCGGCAACGTGTCGCCGGTCCCCACTTCCACACGCCGGAATTTGCTTCCGTCCGCTGGAACAAATACCCAGTCTCGATCATGCAGATGCAGAATGGCGGAAGATGGGACAGCGGCGAATGTATCCTTCTTGTTGCTTGTAAACGTCGCGTTGACGAACATGCCGAGCCGGAGAATGCCGGGATTTGCAATTTCGATGCGCACTTTAGCGGTGCGTATGTTGGGATCGAGCACAGGGCCGATATCGCTGACACGGCCGGACAGCGCTTTGTCAGGATAGGCACCGATCCGGATCTTTGCGATCTGCCCCAGTTGAATCTTAGGGATGTCGTTTTCGTACACATCGCAAATGATCCAGATTGTCGAAAGATCGGCAATTGTAAATGCTGTTGCGGAGCCGGACAGGTTGACGCCGGCGGCGGCGGCCTGCGTAACGTTTTGAGCTATGATGACGCCCGAGATCGGCGCATAAACATTCACCACACTGCTCGGATGGTTCTTGTCAACGCCCAGGGTTTTCAATTGCTCTTCAGCCGCGGTCAGATCAGCCTGCGCATCCTTCTCCGTGTCTTCGGCCTGTTCCAACATGGATTGCGAGATAGCGCCATGGTCGTAGAGGCTCTGTGCGCGAAGGTAGGCCTTGTTGGCGAGCTGTTCGTCGTTGGCCGCCTTCAGGTAGATGTCAAAGGCTCCAGAAACGTCCGGGCTTTGCACCTTGAGCAGTAGGTCACCCTTCTTCACGTGGTCGTCGAGTTGGGCCTTGATGTCGACCACGCGGCCGTTTGCCAGCGAGATCACGGGAATCTCACGCGAGACGTCGGGAAAGACCGAACCGGTAACGTTTAACTGCGCGGCAGCCTCCACCTTGTCTGCCGCCACCAACGGAAACTGATCCGGGTTGTCAACCGTAACCAGGCCCTCGTTGCCTGCTGCTATTACTTGCTGAGCTTGCGAAGCGCCGTCCGCCGGATTGAACGCCTTCTTGCAAGCCGCAAGCGAGAGACATGCAGCAAGGCAGCCGGCACACATAACAATCGACCTACTCGTCATTGAATTACCTCGCGCCCGACGGCGAGATTGAGTTGCCCTGCGGCAGTCAGATAGGCGCCGATCAATTGCACATAGGCCAGTTGCACCTGGCGGTAGTCGCTCTGCGCGTTGAGAAAGTCCATCAGCGAAGCGCCGCCGTGCTGGTAGGCATAGGTCACCGTGTCGCGCACATATGTGGCCTGATCCCGATACTGTTCTTTGTACGGTTTTAGTAACGCGATGTTGCTACGCAACAGCTCGTAGGAGGAGTCGACATCGGTGAACACCTGCGCCTGCGCCGCGTCCGCTGTCTTCTCGCTGCGTCCAATATCCAGCAAAGTTCGCGCCTTTTCGCCCTGGTTGCGGTCGAAGACGCGCAAAGGAATGTTTACGCTGGCTCCGAGCGTATAGCGTCCGAACGGGTTGTTGAACGCGGGATTGTACGAATACCAGGTACTGAACGTCGGATCAGTGGAACCATTTGCGACTGCGAGTTTGTAGTTTGTTTTGGTTTGCTGAATGGATTCGACGGCGGCCCTTAGGTCCGGCCGGTTGTCCAATGCGATCTGGTGATAATCGTTCAGCGGCTGTAGTGCGTCACTCCACTCGAAGTGTCCCGTTACATCGAACTGATCGACCGGCGAGCGTTCGTCGATGAGTTGCATGAGCTGAATCTTTGCTGTGCGAAGATTGACGGTGGCGGTTTCAATTTCCACCTCATATTGCACCCGCAGAAGTTCGATACGGGCCAAATCGATCTTGGCAATGTCGCCGGCTTTGAAGCGGTTGCGGCTGATGTCGATAATCTTGTCGTAGTATTCGAGGTCGGCTTTCGCCAGTTCGAGGACAGCCTTGGCCTGGAGCGTCTGTACAAATGCCGAACGCAGGTCGAAGATCAGATTGCGTTCGAGATCCTCGTGCTGCGATCCGGCGATTTCCGTTCCATCCTTCGCGGTCTCCAGGCGCAACTCCCTCTTGTGCTGCCGTTCGTGCAGATAATTGATGCTTGGCACAAGCTGATTGCCCGTGAGCGGCAGCCAGTGCGTGCCCAATCCGGCCGTCGTGTGAGGGGCGAGTTGAAGTCCATCACTCGACAGACCGATCCCAGGATTGGGCCGCAAGAAGGCAGTAGTTTCCTCGGCTTTCATCTCCTGCACGTTAATTTCATCCGCCTTGAGCGTCGGGTTAGCGGCTTCAAACTTCAGCTTCACCTGGTCCCAGGTGAGGCTTTGCTGCGCCCTAGCTTCCGAACCTGTAACCAGTAGTACGAGCACTACGATTCCAACGCTGCGTGAGCCCCAGCGCAGGAATCTCAAAATCTGCATGAATAACCTCGGACGTTCATCTGGATCGCGGTTCAATGTCGAGCAAGCACACTCATGCCAGAGTGGAGTGCGCATGGGACTGCCTCAGGATAGTGCGCACGCACGCCTGCATCGCGCTATCTTTCAGGCGTGTCAAACCAATCTTTTGGCCATAGAGACCCTATCTTTTGGCCAAATCTCCTGCCCTTGCGGAATCCTTACGTTCTGCGGCACACGTGGTATCTATAATTCGTGCAGCTATGCCGATCTCGCCGGCGCAGCACAACAGGTGCCTATGTACGGCCTGCTTTTCAAGGGCAACAAGCGAACTGTACTGCTCAAGGCGGGGCTCCTGATTGCAGCCATTGCGCTTCTGGACTGGTGGGTGGTTGCTGAGGTTCTGCTCGGATTCCTCTACCTGGTACCCATGCTGATGGTTGGAAGTGTGCTGGCCCGCTGGCAGATTTGCGCCGTTGCTGCACTGTGTACCTTCCTCGCGGAAACCTTCAGTGATTTGGCATGGAACCTGAGATCAGGCATCTCCCGGGACGTGCTCTATTTAGCCGCCTTTGCTGGAGCAGGGCTCTTTATTCGCGAGGTGAACCGGAACCGCCGCGTAGCAGAGGAACACGTTCACGAGATCGAACGCCAGAGCGATGCGCGTCGCGACGCCGAAGAGCAATTGAGGATATTGATCGAAAGCAGTCCAGTCGCTATCCTGACAGCCGATTCGGACGGCTGCGTCTTGACCGCCAATGAGGCCGCGCATCGGCTATTGGGCGTGCCTCAGGGAGAGCTTTCAGGAAGGTCCATCCATCGCCATCTGCCTGCTCTGGCAAATATCTCGATGCAGGACTCCTCCCAGCAACTTCTCCGCACCGTGATGCAAGCACGCGGCCAGCGCGAGGATGGAGAGACATTTCTGGCCGACATTTGCTTTTCCACCTACCGGACAAATGCAGGAACGCGGCTGACAGCAATGGTGCTCGATGCCTCGGAAGATCTTCGAACCTACGAAGTTTCGGGCCTGCACCAGCTTCTCGCAGGATCCAGGATCGCTATAGGCGCGGTCTCTCATGAGGTTCGCAATGTGTGCGGAGCGATTGCCGTCGTGCACCAAAACCTTGCGCGCGATGGACTGCTTGCGGGAAACAAGGATTTCGAAGCCCTGGATAATCTTGCTGTGGCGCTTGAACGCATTGCCAGTGTGAATCTCCGCCAGGCCACTACAGAGGCAACGGAGGTTGATCTGTCGATTCTTCTGGATGAGTTGAAGATTGTGGTTGCGCCGTCATTGCAGGAAGAAAGTATCGAAACAAAATGGATTATGGAGCTGGGTTTGCCGCTCGTATGGGCTGACCGGCCAAGCCTCATGCAGGTCTTTCTGAATTTGATCACCAACAGTATTCGGGCTCTCTCGAAGAATGAAAATCGGGCGCTTTCTGTTACCGCAAGAAGAGAGAATGACCGGATTCTGGTTGAAGTCGCGGATAGCGGTGGTGGCGTCGCCCACCCGGAACACCTCTTCCATCCCTTCCAGGCCGGCGCGGAAGCAACCGGGCTCGGCCTTTATCTATCCCAGGCGTTTCTGCATTCCTTCGGCGGAGAGTTGCGCTACAAGCCGATTTCCGAAGGCGCTTGCTTCACGGTATACTTGACCCCGGCGATTTCATCCGAACAGGAAGAGCAATGCGCCATATCCGAATATTGATGGTGGATGATCACAGCCTCTTCCGCGAAGGCCTCAGCAGGCTTTTAGAAACTACTCCTGATTTCCAAGTCGTGGGTCAATGCGCGACCGTGGCCGAGGCTGTTTCTGCGCTGTCGGCAACACCAGCAGATGTGGTGCTGCTCGATTACGACTTGGGCGACGAGCAGGGATACCGCCTGCTTGTTGAACTAAAGAATCGCCATAGCCCAGTGAAGGTCCTGATGGTGACTGCCGGCATGACCGATGCGGCAACTCTTCAAATTATGGAAGCCGGTGCATCGGGAGTCTTTCTGAAGCACAGCGTCCCAGACCAACTTGTTGCGGCGATCCATCGGGTTGCAAATAATGAGATTTGGCTGGACACGGGAGCCGTCCGTTCCCTTGTTGCAGCCAGAAGTGCCCAGACAGATCGTATGGAACACACGCGGCCTCTGAGTTCCCGCCAGAGCGAAGTCCTGAGAGGCATACTCGATGGACTCGCGAACAAGGAAATCGCATGGAAGCTGAATGCCTCAGAAAGTTCAATCAAGGCTGTGATCCAGGAACTCTTTCGAAAGGCAGGCGTAAGAACGAGGAGCCAACTGGTGAGAATCGCAATTGAAAAGCACTCCTCCGATTGGCTGAAGTCTGACGTGAACGATTAAGGTGGGGTATAGCGGTCTTTCGTACCTGCGGTTTCAAATCAATCGGCTCTTAAGACCTTGGTAGTTCTTTTCGAAAACGGCTGTGCCGCGCAGAGGCAAGACATGTCCCGGCAAGTTGACTTTCCGAAGGGTTTCCGAGTTCTCGGCTATGCGCCGAGCGGATGATCGGTAAACAGAACGTTGGCTGTCAGTACAACCACTGTCTGCATCTAAGAATAGGGCGACTTTTTGTCAGTCCGGTTGCGGCAAATGTGCCGTTGTTATTCAGGCCGTCCTGTGTAGTGCTGCACATGGTGGACCTCGGAATGATCATAGAGTGATTCCAGGTGAGTGGTCACTTCAGAGGGCATCTCCAGATCGAGTGACAGGCGTTCTTCTACCAGAGTCGCCAGGCGGTGTGCCTCCCCCAACTCCATGGTGTGCGGAAACAACAGGTGCACCTCAATGATTTGACGATAGCCGGTCGTGCGAAAACGCACTCCATGATATTGGAGCCCAAGTCCCTCGCAAATGGCGTCGAGCCGGCCGCGAATCTGATGACCAACCTTAGGGTCAGAGTAATCAAGTAGTCCCTTCAAAGATTGCCAGATCAGCCGTCCGCCAGACCACAGAATGTTTGCCGCTATGGCGAAGGCGACAAGTGGATCGAAAGGTTTCCATCCGGTCATCATCACAAGTAGCAAACCAGCAACGACACCAAAGCTGGTCCAACTATCGGTCAGGACGTGCTTCCCGTCCGCTTCAAGAATGAGCGAGTGATTCTGCCTGCCAATCCGCAGCAAGTACCACCCAAGAGCAGCATTCAATATCCCGGCGACTACGATCAGAACCATCCCATGCCCAAGGTTATCCAGAACCAGGCCGTGTCTCCATTTGTGAATTGCCGTAACCACGATGCTGCCCGCGGCCAACACGATCATCGCGCCTTCAAACCCTGCGGAAAAGAATGCGATCCTCTCGTATCCATACTGGAATTGTGCAACCGCCGGCCGGATACTCAGCCAAAGACTGAAGACCGCAAACGCAACGGCCACCACATGCACTACCGATTCAGCAGCGTCGGAAAAGATGGCTGCCGATCCGGTGAGTAGGTAGGCTGTCATCTTCCCGGCGAGCATCAGGACGCCGACGATCAAAGATATCCGCATGGCTAATCGAGCATCGTGATTTTGCTGCTCGTTCTTACTCAACGAGCCTTGCTCTGGCGAAGCCTTCATACTCAATCCTTCCATCTGCGAAGCCTGCACAGCTAGAAACCGGTTGAAGCACCGGCGGCGGCCAAGGCATTGGTGCATGTGCTGGTCATGCGTTTGCGAAAGCCAGGTGCAGGACAAACTGGGATGCTGTGACAGCAGTCATATCGTTCTCCTCTGTAACGCGCCCATCCGCGCCTCGCAAGCTTCTCGTTCAATGGCTGCGAACGAGCCACATCACCCAAAGCAACAGTAATAGCGTCCACACGATATAAAACACCGGAAACGCTAGTTGCCTTATGTTGTGTGTGCGCTGCCTTCGTCTCATCAGAGCACCTCTCATCTTATCCGGTATCGCCCTCTATTCTGGGGCTAGAAATCCCAATGCATTCGCGTGCCAAGGACAGAGACCGGGCCGCGAGCGCTGTTGAAGGCCGGGTTGGCCACAAACTGGTAGTCAAGCGCAGCGCGAATGTGCTTTGAAATTTGGAAGTCGTAGTATGCCTCTAGAACCCCTTCCGCAGCGTAGTTTAGAGAACCGTCGCCATCGAGAATGCCCGCGCCGCCGGCCGCTAGGAAATCCTGATTCACCTTCGAAATCCCACTGATCACCCCGGCAATGCCGACGGTGTCGTCGGGGCGACGCCATGCTTCGCCCTTGACGCTGATGCCCAACGATCCGGAGTGGTTGATGTCGGTGAACATCCAGGCTTCGTTATGGCCGTCGTTCCACCCCGCGCGAGAAAACACGCCGACATTCTTGGTGATTTCTTGTTCCGCATTCAAGCCGAAACCAAACGTGTGACGGTTGGCGTGCGTCTGGGAGATGTCGGCTCCAGGGACCGAGAGAGCCGCTTTGTAACTGCCGAATTCCCCCTGATTGACGAATGTCAAGGGGCGGACAACTCCCGGGTGGGCGCCGATGCTGTACCGGCGCTCGCCTTCGGCCACCATCCCCCAATCGTGGAAAACCTGTTGTCGCCCGCAGTGCTGTCTCCTGGCCACATAAGGAACTGGGCTTCGGCGGTAAAACCGTTCCTTTGATTCGGCAACTGGAAGAATCCATAGCGCAACGACCACTTCGACCTGTCCGCTTCAACGGCTATGCCCGTCGTGTATCCCAGACTGTCGGCCGGATAAGCCGGTGCATCAGGAGTCTTCCTGAAACATAGCGATCCAGACCAACTCGTCCCGGCTATTTCCAGCCGTTCGGAAGTCGGACGTACTTATACAGGCGTGCGTTCTGACTGAGAGTAAGGTTCGGTAATGTACTTTGGGTTGCCACTGGTATCAAAGTTTTCCTCTCGGTCAATACCGAAAAAACAGGAAAACTAAGCTTTACCGCTGGCTTTTCTTAGGAAGCTTACCTAATCTATTGATTCTAAACGGCTGGTGCCGAAGAAGGGACTCGAACCCCCACACCCTTGCGAGTACGTGGACCTGAACCACGCGCGTCTGCCAATTCCGCCACTTCGGCACGGTATACATGCTCAGCGTTGTTCGCCGAACATGGCAGCAACCTTGAGTCTCGCAAATGCGGGACGTGGTGTCAAATAGCCGATGCATATCGAATGCGATCGCACTAACCGGGAGTTTTTATGCCTCCGCGGAGCATCTCAACAGCCTTTGCCATGCGACTCGATCGGCTCTCTTCTTTTTTGGCCTCAGCAATCCAGCGGCAATATTCCTTGCGGTGGGTGTAACTGAGTTTTTCAAAACCAGCCAGAAGGCCTTGCTTCTTGAGCAACGCAGCAAAAGGAGCGGGAACGTCGAGCGTCCTGACCTCCTCGTCCTTCCAAACCTCTACCTGAACGGTATCTCCGGGTCCTTTGCCGATCTGCTCGCGAATCGCTTTGAGCACACCCAGCATATGTTCCGCGGCACTTGATGAGCGAGCCGCTGTACGGCACGCCGTCGAGGGTCGACTTTACCGGGACCCTGGCCCTTGTGCCGAATTCCCGTTCAACATCGTAGGGAAAAACGGCGCCGCCGCTGATGCCTGGTTGAATTGTCGCCTTGAACTTGTATTTCTTCATCGTTGCACCCGAATTGCAGTCCGCTGCTCCCGCGTTCAAGAGCGAGGTCAGGAAAACAACCTGCCGCGCTCTCATTTGACGAAAGCGCGGCAGGCATCGGTCGATGACACATCAAAGTTTGAAGGCCCCTATCAGGGCTTTCCTTACACCAGCTTGGCGTCTAGCGTTATCTCGGTGTTGTTGGCGAACAGCTTCGAGATGGGGCAGCCGGCCTTGGCGTCGGCAGCGGCTTTGTCGAAAGCTTCCTTGCTGGCGCCGGGAACGATGGCGGTCGTTGTGAGGACAATCTTGGTGACTGCGAAGCCCCCATCCGTCTTGGCCAGGGTGACCGCCGCCTGGGTCTCGATCTTCGTCGGTGTCAGCCCGGCGCCGCCCAACTCCGCTCCCAGGGCCATCGAGAAACAGCTTGAGTGGGCCGCCGCGATCAACTCCTCGGGAGTGGTGCCGGAGTCGGCGCCTTCAAAACGCGTAGCGAAGGAATAGTTCGCGTTCTTCAGCACGCCCGTCGCTGTAGAGATGGTGCCTTTGCCTTCCTTCAGTGAACCTGTCCAAACCGCACTTGCCTTGCTAGCCATAGTCCCTCCTTGGGGGATTGGATATCCGGTTGATTTGTCCGATGCGCCGCCAGGAGAAGCATGGGCGCAGCCGGAGAGTTGATGCCTGAGGCGCATGCCGGATCTTTACGCGGCTCCAGCGCCCGCTCTCTCATGGTAATCTGTCGTGCATGTTGCCGCAGCGGCCGTTAGCCCTGGACCCCGATTTTGATCCCGATTTTACGGTCAGTTTCTCACATGGTGAGCCGGGCGACGTCTCGCAGGTAGCCCCGTCCGGCACTCAACCAGGCGAGCAGCCGGTCGAGCACCATTGCCAGGTATGCCCCACCTGCGGTCACCGGCTCACCGGCCACCACTGCAAGCTCGTCTGCACCCAGTGCGGCTATTACCTCAGCTGCGCAGACTACTACTGAGCCACTCCACTCTAAACCTGGACCATCACCACAGGTCTACACCGGCCCCGGGTATGCCGATCCCCGGCATTGCAGATCGACTTTCAGGCTGTTCCCACCCACCTCCTTATCCATCAGCCATAAGTACGTGTCGAGACTGTGCCAGCATGCCGCGTTAGCGTTGACCGAATTGAAGGGCGAAACCACCTCCAAGTCGTTCCCCACATGCTCATAAGGATAAAGAGGCGCCTGCGGCACGATGTCTGTCCGGTTGTGGACGCGATAGGAGTCTGGCACAACCGAATCGTATGTGTGTTGAAAGAAGAGTTCCCCTACCCGGGGGCTCGCAAAGGTGTAGACTGACGTCCCCTTGGCTCCAACTCCGCTATTGAGGCCGACATCCAAACCGAGCAGAGTTGCAAGCGCGGCTCCCAGGCTGTGTCCGGTAACTGTAATGTGCGATACTCCGCCTTTGCCAACCAGGTTCGCAATTGCGGCAATGGCGGAAGGTGAGTTGGGGTCTGCGCCCGCACGCAACGACCTGTAGATTGCGGCAAAGCCATCCTCGGTGAGTCCGCCGCCCGCGTGGATCGGGTTTGGAACAAACAGGAACGAAAAATCATGGAGCCATTCCTGAATTGTTTCTGTTCCGCGAATCGCCGCCACGAGTTCTCCGGCGGCCGACGTTGCCAGAAAACCGTAAGTCACTGTCTCACCTATATGAGGTGAGACGTCTGTGGCCAGTTCATTGCCGTAAAGAGCATCGACGAACGTATAGCCGGCTTGGGAAATCGCCGCAACCGTGCCGGGCGTGTATGCGCCGGCCGGCGCCACACTGTAGGCGATGCCGACGAGTTGGGCATAGCGAATTGCTGCGTTCCAGTCAACTGCAGCCATTGTCTGGTCTCCTTCGGGAAAGATACCCACGCAGGCAAATTATGCCCTGTTCCCCGCCGAGGAGCCATAAAAATCCGCCAAAAACGAAGGTGCAACTGATATATCCGCGGAGTCCTCCGCCGGCCCCGTGAACTTACCAGTCGCTATTGAGCCCGGCTTGCTTTCCGCGCTGCTTCAAACTCATCGCCGGAATTCCATTCCACGGACTTCGGCTGGGCGCTGGCCAGCCAGCCGAGCACAAAGCCGAATCGCGCCATTTTGGCGTTGCCTCTGAAATCCCAGTCGGCATGGTACTCGTCGGATGGCTGGTGGTAGTGGTGTGCGGTGAAATCCGCAAACTGCTCGTGGCCCCACTCCTGCTTGTGCCCCTCAAACAGATCGCCCTGGCCAACCGAAATGCCGGGGATGCCGACCCTTGCCAGCGAGAAATGGTCGGAGCGGTAATAGTGGCCGGCCATCGGATTTGAGTCAGGTTGCAGCTCCAGGTCAAATGCCTTGGCAACACTCTGAACCGTGGGCCAGAAGTCAGTGCGCTCAGCTCCGCCCAGGTTCACCGAGAGCGGAACGCCTATGGGCAGCAGCATGTCGTAATTGAGGTCGAGTGTAATGTGCCCCGCGGGAACAGGCGGGTGCATCCCCAGATATTGCGAACCCAGCAGCCCCTGCTCCTCTGCCGTGACCGACGCAAAATAGACCGCGTGGGGCGGACGCACCTTCGACTGCGCAAAAGCGCGCGCCAGTTCGAGCAGAACGCCACAGCCAGTGCCGTTATCGGCCGCGCCGTTATAAATGTTATCCCCCTTGGCGTTTGGATCGATGCCGAGGTGATCGTAGTGCGCAGAGTAAAGAACAGCCTGGTCAGCAGAACTCACACCAGCCACGCGGCCCATGACGTTCGTGCTGTCATAGCGGCGGACGCGGCTTTCAACATGCGCCCGCAACCTCACGGGAAATTCAACTGCATGAAATCCGCGCTTCCCCGCCGCATCGATCGCCTGATCCAGATCGCCGAGCCCGGCCATCGTCAGCAGTTGCTGCGCCACGTCATGCTGAATCCACGCCGCGGCGCGCAAAGTAGCAGAAGGATCGCCCTGAAGATAGCTCTTTTCGATCGCCTGCGAGTTCCGCACCACATCCCACGGATAGCTCGCCAGATCGGTGCGGTGAATGATCAGCACGCCCACAGCCCCGCGCCGCGCTGCCTCCTCATATTTATAAGTCCAGCGCCCGTAATACGTGAGAGCCTTGCCCTTGAAGAACTTCTCGTCGTCGGAAGGCGGCTCGTTCACAATGACCAGCGCGATCTTGCCTTTTACATCCACGCCTGCGTAGTCGTTCCAGTTGTACTCCGGCGCATCAATCCCGTAGCCGACAAAAACGATCGGAACATCGAAGTCCGCGGCTTCCTGCCCGGTCTGGTCCTTGGAAACGATCTGCGAACTGTAGGCGAGCTCCATCGGCGCGCCGTTCGCAGGAATGAAGGCAAACTTCGTTTTGTCCTCGACAGTGTGCACAGCAAACAGCGGAACGCGTTGAAAGTACGTTCCGTTGTCCCCCGCCGGCTCCAGCCCTGCCAGCGCAAACTGCGTGGCCATGTACTCAGCAGACAGCTGGTCTCCGCGCGTGCCAGGTCCCCGCCCTTCCATCAGATCGAGCGAAAGAAACCGCACGTGCGCGCGAATCTTCTCCGGATCGATGGAGGCTGCCGCATCCCGTGCCGCCTGCGGCAGCCCCGCAATCGCGGGAACAGAAGCAGCATTGGGTTGCTGCGTGTTGGCCAGAGGTACGGCTAAAACGGCTGCTGACACGACGGCTAAAACCAGAAAAGGACGCATGAAATCTCCGTGGATTGTGCAGATATTGCGAAAGTTTCGCTCAAATGATTACTGGAGTTGTCTTCTTTAGAGTACTTCCCCATCCCGCCGTGGAGCAATCGCATCCAGCGCGACCGTAGGCAGCAGGTGAGCTCGCGAGAGCACCTTGCGCGTCAGCCCGGTCAACGCCATCCGCGCAGCCTCGCTCAACGGAGCCCACCTGCGCACATCGCCCGGCACCGTCATCGCATCAACATCGTCTTCAAATACTGTGCGGATGCGCACGTAGTAGTTCACCTGCATGATGGCGTGGCGCACCGTCATGCGCAGGTCCTTTTCCGGAACAGCAGGCTCGCGCAACACGGGCAGCTCCCACAACCCCGGCATCACCGTCTCTGTCTCAGGGCGCTGTTCCAGCAGAACCTCCCTGCTGCCGGGGCCGCGTGCCTTGCCTGCACTGCGGCCCATCCGCACCGAGAGTGCGTGGCCAACCTCGCGGCTCAACATGCGCGGCCGGGGCGACGTCTTGTGCTCGCCGCGTGTCTTGCAGTCTGCGGAAATCGGGCATACCAGGCACTTCGGATTGCGTGGCAGGCAAACCGTTGCGCCCAGTTCCATCATCGCCTGGTTGAAGTCGCCGGGACGTTCGGGATCCACCAGCCGCGCCGCCAGCTTCTCAATCTTGCGGCGCAGTGCGGCTGCTCCGGCGCGGCTCGCGGACTCCCATCCAGCCATGCGGCACAGCACCCGCTCCACGTTGCCGTCCACTACCGCCACCGGCTCGCCGTGCGCGATGCTCGCAATGGCCGCTGCCGTGTACGGGCCAATGCCGGGCAGCGCACGCAACTCAACCGAAGTGACCGGCAGATTGCCCTCGTAGTTGCTGGCCACAAACTGCGCCGCCTTGTGCAACATGCGTGCACGCCGGTAGTAGCCCAGCCCGCTCCATAGCGCCAGCACGTCCTGTTCCGATGCCTCGGCCAGCACAACAAGCGTGGGAAAACGCGCCATGAATGCCTGGTAGCGTTCAACTACCACGGCCACTCGAGTCTGCTGCAACATGATCTCAGAGACCCAGATAGCGTACGGTCCCTGGGTTTTGCGCCACGGAAGGTCGCGACGATTGCTTCCGTACCACTCAATCAGACGGAGGCGCAGCGCGGCGATTTTTGCACGATCCTGATCCTGCCCGGCCATTCGCTCAGATTAATGCATTTGCCCCATCCGCTGCCCTGTCCGCGCAGTCTTTCGTGACGCTGGTGGCATTCCCTGGCACAAAAGGGGCATTGTGCCGGCCAATCTCCAACATTAGGATTTCGAAATAACCCCCCACCCGGCGTGGTGTTGCACGTGCAGTTATACGAATAAATTACACAATGAAGCCCGGCTCAGTTTCAGGACCTAAGGATCGAATTGCCGGGTATCCAATCTCGACTCTTTGGAGGCTTTTGCATGAAATGTTCTGTTCTTTGCCTGACACTGGTCCTTCTCACCGGTTCCGCAGCATTATCCGCACAATCATCGTCCCTGCAGGGCGAACAAGCCATGCTGTCCGCACCGGCCACCAGCGTAAGTTCTCTCGCTACGAAACCCATCGATTCAACCGTCCGCCCATTTTCGCGCCTCGCCCTGGGCGGCGGAGTCTCGCCAATGGGCGTCAACATGCAGGTTGCTGTTAACGCTAGCCGTTATATCAACCTGCGCGGCGTGGGCAACCTCTTCAATTACAACGTCAACAACATCTCAACCAACGGCTTGAACATCAACGGCAAATTGAACTTCGCCACGGCCGGAGCTTCCGTCGACTTCTATCCCTTCCCGAACCACGGCTTCCGTCTGAGCCCAGGGGCATTGTTCTACAACCAGAATAACGTCGCCGCCGATGTAACTGTCGCCGGCGGCACCAGCTTTACGCTGAACGGCGTCACTTACTATGCGTCGAGCGCAAACCCCATCAAAGGCAACGGCGCCTTGGGCCTGAACTCGCGTAACCCCACATTCGCCATGACCACCGGTTGGGGAAACATGATCCCTCGACGCGGTGGGCATTGGTCGTTCCCGTTTGAAATCGGCGCGGCCTTCGTTGGCGCTCCTACCATCAATATGGTTCTCACCAGCGGACAAGCCTGCGATGCCCAGGGACAGAACTGCGTCAATGTGGCCACTGACCCCACTGTGCAGGCAAACCTGCAGGCTCAGCTCGTCAAGTACAGGAACGATGTGAACCCGTTCCAGTACTACCCCATCATCAACTTCGGCGCGGCATACAACTTCAAGCTGCGGTAACCGTTCATTTTTGTCCAACAAAAGGGCCGCTTCCGATNNTTTTTGTGGCTAGGGTGGGATAGTGAGAATCACCTCTACCCCAGCAACTCCCCAACAATCCCCGCAGCCGCCTTCAGCGCCGCATCAATCTGCGTCTGGTCCTTGCCACCCGCCTCGGCAATCTCCGGCTTCCCTCCGCCCGATCCGCCTACAAGCTTCGCCACGCCGCCCACCAGCTTCCCCGCCTGAATCCGCTTCGTCAGCCCCGGCGTAACTCCGGCAATCAGCGCCACCTTACCCTCAGGCTGCGCAGACGCCAACACCACCACACCCTCGCCAAGTTTCTGCTTCAGGTTATCCACCAGCGTTCGCAACTGCCCGCGCTCCAGCGAGTCGGCGCGCAGCGTCACCAGCTTCACGCCTTTCACATCCACAGCGCCGCTCATCGCCTCATCCAGCGCGCCAGCGGCCGACTTCATCCGCATCTCATCCAGCTCACGGCGCAGCTTCTTCATCTCATCTTCCTGCGCATTTAACCTAGCAAGTAATCCGTCCGAAAGTCTGCCCCCCGCAGGGGTGCCCGCGACCTGCGCGGCTACCTGCGCCACCGCAAAATCCTCGCGGAAAGTTTTCAGCGAACCGAAACCGGTGATCGCCTCAAGCCGACGCACACCCGAGGAAACCGACTCCTCAGCCATAATCTTGATGAGCCCAATCTCGCCCGTGGCGCTCGTATGTGTGCCGCCGCAAAGCTCCGTCGAAAATCCATCCGACAACTTCACCACGCGAACCTTGTCGCCGTACTTCTCGCCGAACAGCGCCATCGCATGGTACTCGTTCACCGCCGCATCAATCGGCACGTCCTCAAGAGTTTCGACCGTCGCATTGGCCAGCACCTCGCGGTTTACGATCGACTCAATCTCTTCCAAATCCTCATCGGCGACCTGCGCAAAGTGAGAGAAGTCGAAGCGCAGCCGCTCAGGATGGACCGCCGAGCCAGCCTGCTTTACGTGCGTACCCAGAACTTGGCGCAGCGCAGCGTGCAGCAGATGTGTTCCAGTGTGATTGCGGCGAATGGAGTTGCGGCGCTCGCCATCGACGACCGTATTCACGCGATCGCCCACAGCCAGCGGCTGCTTCAGCTCCGCCTTGTGTGCGCGCACTCCCTGCACCGGCAGAACGCAGCCCGTGATTTCCGCAATCGTAGAATTCCCATCCAAAGTCAGGAAAAAACCCGTGTCGCCCACCTGCCCGCCGGAGTCGCCGTAGAAGCTCGTATGATCCAGCACCACCTCAACCGAATCACCCGCAGCAGCTGCGGGAACGCCCACGCCGTTCTTGACGATGGCGAGAACTTCACAGCTGGTGGAGTTGAGCTGGCGGTAACCTTCGAATGCCGTCTTCGGCAGATCGCGAAATGCGGGGCTCGCGGATTTCTGACTGCCACCCTTCCAGCTTGCGCGGGCGCGAGCCTGTTCGGATTCTTTGGCGGCTTCGAAGCCGGCATCGTCAAAGCCAATCCCAGCGTCATGCGCTGCGTCCTTCATGAAATCAAGTGGCAAGCCAAAAGTCTCGTAAAGATGAAATGCATCTGCTCCTGAGACATTTGGCGAAGCTCTCAATTCATGCCATTCCGTTAGCTTAGTTTCCGCTTGCGACGGCGGTAAGCCAAGTTTGATGGCATCTTCGATTTCGAGGAGTGGCTCACCGTCGGCTCCCAGCATCCTGGATGTATCAATGCCAAAAGATTGCGATTTAAGCTTGGCGGCGACTGCCGGCGCAGCAGACTCCGCAAGTTCCTTCGTGAATTGTTGCTGCCGCGCATGATTTTCGTTCCACTTTTGATTGATCAACTGATTCCATTCGGCCGAGCCTCTCGCTAGCACGCGGTCGAACTGCCTCTCTTCGGCTTCGATAACCTTTGCCACGCGAGCGGCGGAATCGGCGAGTTCGGGATAGGCACCCTGCATCAGGTCGCGGACGGCAAAGACCATCTGGTAGAGGAACGGCTGCTCCTGGCCGAGCAGGCGTCCGTGGCGGATACCGCGGCGGAGAATCTTGCGCAGCACGTAGCCGCGGCCTTCGTTCGAAGGGAGCACGCCATCATTGATGAGAAATGTCGAAGCGCGTGCATGGTCTGCGATGATGCGCAGACTGGCGGATTGCAGCTTCTCTTCCAGAATCCAAGCCTGCCAATCTTTTTCTTCCGGTACTTTCGGCGCTAACGACTTCGACCTGCGCTGGGATTCCGCACACTTGAATCCGGTTAACTCTGCGGCCGCTTCGATGAGTGGTGTGAACAGGTCCGTTTCAAAGTTGCTGACTTTGCCTTGCAGCACGGCGGCAACGCGCTCCAGTCCCATGCCCGTATCAATCGAGGGCTTCGGCAGCGGCCTCAGTTGGTATTTCGTAGTCTCTCCACCAGAACCTGGAAGCACGGAGCGCTCGAACTGCATGAACACCAGGTTCCATATCTCCACGTACCGCGCGTCGTCCTGCCCGAACGGCATATCCACCCCAGGAGTCTCTGCGTCCTCCATCCCCATGTCGTAAAAAATCTCCGAGCAGGGCCCGCACGGCCCGGTTTCGCCCATCTGCCAGAAATTGTCCTTCAACCCGTACTGGTGGATGCGCTCCTTCGGCACCCCGGCCGCAATCCAGAAACCCTCGGCCTCGTCGTCGCGGGGCACGCCGTCCGCGCCTTCGAAAATTGTCACGTACAGCCGTTCCTTGGGAATCCCGAACCACTCTTCGCTCGTCACCAGCTCCCAGGCAAACGCAATCGCATCCTGCTTGAAGTAGTCACCGAAGCTGAAGTTGCCCAGCATCTCAAAGAACGTGTGATGCCGCCGCGTAAAGCCAACGTTTTCAAGGTCGTTGTGCTTGCCGCCCGCGCGCACGCACTTCTGCGAAGTCGTCGCCCGCGAGTACGCGCGCTTCTCCGCTCCCAGAAACCGGTCTTTGAACTGATTCATCCCGGCGTTGGTAAACAACAGCGTCGGATCGTTGGCAGGCACCAAAGAGGAAGAGTGCACACGGCGGTGTCCCTTCGACTCAAAAAAGCGCAGAAAAGCTTCGCGTATCTCGTTCCCAGAGCGGTTTTGCATGGCTTATTTAGTGTAATTGCCAAAAGTGTTGTGCCGCATCCCGAGGTGTTCCGGCATTGTTTCAGGGCACGACTTTAGTCGTGCCGCAAAACCCACCAAATGAACCTGGGCTTCAGCCCCTGAGGGAGCCATCCTGCAACCCTGAATCGCGATCAAGGTTCATCGTGCCCGTGTCCCATCCTTTCGCCTTTTTCCTGGCGAAAGGGTGGGATACCCATATATCGCTCTCAAAATTGCTTCACTCTTCGTGCCTATCCTCCTCAAGATTGTCCAGCGCCGCCAGGCTCTCCTCCGGCACATCCCACTGCCGCAGAATCTTGTAGATCACCCCGGTCGAGAACCCCGCCGTCACCAGCCGCCGCATCACCCGCGCGGTCTCTTTCTCGTTCTCCGGCTTGCGGATCCGCTTGCGTTCCAGGTGCTGCCGCGCCAGTGCCTCCTCATTCGTCTGGCCGTAGCGGGCTTCGAGAGTTTCGGCTATCAGTTCCTTGTTCACGCCCTTCTGTTGCAAGTCCTGCCGCACCCGCCGCTGGCCCAGCTTCTCGTTCTCCTGCCGCAGCCGCGCGTAGGTCTCGGCAAAGGCAGCATCGTCCAGGTAGCCATACTCGTGCAGCCGCGCGACAACCGCCGCAATCACCGCGTTTCCCCGCTCCCCCGGCTCCACACGCTTCATCATCAGTCGCCGCAGATCGGCTTCGGTCCGCATCTGCCGGCCCAGAGCTTTGGTGGCGTA
The DNA here is from genome assembly GCA_003133425.1 of Acidobacteriaceae bacterium. The sequence goes on from PKXI01000234.1 coordinate 23,951, forward strand.
CTCAAAGAGCCCCGCCTCGTTCAGAAACGCGGGCGGCTTGCCGGATTTGCGTTGAAAGGGCAGCTTCTAGCTCCTTGCTTCCACTCGCTGATCTCTGTCACCCCCACAGTCGGGAATAACGAGAAATTACAGCTACAAAACCCTGCCAAATACGCTGTTTCAGGCCGTTTTTGGCGTCAAAATGCGCCTATTTCGCACTTAAAGTCCGCTTTTTTGACCAATTTCGGGAAGTCCTGGACAACCTGTGGCTCACTTTCGGAACCTTCTCGACAGCCAATTCGTTGATTCGGGTGGCCTGCAGGGTTAAGTGCTCAAAAAGCTGCAACCCTATAGGCCACCATTTACGCGAAATCGCAACCCTATAAGCCAATCTTTAGCGCTTACATGCAACCTTGTAAGCCAACCCTTCAGAGTATCCAAGGGCTCGATTCTGATCCCTGATCCCTGACCCCTTATCCCTGTTATTTCGTCCACTCGTCCACCCAGTCATTCACCGTCTTATACCAGAACTGGGAGTTCTGCGGCTTCATCACCCAATGCCCCTCGTCCGGAAAGTACAGCATCTTGCTCGGCACCTTCAGCCTCTGCAGTGTGTCGAACAACTGGAACCCCTCGCTCACATCGAGCCTGTAATCAAGCTGTCCATGGACCACCAGTGTAGGCGTCTTGAAGTTCTTCGCAGCCAGCATTGGCGCCCATTTGCGGAAGGGATTCTCGCTATCCGGCTTCCCGTAGTAGTCCCACGGATGCCCCTTGAACTCCCACTCGTTGAACCACATCTCTTCCGTAGACCCATACGCCGATTCAGGATTGAACATGCCGTCGTGTGTCACGATGCACTTGAAGCGATCCGTATGCCCCAGCACCCAATTCGCCATGTATCCGCCGTAGCTGGCGCCCAGCGCGCACTCGCGCGTCTTGTCGATAAAGCTGTAGTGCTGCTCCGCGTAATCAAGCCCCGTCATCAGATCGGTGAAAGGCTTCCCACCCCAGTCGCCATTCACACCATCAACAATCGCCTGCCCATACCCCGTAGACCCGCGCGGATTGATCATGACGACGACATATCCATTCGCCGCAAACAACTCCGGATTCCACCGATACGACCAAGCATCGCCCCAGTTCCCCTGCGGCCCCCCATGAATCAAAAACTTCCCCGGATACTTCTTGGCCGAATCAAACCCCGGCGGCCGAATGATGAACCCCTGCAACTTAGTCTTGTCAGCCGCAGTGAACCAAAAAGATTCCATCGCAGGCAGATCAAGTTGGGCAAGGAGAGATTGATTAAGATGAGTGACATCTCTTACTGGGGAACCGTTATCGGCACTCACGCCGGGTTGATCGGTCATGCTTTCGATTGTGTCACCCATTCCAATCAGTGCGACTTCAGAGGGTCGGTCCACACGCATCATTGCGGCCACTATTGCGCCCACACCACCTTTCTCAACCATCCCCGGACGATCCGGGATTGCAATCAGATGCAGATCGCTGAATTCGCCGCTATGTGTTATCCGCATGGCAGTATCGTGCTGCAGGCCAATCAGGTATACATTTGCCTCTCCGCGAGTACCACTCGTGAAAACGATTTGTTGGGAACTCTGCCCCCAAGCAAACTCATCAACCCAGTTATCAAGCTTCGGCAGCAAATCCTTGATCGTCTTCGCCGAGCGGTCATACAGCACAAGCCGGAACTTATCAGCCTCATACCCGGCCCGCGCCTCCGAACGCCACGCCAGATATTTTCCATCCGGCGAGTAGGCCGGCGAGAAATCGCCGCCCGGCGAAGTGCTCACCTTCACCGGCTTCGCCGCAGCGTTGGTCAGGTCAAGCGTGAAGATATCGGCATTGGTGCTTATGGCAGGCTCGGGATCAAGATTCTCAGTAAACGCCAACTCCTTCGAATCCTGCGCAAAGGCAAACCCACCACCACCACCCAACGAAAACGGCGGCACGTCATGCGGATCGTTCGGCGTCAGATCGCGCATTGCACCGCTCTCAACCGAAACGAGCAACAGATGCGACCTCTTGTCGCCCGTGTAATGGTTCCAGTGGCGATAGAGCAGATGAGTGAATACCTGCGCCTTCACTTTGCTCGCCGCCAGCGCTGCATCGCGATCCGCATTGCATTTGTTGCCCGCGTCGAAGTCCGCCGTTGTAACCGCCGCGCAATCGGGATAGACCGCCGATGTGAACACAATAGACTTCCCATCCGGCGACCACAACGCATTGTCCGCCTCTGTAGAAATCGCCGTCAGCTTCTTCGCATTGCTCGTCGCGCCCGTCGCCGCGTCGAAGTCCGCAAGCCACACCTGCTGGCCACCTTCACGGCCGCTGAGAAACAGAATCCGGTTGCCGAGTGGAGCAAACTGCGGGCCGCCGTCGCCGGGCTGCGCTACCGCCATCCGCTGCGGATCGCTTCCAGTTCCGGACGACGGGGCAATCGCCTGCACCCACAGCTCCGCTGTTTTGGTGTTTTGGTTGAGATCAACTGTGGTCACCGAGTAAGCCAGCCACTTGCCGTCAGGCGAAACAGCGGTCTCTCCCAGCCGCTTCATCTTCATCATGTCTTCGAAGGTCATGGGGCGCTTCGGCTGAGTTGCTTGTGCAGTGCAGAACGGCATGAAAACGAAAGCGGCAATAAAGACAGTTGCGAAACTGAATCTACGCATTGAACCCCTCGGTCGCGCAGAAAATCAGCTTGCGCGCGAAGAAAAAGTGTACACCGAACGCGGAAGACTCTGCGGTGACTTGGACCAGTCATAGTTCGGCCGTTTCACGAGGAGACTTGTTGAGAGATTCCCCTTGGGCTTAAGCTGGCAGTGCTATCTAATCTGCGATAACGGTGGGGGCTAATCGATGAATCGACGGCAGTTTTTAGGCGTGGCTGGAGCAGCCGCGGCGGTACCAACGTTTGCGGCAGCGCCAGCATTTGCGGCGGCTGCGGACATTCAAAAACAGATGCGCATTACAGGATTGGAAACCGACATCCTGCACTTCCCTCCGGGCAAGGTCTATTACGATGCGATCCACGAGTTCGGCGCTGCGCACGGCGGTCTGGTGTTGCGCTTGCAGACGGACGCCGGTATTACCGGATGGGCCAGCACGGCGTTTGGAACGGAGCCGGGCGCAGAGAATGCATTGCAGGAGATAGTGCAGCGCACGCTCAAGCCGATGCTGATTGGCCAGGACCCTGCTTTCCCCAAACGCCTGCGCTCTGATTTGTGGAATGCGCTGGAGTACTCCGGGGTTCGAGGCCTGAACCAATTTGCAATCTCGCTTACGGAGATTGCGTTGTGGGACATTCTGGGAAAAGCGTTTCAGACGCCGGTGTACAAGATGCTGGGCGCCTATGCTGAAAAGTGCCGCGTCTACTCGATGTGCGGTTGGTACTACCCCAACGACGATGACCTGTCGCAGTTCCGCAAGGCAGTGGAGGACGCATTCGACGAAGGATTCAGCGGGGCGAAAATCAAGGTGGGCCGGTTCTCGTTGCAGGACGACGAAAAGAGAATCAAGCTGGCCATGCAGATTGCCGGACCGAACCGCAGCATCATGGTGGATGCAAATCAAAAATTCGACGTGGCCGAAGCGATCATTCGCGGCAAGGTTTACCAGGAGATGGGCTGCTACTGGTATGAGGAGCCAACCGTCCCGTACGATCATGCGGGTTATGCGCAGATCGCGGCGGAACTTGAGATACGCATCGCGGGCGGCGAGAACGAATACACAAAGTACGATTTTGCTGACTTGATTTCGCGCCGCTGCGTCGATGTGGTGCAACCGGACGGACGTCGCGCCGGAGGCGTTTCAGAATGGATGGAGATTGGGGCACTGGCCGACGCTGCGAGGCTGCCGATTGCGAGTCATGGGGGTGGACCCTCGGATCTGCAAATGCTTCTTGCGATGCCGAATGCTATTGGCATGGAGTCCGGCAGTTACAAGGGACTCTCCTCGACGATCGAGCAACTGCACATGGCCGATAGCGCAGTCTCGGCTCCCGTTAGTCCTGGCATGGGAACCGAACTGCGGCCCGACTACCTCAAGAAGAACCGGGCCTGAGACGGTACGGCTGAAATTTTCGACTGATGTGCAGCGGGCACATGCAAGCGCGCTGCGCGGGGAAGCTATCTGTTCTCGTTGCCGGTGAGGCGGAAGGTGATGGTGCCCCAGAAGAGGCGGGCGCGCATCTGCACGGGCAGGTGACGATCGTCGTCTGTGTACCAGATCCAGATGTTGCCGCGATTCTTCACGACGCCAGCGTCAGCAGTGGGCTGCACACGCAGGGTCTTGAAGGTGCCCAACGTGGTCTTGATCTCTTCACGGCCTTCTACCTTCATGGTCACAGGGACGGTGCGCTGGGCGTCAACAACCGGGATGATGAAAGTCTGCCCCAGAGACATGGGCTGCGACGTTGCGTAAAAGACTCCGGTAAGCAGGTCGGTGAGACAGCCGGGGATGGCAGTTTCAACGTGCTTGGTTTGCCCGGTAACCTGGTTCTTCTCGTCGAGAATTGATTTGCCTTGTCCGTAGTCCAGGCGGAGCGTGGAGTTGACCTGGCGGCGGCCCTCCACAGTCTGCTTATCAAATTCGTAAGTGCAGCCGCTCTGACGATCAAAGGTGGATTGGAAGCGATCGCCGACATGGAACAGCAGGTTGATGGCGCCAATGGTGTCGGCATTGGCGGTGATGCGTTCGCGATCGCCGTTTGCCTCAAAGTGGATGATGGCCGTGCCTGCAGGAAAGACCCGCCAGTCCACTGAATAGGTAAGGGTCTGTTTCTGCGGAAAGCTGAAACCGGCGCGAGGCGGCGCGAGCGGACGCGACTGCTGGCCGAGAGCCACAGCGGCAAGCGCAAAGGCGCAAAGAAAAACTGGTGCGTACGTGCGCGTCTTCAACGTCGGCCGTAACTCCTTTTGATTTGACCTTCTATGACCGGGAAAACGCTCACCGCGTCCCGTGCAGGATCGCTTCCATCGCCGGCCGCAAAAAGAGCAGGCTGAGGTAAAGCAGCGCGGCCCCTATAGCAGCATTGTACTCGCGGTGCCTACGGTAGAGCTCAAATGAGAAGCTGCCGGCTGTGGCATCGGGAACCGGGTCGCTCCCTGAAGGTGAGTCCTTTTTTGATGGTTGCCTGGCAGGCGTTAAGCGAGGAATCAGCCTGGGAACGCTTCGGCAATAGGCGTCGAAGCCGGGGAATGTAGCGCGTAAAAAGCGTTCCTCCGAACCGATGACCGGAATGTAAATGACGCTAAAGCCAACAGCCAGCACCAGCGCTACCGCCCAACTGAGCAGGGCCAGCGCAAAACCTGCAGCGATCAACATTGAGCCAAGGTAAAGCGGGTTGCGGGTGTGCGCATATGGGCCGGTGACAGTGAGCTCTCGATTCTTCTTCACATAGCCGGCAGCATAAGCACGCAGCCACACGCCAGGAAGCACCAGCGCAAGGCTCCAGACTACAGCGGCCGGACGGGGTGCGTGCCGCCAAAGGTCGAATACATAGAGAACCGCAGTCAAGAAGCCCAACGGTACGCGGATCCGGCGGGCCACTCGCTGCCAGCGGGCAATCCAATCCAATTGCGCCGGGCGAGAGTTTTGATTAGTGCTGTGGTCGGCCATCAGGCGTTCTCCTGTGTCAGCAGTTCGCTGGCGGCGCGTAACACATCATCGGGTTCAATGGTGAGCAATCCGACTTCCGGCTCAGGGAGACGCGTGTGATCGCGACGGCTAAGGGGGCTACGAAGCACCTTGAATCTGGTTCCAAAAGGCCCGTTGCGACTAGGGTCGGTGGGTCCATAGATACCGACGACCGGCCGGCCTAGCGCGCAGGCTAGATGGAGCGGGCCCGTGTCGCCGGCAACGCACAAGGCGATGCGGCGGGTAAGGGCAATCAGTTGTTCCAGCGAAGTTGCGAGAGGAATGGCCGCGCCGCTCGTTCCCTGCACAATTACGTCGGCCATCGGCTCTTCGCCGGGGCCCGCGTTGATCAAGATGCGGAAGCCCCGCTCGATAAGCCCGCGGGCAACGGCCGCATAACGCTCGACCGGCCAACGCTTGGCGCCCCATCCCGCGCCGGGATTGATCAGTGCGACGGGGCGGGTTCCACTGGAAGCAAGCAATGCGTCACACCAGGCTTCAGCGGCTGTGTCGACGGGCAGCAAGGGCGCAAGAGCAGTGAGGGGATCGCCAGCCACCGCTGATGCCAGTTCCACGTCCTGCTCGATTACGTGCGCGCCGCGAGTAGTAATGCGCTCGGTAAACAGCCAGCGCGCGGGGCCTTCGCGCGGCGCGGCCTCACCAATTAAACGTTGGCAGCCGGCCAGCCGGCCAACAACTGCTGAGCGTAGCGCACCCTGCAGATCGATGACCGCGTTATAGGGTACTGACCGAAGCTGGGTGCGCAGGGCTCTGATCTCATTGAGTGTCTTCATGCTCAATGGGCTTTGCCGCCAACCTTTGGTGGGGGCAAAGTAGATGCGGTCGACGAGGGGGCGCGTTGGTCCGAGGCTGGCGCTTCCAGGCGCACTTAGAAGGGCACGCCATCGCGGTTCGACAACCCAGTCAATTTCCCAGGCGGGATGCGCGTGGCGCAACGCCGTGACCGCAGGAAGCGCGTGGAGAATGTCGCCCATGGCGCCGAGCCGGACCACAAGGAGGCGGAACTTTGACTGCGTGTGCAAACTTTAATTTTCTCACAAGGATAGGCACGAGCCTAACGCCCCGAGGATTGGACGGATGGAAGCGCGCCGGGAGATTACCCCGCAGTTATCGCTGAAGCAAGTCGATCGGCTTTGTGAAGTCAGTTACGCGGATGTGCGCTGCGAGCGATGGGTGCTGACGCTGCAACACCAGAAACATCTCCCAGGCTACGCGGCGATAGCTGAAATGGCCCGCGGGACCGGAGCGCAATTCGGAGATGTACTGGGCCTCAGCGAAGTCCATCTTGAACAGGCTGCGAATGCGGGTGGCTAGCGGAAGCAGGTAAAGAGCGGACTGGGCAGCTTCCGGAGCCTGACTGGCTGCGATTTGGGCGCTGGCCCGATGGGCGGATTCGACGGCGGATTGGTAGTCGGCAAGGATACCGGCCTCGGCAAGAATGTCGGCATCGCCAGCGAGATCGCCTGAGCCGGGCGTTTCGTAGCCGTGTAGAGCGGTGAATGACTGGATGATCTGCGTACAACGGCGATGGCGGTGCATGTCGCGGAAGCCGCCGATGTCCATGAGAATGTCGAACCGAAGTGCTGCTCCTGCGTGAAAGGCGCGAAGTAATTCGTCATGCTTGCCGCGGTGGCGTATACCCAGCTCGATGATCTCCGAGACCTGAGAGCTTGGAAAACCGGTGAGCAGGTCGCGGATCTGACGGTAGGGGTGGTGACTCGCGGAGTAAAGAAGTGTCGCGGCCAGTTCCACTTCAAGGGTCTCGGAGCGCTCGACCAGATCCACCAATGGAGACTCGGCGATGGGTATCCCAGTAAGCAACTCTGCAGCGGCTTGCGCTAGCTCAGCGCGGGTCTGGATTTCGTAATCGCTGGGCTGGGCGTATTTGACCAGTGTTGGAGCGGTGCGGACCTCACGAGTGAGGAGCTGAGCAGCCTCGGCAGCGAGGGCAGAATCGGCTGCAGTAACTTTCTCGACAAAGGCTGCGGCCGATTGGGCGTTAACGTTCCAAGCGGGGCCAGTAGCAGCTTCGCGGAGCTTGATCCCAAGGTCGCGTACCTCGGCGACCGGGTGGGAGAGCAGGCGGGAGACCTGGGTCTCGAGGGTGCGGGCGCTGACGATCTGGCCAAGTGAGGTGTTGGTGGCCAATGGGAGCAGGTAGCGGGCCACGTCGAAGGCACGGGCCTTTAGGGTGCGCTCGTAGGCTTCGGGCTTAAGGGATTCAGGGCAGGAGATTCGCTGACGCAGAAGATCGAGAACGGCCGCAGTGGTGCGCTGATAGGCGGCAAATAGATTCTCAACGGTCCCGGCGTAAAGCTGGGCCGAGCTCGAGTCCTCTCCAAAATCTGGAAAATACCAGCCGGATTTGAGGAAGTTCTGGTAGCGGGTAGAGCGCTCCTGACCGTCCCAGCGCTGCTCGTCCACAAGCACGATGGCGGCCAGCAGGCTCAGGCGCTCGACGGCAAATGCAATGTGAGCCAGGTCCGCAATCGAGCGGTGACCGTACTGAAAGTAAAAGGTATTAAGGAACTGCACCGCGCGCTGGGCACTGATTTCAGTGAGCGACTCGCGCATCGAAAGAGCGGACCGGGAGTACTTGGCCATGGCGAAGGCCAGTACCTCGGGGTCGGCTCCGTGGACGGCAAAGACATCGGTTTGGTTCCGGGCACCGGGGGGGAGAAAAGTTTCACTGGACATTGAAGAGGTCTCGCGAACAGAATACGGCATTGGGGTACGTTCACCGTTTTTCGACTCTCAGAAATCCTTCGGTCGGCGAAGCAACAGTAGAGCAGGGCCAACCGGACGCGCTGGAGTGGGCCATGCAGGAGTTTCAGATACGTACGTCGCACAGGCCTCGGCCACTACCTTCAGGCCGCTGGGCGATGACCCAGCGGTGGAACGATCTGCTGTTTGCTCACTGGCCAATTCCGGTGGCGAAAATGGCGGCGTTGTTACCCGAGTGGCTTGAAGTCGATACGTTTCAGGGATCGGCCTGGCTGGGCGTGGTGCCTTTCTGGCTGGACCGGATCAAGATCCGCGGGGTGCCTCCGATTCCAGGAGCGCGCAGCTTCCCGGATCTGAACCTGCGCACCTACGTCCGAGACCAATTTACCGGCACGCCAGGAGTGTATTGTTTTTCGCTGGATGCCAGCAATCTGCTGGCCGTGGCGGTTGCGCGCACCTACTATCATCTGCCGTACTACTGGTCTGAGATGCGGCTGGAACAGCGCTCAGAGCGGGAGTTTGCGTTCTACAGCAGGCGCCGGTTCTCGAGCAAACAGGTAATCTTCAACGCACGGTATCGGGGCCTGGGACCGAACAGCAGGTTGGCGGAAAATCGCAACGGGACGCTAGAAAGCTTCCTGACTGAACGTTCCTGCCTATATAGCTCCAACCGGGCTGGGCAGCCTATCCGCGCCAATCTTCACTACGTTCCCTGGCCGCTTGAGGAGGCGGAGGCGGAGATTGAGCGCAACGACCTGGCGACAGCGATCGGCCTTAACTTACCAAACATTGCTCCCGTACTGCACTATTCGCGGCGGCTGGCAGTTTACATATGGCCGAGAGAGCTGCTGCGTCCGGCGCTGGCGGCCCGGCCGGTCACGGTGGCCGCAACGCCTTCGGGATAAAAGGCGGGCGGTAGAGCTCGGCGTTGGGTGGATTCCCAGGTCTCAAAATCGAACCCTCGCACCGCCGCGAAGACCTGTCGCTGGGGCTGCCGAGACCTGGGGCACAGTCAGGTTGAGTAACAACAGTCAGCGATAGATCTGCGGATGCTTGATGCCATGCTCCGGGGTGATTAGCTTCATCTTGCAGATGTGGACGTCGTAGCCGGTTCCAGGCAGCAGGGACTCGAGGACAAAGGTCTCGGTGCTCCCGGACTTGAGCTCGCGATAACGGTAGATGCCCACTTCGCCTTCGCTGGCTTCAGTGCCTCTCAAGGGCGCATCGAGAAAGTGCTGCGCATCGGCGACTGATGGAGCAGAGTGGGTGTCGGCTGCTGTGAGGCTCTCGGCCGCGTAGGAGCGCACCAGTTTGGTCCAATAGCGGGAGAGAAGCTCGGTGTCGGCAAAGAGGTCGGCCCAGACAATCTCACCACGAACTGCGACAACGACGCCAACTGCGTGTTCCTGACGAAGCTGAGCCAGGACCTGGTCGCGCGCCTTCATTACCGGCGCAGCGGCCTCGTCGACTTTTTCGCTGACGGCGTTGGACTCCATCACTTTGGCATAGCTGGTGGTGCCGAGGGCGCGAGGTGAGGGCGGATCATAGTGGACTCCGCCACCCATTGAGCTACCGCCCGATCCATCCATTGAAGTTGAAGCAGCGGGCGCGGCAGCCATCTGCATTGTGGAAATGGCTCCGTGTACCGAGTCCCATACCTGTTGCTGGTCCTTCTCGACCATGGCCCGCTCGCGTACGGTGGGCTGAACCATAAAGCCGTGCGCAGGCGCTTTCGCCGCGGCGCCGAATGTGGACGAACTCTCAGTCCAGCGGCCGGGCTCGATGCAGAAGACCGAAAGGTCGATTGGATCAGCGCCGACGGGCACGATGCGATCTTTGGCAATGACGCGATCCTGCTTGCCACCAGTTACGATTTCGCCGGCCAGCAACAATAGAGGCCTCTTGGAGTTGTTTACAAGAACAAGGGTGTTGACCTCGTCTCCACGCGAGGAATGATCTGAGGCGTCAGGATATCCATGGTAGCGATCATCGTGGAATTGAGGTGGGACATTGCTGTTCGGGACTGGACGCCTGGGGCGTACAAGGCCCTGGACGCGGCCAGCCTCAGTGACTTCAACTTCTCCAGTTTTGATTCCTTCGTCAAGGGTAATAAACGCTGTTTCGCCTGATGCCCTGCTGGCGTTCCGAACAACAGGGAACAACAGCAAATTGCCGCTCTCGATGGGGGCCAGTACTCGGTAAGAACCATTGGCCGCTTCAGGCGGTCCACCGGCCGCTTTGACTTGATTTCCCTGCTCATAAGCCGCCAGCGCAAGGACAAATGCCCCAGCCAGACCGAACCTGCCTAAATTCTTCATCGCTCTCCTCCGCCGGCTTGCGTAATTGTCGCCGGCCTTTGACTGGAGAACGGGGGGCCGTACGGTTCTTGCAGGATATTTTTGCGTGTGGTTTTGGCTTATCGTTTTCGCGTATTGTGGGGGCGTGGGGATAACGCCGGCACAATCCGTTGACGGCAGTGCGGGCGAGAGTATAGCTGGCCTGCCGGGTACGATTGACGGGTTTCTGCTCGAGGAGCTTTGGCAGGAGTGCGATGGAGCAAGCTGCGGGCTGGAGCGCGGCGAATTTAACGAGATCCTGCTGGACGTGGGAACGGTCCAAAACTACGGATTGGCGGAGGGGACGACAGCTTCGCAGCAGCAACAGGCGACTTATTTTCGCGCCCTGAAGCTGGGCGATCTGGTGCTTGCGCGCGCCTGCGCGGCCGGGAACGAACGCGCATGGGAGTGCTTTGTTGCAAGATACCGGCAGCCATTGGTGCGCGCGGCGATTGCGATTACGGGCAGCGATACACTGGGGCGCGAACTGGCCGATCAACTTTATGGCGAGCTCTTCGGGCTGTCGACGCGGGATAGAGAGAGACGATGCCCGCTGCAGTCGTACCGGGGTAGGGGGTCACTGATCGGCTGGCTTAGGACTACACTTGCCCAGCGGCACGTGGATCATTTTCGACGCAGTCATCGGGAACAGCCGCTGGAGGAATATGACCCTCCGGTGCCGACTCACGAGGCCCAAAAGCCAGCAACCGACCTTACGCTGTTGGAGAAGGCTGTAGAAGGAGCCTTAAAGCGTTGCGATGCAGAAGAGCGGTTTGTGTTGGCTGCTTATTATCTGGATCAGCGAACGCTGCTGCAGATTGCGAAGGTGCTCAACATTCACGAGGCGACGGCGAGCCGCAAGCTGAAGCGCGTGTGCCAGGACCTAAGAAAGCAAGTTCTGAAGAATCTGCAAAGCTCGGGGCTGAGCAGGCGGGCGGCGGATGAGGCGCTTGGGGCCGACCCGCGCGACTTGGACCTGAATTTGAAAAAACTGCTGCAATATTCTCAGTCCGACGCGTTCCAAGAGAAGGCTGCACCATGAATGCAAACTCCAAACTCGATGTTCACCCTGACGCGGAGATCCTAAACGCCTTTGCGGAACAGGCGCTTGAGGAACGGGAACGAGGCAAGATCGTTGCGCATCTTGCCGGTTGCAGCCGCTGCCGGCAGGTGGTTTACCTGGCGCAGGATGCGACCGCAGAGATGGTACCGTCCGTCGTTACTCCAGATGTGCGTCTTGAAGGCCGGCGGGAATCGTGGTTCAGGAGTTGGCGTTTTGCCTTGGTCCCGGTTGCGGCTCTGGCCGCGATTGCTGCGCTGGCATACATTGTGCACGTTCAGCGCATTGGAACCGGTTCGGAGATGGCCAAGGTAACGCCTCAGGCCGCTCCACAAACTGCAGGGAGCAATTCTGCGGCCCCTGCGCAGGCGACAGGGGTTGCGGCGGCACCGGTTTTGGCGGAACCAGCACAGTCTGAGGCACGTGCGCGGAAGAAGGCGCCGGCGAGTGCGCAAGCTGCATCGTTGGGGCCTTCTTTTTCGGCCGCTATGGCCACCGCTTCTGGGGCAAACGAGCCGCTGAATGCAGTACGCGAAGAAGCCGCGATGCCGCCGGGTGCGTCTGGGAGTGGAAATTCGGCTATGGGTTCAGGAGCTGAGTTGAAGCAGGCGCCGGCGGTGACGGCTTTGCAAAAGGAACAAGAGAGGGCTGCGGCTACTGCAGAAGTTCACGGCATATTCGCAAAGACGATGGCACAGGCGAGCGAGAATGAATCTGCAAAGCGTGAGGAGACGGACCGAATCGTAACGGCTACTGCACCGCAGTTCGATGCAAATGCTGCGCCGCCTGCAAGCTTCGAAACCGGCGCACGGCCAGGGGCGGGTGGAGTTTTTGCCGTCTACAAAGGTAAGGGGAGTGAGTTACCGAGTGGGCTAGCTATTGTGTCTACCGCTTCGTCGCCGCATCAAACATTGGCCATTGATAAGGCGGGCTCGGTGTTCGTGAGAGAAGACTCAGGAGGTCACTGGGATCGTGTTGCAAAGCAATGGACTGGACAGGCTGTTGCAGTGCGCATGCAAGCGGACTTGGGGGCCAATCGTTCCGCTAGCGCGCCATCTCCTGAAGCAGTCTTTGAACTCGTGAATGACCTGCGTCAGGTGTGGGTAAGTACGGATGGACGAATTTGGAAAGCAAAATAGAGATAGGGTTGTTTTTTGGCAACCATTTAATGGCATGAATAGCACATGGATAGGGCGAACCCAAATTCGCCAACCAAAATAGATTTTCCCGTTTCGGACATGTTTTCTGGACTCCCGGCGATCGAACCAGCGACAGGCTATATCGCAAGCAGTTCCAACTGCAGAAAAGCAGTTTGTTTGCCGACATAGTACTCACATGGATTCACACGCAGTTGATTACGAACAAGCAGATCCAGGGTGCATGGAAGCGGCCGCCTTTTCGCGTGCTTTGAAGGATCGACTGAATTTAAGGGGGACATAAAGGTGCAGATTGGGGAGGAAAGCGAAAAGGTGGTCAATCTGCCATGGGCACATCTGCGCCTGCCTCCGTTCCCCCAGGTTGCCATCAGGGTGCTGCAACTGGCGAACAACGAGAATGTGCAGCTGCACCAATTGTGCGAACTTATCTCATCCGATCCGGCGTTTGCCAGTGAAGTGCTGACTGTGGCGAACTCAGTCTTGTATGCTCCACGCTATCCCTCGAGCAGCATTCTGCAGGCGATTGCCGTGCTGGGCGCCAACACTCTTCAGGGCATGTGCATTACGGTTGGAGTAAGGGCATACCTTGGCAAGTCGATGAGGCATCCGTCGATGCGGGGCCTGTGGCGCCACAACCTGGCGTGCGCCATCATCGCCGAACGGCTCGCTTCAGTGGGCTTTCTGGACAAAGACACGGCATACACGTCAGGCATTCTGCACGACATCGGGCGCATTGCGCTGGCAGTGATTCAGCCGAAAGAGTACGGCAATCTGCTGGCAACGCATTGCGGCGCTCCCGGCAGCATCCTTGAGAGCGAGCGCCAGTTGTTCGGCTGGGATCACTGTGAAACGGGGCGGCAACTGGTTACGGATTGGAAGCTGCCTTCGGGCTTCGATGCCATTGTGTCAGAGCATCATTGTGCAAAGCGGTCGGATGGCGCCTGGGGAATGACCGAGTTGGTCAAGGTGAGTTGCCGGATGGCAGACTCGGCGGGCTTTCCGGCTTTTGCGGGGTGCGAGGCGACCCCGTATCCCGAGTTGCTTGACGAGTTGCCTGCAAGGGAACGGAGGCTGTTCTTTTCCGACCATGAAACTCTGGCCGCTGAAGTCGCGAAGGGCATCCACGCGATCGAGTCGGTTTAAGGGTGGGGAATCTGTTTTTACCGCCCGAGAGCGAGTGAGGGGTCGGCGGAGATGCTGGATGGGGCGAATTCGCCGGCCTGGAGGCGGGGCCACGCGGCGGCTGCGATCATGGCCGCGTTGTCAGTAGAGAGAGCCAGGGTGGGAAAGGCGACACGGAGGTTGCGACGCACGGCCTCACTTGTGAAGCGGGCGCGCAGTTCGCGGTTGGCGGCGACTCCGCCGGTGATGAGAATGCGCGCAGCCCCGAGGGACTCCTGGGCGGCGAAGGTCTTTTTGATCAGATCGCCAACGACCGAGTGCTGAAAGCTGGCGATGAGGTCGAGGGTCTGCGGATCGCAGGTCGCGAGGGCATCTTCAATGGTGGGGCTGGCTGGTGCATCGGGTCCGGTGAAGAGCGCTTCGCGCCGAGCTTCCGCTTCAGGGCGGAGGTTGTGGAGCTCGACATAGCGGAGAACAGCGGTTTTGATTCCCGAAAATGAAAAAAGGAAACGCGGGTCGAGGTTGGCGATGGGTGCGGTTTTCGCGGCCTTTGTACGCGGAGCCTTGCCGGCCAGATGAAGTTTGGTTTTGATTCGTGAGAAAGCAAATGGCACGGCGCGGGGGTTGCCGTGTTGGGCGAGGGCATCTATCCAGGGGCCCCCGGGATAGCCTAGGCCGAGGAGTTTGGCGACCTTGTCGTAAGCTTCGCCGGCAGCGTCATCGACTGTGCGGCCGATGAGGGTGTAGGTCCATGCTCCGTGGGCGGGACGGGCGAGATACAGGTGGGTGTGACCGCCGGAGACGACGAGGGCCAAAGCAGGTTCGTCGTCGAGAGGCGACCGACTGTCCAATGACTCGCGTTCATTTAACAACACGGCATGAATGTGGCCTTCGAGATGGTTGACGGCGATCAGAGGGATGTTTTGGCCGAATGCCAGGGCCTTTGCATAGGTGATCCCAACCAGAAGCGCTCCTGCGAGACCGGGACCGGAGGTGACAGCGATGGCGTCCAGATCGTTGAGGGAAATGTTGGCTTGCGCCAGCGCAGCACGGACAACGGGGACGATGGCGCGGAGATGCTCGCGGCTGGCCAACTCGGGAACGACTCCGCCATAGCGAGCGTGGGTGGCGATTTGAGAGGCGACCGCCGAGGAAAGTGTGCGGGAGCCGCGTTGGACTACGGCGGCGGCGGTCTCGTCGCAGGAGGATTCGATGGCGAGGATGAGGCCGTTGCCCATCTATTCAGTTTAGCGGGTGGGCTGGATGGGGTTTGGCAGGTTAGCATTCCGCTGATGCGGGATATAGCAAGTTAGCGGACGGAGTTGTGACTAGTCGGTTGGAACGGGCGAGAATGGAAGCAGCTATGTTCACGATTACGCGACAACTCGAAGCGGCTTTGGGAATTGTGGAGAAGCTGCGGGCGGCGGGGCACGAGGCATATTTCGCCGGCGGGTGCGTGCGGGACCTGCTAATGGGACTGGAGCCCAAGGACTACGACGTGGCGACGAGTGCGACGCCGGATGTGGTGCTGGGGTTGTTCGAGAGGACGTTTGCGGTTGGGGCGCACTTCGGGGTGGTGCTGGTTGCGGATGGAGATGAGGCTGGATATGTGACAACGGAGGTGGCGACTTTCCGCTCGGATGGGGCTTATTCCGATGGGCGGCATCCGGACGCGGTGCGGTATACGGCGAGCGCCGAGGAGGATGTGCGACGGAGGGACTTCACAATTAATGGGTTGTTGCTGGACCCGCTGCGTTGGGGAAGACCTTTGGTCGAGTGCATTGGTGATCCTACGCTCCTCCGCTCGGCGGTGCTGGATTTTGTGGGAGGGCTATCTGATCAGGAAGCTGGGGTGGTAAGAGCGATCGGGCGGGCGGAGTTGCGCTTTGAGGAGGATCATCTGCGGATGCTGCGCGGGGTGCGGTTCGCGGCGCGGTTCGGGTTTGAGCTGGAGTCGGGGACGGCGGCGGCGATGCGAGGACTTGCGGGGCGCATCCACGTGGTGAGCTGGGAGCGGGTGCGGGACGAGCTGACGAAGATGCTGACGGAGGGGAATGCGCGCAGGGCGTTCGAGCTGCTAGATGAAACAGGGTTGCTGGCCGAGGTGTTGCCGGAGATTGCGCGGATGAAGGGTGTGGAACAGCCTCCGCAGTTTCATCCGGAGGGGGATGTCTGGGTTCATACACTGGGGCTTTTGGAACAACTGGAATCGGGCTGCAGCATGACGCTGGCGTGGGGGGCGCTGCTGCACGATGTGGGCAAGCCGCCGACGTTTCGTCGGGCTCCGGACCGGATTCGCTTCGACGGGCATGTGGAGATGGGCGTGGCGATGGCAGCGGAGATTTGCCGACAGTTCCGGTTTTCGAATGAGGAGACGCGGCAGATTGTGGCATTGGTCGAGAATCACATGCGGTTTATGGATTCTGGGCGGATGAAGGCGTCGACTCTCAAGCGGTTCTTCCGGCTGGAGAGTTTCGAGGAGCACCTGGAACTGCATCGCATGGATTGCATGGCGGGAAGCGGGTACCTGGACCACTGGGAGTTTGTGCGCGAGCGGTGGCTGGCGATGCCCGAAGAGACGGTGCGGCCAAAGCCGCTGATTACTGGGCGAGAGCTGATTGCGGCGGGATATCAACCGGGCGCGGGATTCAAGGAGATGCTGCGAACGGTGGAGGATGCTCAGTTGGAAGGGACGATTGGGACGGCGGATGAGGCGTTGCGGCTGGTGCAGCAGAGGTTTGGTGAGGCTACAAACGGCCAGGTAACTCGCAGCGACACGTTTCAGAAATTCTCCAATTCGACAAATGAGGAGAGCGAAACTTGATGAAGTCCGATGGGGTTAGCGGGAAAGATCTTGACTGCCTTCGGCGCGCAATCGAGTTGGCAAGCGAGGCGCGCAGCGATGGACGTCATCCCTTTGGTGCGCTGATTGTGAACGAACGTGGCGAGACGATTGTTGAAGCACGAAACAATGCGGTGCGGCCAAAGGGCGATCCTACACAACATGCGGAGATGGTGGCATGCGGCGAGGCGGCGCGATTGCTTCCAGAATCCGAGCTGACGCGTTGCACTCTCTACACCAGCACAGAACCGTGTGCCATGTGCGCGGGGGCCATCTATTGGACCGGAATTGGCCGTGTGGTGTTCGGATTGTCTGAGGCTGGCCTGATGAAATACACCGGCAGCCATGAAGAGAATCCGACGCTCGACCTACCGTGCCGAGAGGTTTTCGCGCGCGGGCAGAGGAAGATCGCTGTCGCAGGGCCCTTGCTTGAAGACGAGGCCGGTAAGGTGCACGAGGGGTTCTGGGTGCCTGGCAACTGATTCTTTATTCAGATACGCATGCACATTCGGGATTCAGCCTTCCAGACGAGATATTCGCGCTGTGCAGTCAGGAGTGGGCTATCCCGACGAATTCTGGCGTCTCGCGTCAGGCGGCCTTGATAAATCGGTGATTCTCGACGGCAATTCTCTTGCTGCAAACATGACAGTCAAAGCCAGGCGCGTTCACGACGTTGCTCACTTCGGAACCGCACCAGGGGCATTTGCCTTTGAGTTCGCCGAGTCCAATCATTGGACCCAAAAGCGGTGCGAGCACACCGGCAATAATCATTGGGACTCCGAGAAATGCGCCGAGGCCGGTTAGGCAAAGCATCGTGCCGACGATGATGCACATTGGCGCGACGATCAGGCCGAACAGCAGCCCGCTAAAGGCGCCCTGTACGGGCGCTTTTTCAATTTCGGCTGGACCTTCATGGTCCTGGGTTTGCGGTGGGATTAAGGCTCCGCATAGGGGGCAGAAGCGCCAGGGCGATGAGAGGTGCGCTCCGCATTTCGAACATAGCTCGTTCATTTGATAGCCCTCCCTGAGCGCCAGAAACATATCACCGGAAAACATGAAGAAAATAGGACGGGCATCACATGGCTTCGCCATTGTTGAGCAGGTGCAATTAATCGACCGAGTTGGAATACCGGTCGGTGATCAGGTCGATTTGTCTGCCTGGGGCAGAGCGCCGCGGAAGCCATTGAACCGCCTGGAGATGATGGTCAGGTGAAACAGCGAACACGAAACGCATAGGTAACTATACCGATGCTCTTTGGAGGCCCGTACGTTGTGAGTGATTGGGGACTACGGCGGTGTACATAGATTGGACCAGGGCGGTACTATCGCTTCGATGAGAAATGCTGATATTAATGCGGGACTTACGCGCAGGGAGATGCTTCAACTTTCAGCTGCTGGGGTTGCCGGTTTGGGCGCGAAGCTGGCGTTTCCTGGGTTGGCGGCTGAGGCTGGGGTGCCAGGGGCGACGGCAACGCAGGTGAAGACGGCGGAGGAGAGACTCTACTCAGATCTTTTGCAGAAGTGGTGCGACGGACTGGTAGCGCGGCAGGTTACGGAGCTTGCGGATCCTGCTCTGCGCGGGGGGCTGCTGTGCCCGGCGTGCGGGCTGATTCATGGGCGGTGCGGGGATGCGGTTTATCCATTGTTACGGGTAGCGCATTCGACTGGGAACGAAAAATATCTGCGAGCGGCACTCGAAGTGCACGAATGGTCCGAGCGCACGGTGAGCAGGCTGGACGGTAGTTGGGTGAACGACGTTTCGTTGAGTTCCTGGCAGGGAATCACGGTATTCCACGCAATTGCGCTGGCGGAGGCGCTGGAACATCACGGAGCGATTCTGGATGCGACGGTCCGGAGACGGTGGACCGAGCGGCTGGCGCTGGCTGCGAAGTTTCTGGATGGATTCATCACTATCGAAACGGGAAATATAAATTACCCGGTGACGGCTTCGCTGGCGTTTGTGCTGTGCGGGCGGGTGCTGGGGGACAAGCACTCTGTGGAGCGGGGGCGCGGACTGGCTCACGAGGCGCTGGGCCAGTTTACGACGGATGGATTCTTGTTTGGCGAGGGGCATCCGCTGCACGGTGTGACGGCCAAGGGGTGCCGGCCGGTGGACCTGGGGTACAACGTGGAGGAATCGCTGCCGTCGCTGGCACTCTACAGTGTGCTGGCCGAAGATGCGGTGGTGCGGGACATCGTGATTGGAGCGATGAAGACTCATTTGGAGTTCATGCTGCCGGATGGCGCGTGGGACAACAGTTGGGGAACACGCAACTATAAGTGGAGTTGGTGGGGGAGCCGGACCAGTGACGGGTGCCACCCGGGGCTGGTGCTTATGGTGGAGCATGAGCCGCGGTTTCGTGAGGCGGCACGGCGCAATGCTGAGTTGATGGCCACTTGCACATACGATGGGCTGCTCTATGGCGGGCCAGACTACTATGCACACGGCGATCCGGCGTGCATTCATCACACATTTACCCATGCAAAGGCGCTGGCCACGGTGCTGGACCGCAGCAATTTTGCCGACGAGCCGGGCGAGCGGCTGAAGCTACCGCGCGACGAGGCGTACGGGCTGAGGAGCTTTCCTGTGATTGGGACACGGCTGGCGGCTGTGGGGCCTTGGCGCGCGACGGTGACTGAGTATGACTGGGAGTATGTGGAGGATGTGCAGGCGGGAAGCGGGGGCGACTCGGGTGGCGGACATGCGAGCGGGGGCGCGTTGTCGCAGTTGTACCACTGCGGGCTGGGGCCGGTTCTTGTTGCCAGCATGACGAAGTATGCGCTGATTGAGATGTCGAATCAGCAGCAGTATCGCGGCGGGACGCATATGACGTTGACGCCGCGGATCGAATGCGCGGGGAAGGAGACGTATACGAGCCTGGACGATCTGAAGGCGCAAGTAACCGCTGCACAGACGGGCGGTGAGGTTGTTTTTGACACGAAGGGGCGAATGCTGACGACGGGACACAAGGCGACGCCTGGGGAGGAGGTTCTCTATCGCCTGGTGTACAAACTGAACGAGGCGGGCGTGGAGCTTACGGCGAGCGTGAATGGGGTTGGGCCGGCGCCGATGCGGTTGATTGTGCCTGTGATTGCGCGCGTGGACGAGGCGTTTGAGCAACCGGATGTGCGGACGGTACGGATTGCGAAGGCGAAGGGGATGCTGACGGTGACGACCGATGCGGCGAAGGGATTTGAGGCCGTGCCGAAGGAGAGGACGTTCAATCTGGTACCGGGATTCGAAGCGATTCCACTGGCGGTGGTGTTGCAGGCAGGGAAAGAGACGCGGGTACGGATTGAGGGAGCAGCGACGGGATAGCTCCTTACAATGTGCGTAGAATCCCAGATATCAGAATCGAGATTGGGGGCACCCGGCCGCTATTCTGAACGGGAGCTATGACCGATGCGCCGCGCCAGTTCGATGTGATTGTTTTGGGGGCGGGTGCGGCTGGGCTGATGTGCGCGGCTGTTGCCGGGCAGCGCGGGCGTCGGGTTGCATTACTCGAACACAATGGGCAGGTGGGGCGGAAGATTCTGATCTCCGGGGGCGGACGGTGCAATTTTACTAATCTGCACTGTGGACCGGGAAATTTCCTCTCGGAAAATATGCATTTTGCGAAGTCGGCGCTGGCGCTTTATGAGCCGCGACATTTCATTGAGCTTGTGGAGCGATATGGGATCGCGTGGCATGAAAAGACGCTGGGGCAGCTTTTCTGCGACCACTCGGCAAGGGCAATTGTGGAGATGCTTCTTGCGGAGTGCGCACAGGGTGGAGTGGAGATTGTGCTGAATGCGCAGGGGATTGAGGTGGAGCGCGCGGCTGGCAGTGGGTTTCGAGTGGGGTGTTCGCAGGGCGAGTTTGTGGCTGGGGCGCTGGTGGTTGCGACGGGCGGATTGTCGATACCGAAGCTGGGGGCTACGGGACTCGGCTATGAGTTGGCGAGGCAATTTGGGCTGAAGGTGGTTGAGCCGAGGCCGGCCCTGGTGCCGCTCGTGCTGGGCGGCGACGAGGCGGGGTGGACGGGGCTGGCAGGGGTGGCGCCGGAGGTTGTGGTGTGCGCGTCACGGGCTGGCCGCGAAGTCGAGTTCAGAGAGAAGATGCTCTTGACGCATCGAGGACTAAGCGGGCCTGCGGTGTTGCAGGCGTCTTCATATTGGCGGGCGGGAGAGGAACTCTTAGTGGACTTTGCGCCGGAGATTGACGTCCTGCGGGCGCAAATGAGGCCGGGGGCACGGCGAGATGAGGTGGCTTTCAAGCAAGCTTTGCGCGAAGTCTTGCCGCAGCGACTGGCAGGGTTCCTCGCAGAGATGGGCGTTCCAGAGGGCTGGTCAAATGCGGCGCTGGAAACCTGCGAGAAGAGATTGCATCGATGGGTATTTCATCCAGTGAGAACGGAAGGGTTTGAGAAGGCCGAGGTCACAGCCGGGGGCGTAGACACTGCGGGATTGCAGGCGCGCACTATGGAAGCGCGAAGTGTGCCGGGGCTGTTTTTTATCGGGGAAGCTGTGGATGTGACCGGGTGGCTGGGTGGGTTCAACTTCCAATGGGCATGGGCTTCGGGAGTGGCGGCGGGAAGGGCGGCGTGACGGGTGCGGTCTTTTCAGCGGCTCTCGAATCGATCTGGCTCTAATTTTGCCGGTGCTTGGGGAATCGGTTGTGCCGGTTTGGGTTGGTGTCAAAGAGGCGGAAGGGCGACTTCTTTGTAAACGGATGAAAATAAAAGGGAAAAGTTAGGCATCTCGGTTGCAGAGGATGCGGTAGGAATTCGGTAAGCTTAGGACATTCATACAGCAATGAAACTGATCGAGGGGAAAGTCTTCTGGACTTTCCCTTTTTCCGCCGGGGTAATATCGCAGGAAAACAGCGTGGTCTCTTGGTGTCCCACCATGTCGCCAGAATCAATTCGGAAGGATGAGCGCCGAGTCTGTTCGCCGAGGCACTGCGGAATTGTGACACTTGCGCGCACGGAGAGGCTGACCATTCGGGACCGGTGGAAACAACTGGGACGAATTCAAGAGCATCAAGAGTGGCAAGGAGCAAGAACAATTGATGGAGGGCCGGGCTTCTGGCGAGTGCAACATTTGAGTGTTGCGGCGCAGGGGCCACTGCCCGTTGTACTTGGCGAGAGTGCTGGATGACTCGAATTGGGTGCTCCCACAAAAGAAGGATGAGATAAGAATGAAGCTCACGAAGAACAAGTTGTTGCGCAGCGCAGGCAGGCAGATGAGACCGAGCCCGGTTGTTGTGGTCCTGATGGCGATTGGACTGGTGGGGATGGTCTTCGTGCAGGCAGCAAGAGCGCAGGCGCTGAGCACCACGACGATCCAGGGGACGGTGTACCTGGCAAACGGGCATGCAGGCTCAGGCACATTGCGCGTGAGCTGGCCGACATTTACCACCGCAAACGGGCAGGCGGTAATTGCAGACAGCACGACTGTAACGATTGGACCGGACGGGTTCGTAAACGTGAACCTTGCGCCAAACCTGGGCGCGACGCCGGCGGGGCTTTTTTACACTGCGGTTTTTTATCTAAGCGACGGCACGACGAGCACTCAATATTGACAATGCAACGCCTCCGAATTACTCGGAGTTCTCCACGGCATTGTTCATCAACCTGCCGCTAGGCTCATAAGCGGTGAGATTTCCAGGGACAAGTGGGCAGATGGAGTCCGGTGGATGCGGATGATGGATGAATTTGAAGCGCAGGTGTTGAGCGATTTGAGCGTACTGAAGACGCAAATGACCGGTCTGATGGGCGACGGCAATGGCGGACGTATCGCAGAACTGCAGCGGCGCCTTGAGCGCCACGAGCAGAACTGGCAGCGAGCCAAGGGTTTTCTGGCCGCGGCTAGTGTTCTATTTGCGGTGATTGAAGTCGCTCTCGATGCGTGGCACCGGCATTGATGGGCAAAGACAGCGTTCCGTAAAGTTGGAACGTGCGCTTTCACCTTGGGCTTGCTTTACGTAGCCTCGTATAATCACCCTTATGAGCGAACAGCCGCTGGTCGGCGTTGTCATGGGCAGCCGGAGCGATTACGAGACACTCTCGGCGGCCGTTGAAATTCTGCGCGCGCTTCAAATCCCGCATGAGGCACGAATCGTAAGTGCGCATCGAACGCCAGATTGGCTATTCCAATACGCAGAAACTGCGCGGGCGCGGGGGCTGCGTGTCATCATTGCCGGAGCCGGCGGCGCGGCGCACTTGCCTGGAATGTTGGCGGCCAAAACGCTGGTCCCGGTGTTGGGAGTGCCCGTGGCTGCAACGCAACTGAACGGCATGGACTCGCTTCTGTCGATCGTGCAAATGCCAAAGGGCGTTCCTGTGGGCACACTGGCCATCGGCAAGCCAGGAGCGGCCAATGCCGCATTGCTCGCCGCAGAGATATTGGCCGCGACCGACGCTGCACTCTATGAACGGCTGGCTACATGGCGCGCGGTGCGTACCCAGGAAGTGCTCGACCAGAATCTGGAGCAGGAGCTGCCGGGGTGAGCGGCGCCTCCAAACCAATCCCACTAGAAAAACCATCGATCGTCCTGCCCGGTGGCCTGGTGGCAATTCTGGGCGGCGGGCAATTGGGGCGCATGACGGCCATGGCCGCGCGCACCATGGGCTATCGCGTGCGTGTCATGGACCCCGCGCCGGCCTGCCCGGCAAGCTTCATCGCGGACGAAACCATCGTGGGCCGATGGGATGACGTGGCCGCGGCTCGGCGCCTGGCTACAGGCGCGGATGCGGTAACCCTTGAGATTGAACAAATCGGCGTAGATGCTCTCGCTGCGGTTGCCCAGATTGCACCGCTGCGTCCCGGTGTCGAGCCCATCCGCACCATCCAGGACAAAACCCTCCAAAAAAAGTGGCTCGCCGACGGGGGCTTTCCCGTGGGACCGTTTCGCCTGGCGCACAGCGAGGCGGAATTGCATGAAGCTGTTGCTGCGCTGGGTGGACGTGTTTTCTTGAAGATTGGCCGCGGCGGTTACGACGGCCGCGGTCAGGCACGCATTGGACTGGATGCACCGGCAACCGAAGAGGCCATCACTGCTGCGTGGCAAAGCATCGGCGCCCATGCGGCAGTGGTCGAGCAGGCGCTAGACCTGGAGTGCGAAATCAGCGTGATGGCCGCACGCAATCCGTCAGGCGAAGTGCGTAGCTATCCCGCAGCGCGCAATCACCATGAAAACCAGATACTGGCGTGGAGTGTGTTGCCGGCCGGCGTGCCGCGTGAGCTGGAAGTGCTTGCCGAAGCGCTTGCTGCGGCAATTGTCGAACGGTTGGGCTTGGAAGGTCTGCTCTGCGTGGAGATCTTTGTTACAAGGAGCGGTGAGTTACTGGTGAACGAACTCGCGCCGCGCCCGCACAACAGCTATCACCAGAGCGAGCGGGGCTGCGTGACAAGCCAGTTCGAACAGCTTGTGCGCACCGTGTGCAATCTCCCGCTGGGTTCGACTGAGCTGATAACACCGGCAGCGATCGTGAATCTTCTCGGCGAGGTATGGCGCAACGGCAATCCCAACTTTGCAGCGGCCCTAGCTGTTCCTGGCGTGCGCCTGCATCTCTACGAAAAGCACACGCCGCGTGCCGGTAGAAAGATGGGACACTTATCTGCAACAGGGTCAACTGCCGAAGAAGCGCTCGAACGAGTGCTGGATGCGAAACGGCGGCTCTAGCAAGCCCGGAGTTTTCCAGGAATATCCTCGTCTACTCGGCAACGCCAATGGCGACGACTAAATCCACTCATCATTCGGCGCCGTCCGTTCGCCACCTTTATCCCCAGTATTCACTACGCCACGCGGTTCAATGATCAGTAATTTAACCTCGTGCTCCGCATAGGGCTTGTGCTCCACGCCTTTAGGGACGACAAACATCTCCCCCGACGCTACGTGTACTGCGCCGTCACGAAAATCGATTCGCAGCTCGCCCTCAAGCACAATGAAAGTCTCATCGGTGTCCTTGTGGTCGTGCCAGATAAAGTCGCCCTGCAGCTTGACTACCTTGAACTGATAATCATTCGTCTCAGCGACGACTTTCGGACTCCACTGTTCTGCAAAGAGTCCAAACTTCTGCTGGAAATTGATCGCCACGTAATTCAAGGGCCTGTCCCTCAGCTCGCTTGCGCGCCCTTCTCCCACCGCTTGGGCCTGCGATTCTGCTGCAATATCTTCTTGCGCAACCGCAGTGACTTGGGCGTGACTTCCACCATCTCGTCCTCGGCGATGAACTCGATGGCCTGTTCAAGATTCTGAGATCTCACCGGCACCAGCCGGATGGCCTCGTCCGCGCTAGATGCGCGCATGTTGGTCATCTTCTTTTCGCGGACTACGTTCACGTCAAGATCGTTGTCGCGCGAGTGCTCGCCGACAATCATCCCCTCGTAAACCTCGACGCCAGCCCCCACAAACAAAATGCCGCGCTCCTGTAATCCGTTCAGCGAATACGTGGTGGTGATGCCCTGGCGATCGGCAATCAGCGCGCCCGTTGGCCGCTGCGGAATCTCGCCCTGGTAAGGAATGTAACCATCGAACAAAGCATTCATCACGATCGTCCCGCGCGTCTCGGTCAGCATCTCGCTGCGCAGGCCAATCAGCCCGCGGCTGGGCACGCGAAACTCCATGCGTACGCGCCCTGAGCCATGATTGTGCATCTTCGTCATCTCGCCCTTGCGCGGTCCCAGTTTCTCGATCACCACCCCGGTGTGAATTTCGGGCACGTCGATGGTCAGGTGCTCCACCGGTTCCATGCGCACGCCATCCACCATCTTGGTCACGATCTCCGGCCGCCCCGCCATCAGTTCGAAGCTCTCGCGGCGCATCATCTCGATGAGAATCGCAAGTTGCAGTTCGCCGCGGCCCAGCACCTTGAAGCTGTCAGGCGAGCCCGTATCCTCCACGCGAATGCTGACGTTGGTCAGCAGCTCTTTTTCAAGACGTTCACGTAGATTGCGGCTGGTCACGTACTGGCCCTCACGTCCCGCAAACGGCGAATTGTTCACGCTGAATTGAATCGCAATCGTTGGCTCGTCAATCACGATCAGTGGCAGCGGCGAAGGATTCTCGACGCTGGTGATGGTCTCGCCAATGGTAATGCCTTCAACTCCCGCCACCGCCACAATATCGCCCATCGTGGTCTCGGTCGTCTCGATCCGCTTGAGGCCCGAGAACGTAAAGAGCTTGGTAATGCGCGTCTTCATCAAGCTGCCATCGCGCTTGCAAATCGTCACATCATCGCCGGCGTGCAGCGTTCCCTGGAAAACGCGGCAGATGGCGATGCGGCCGAAATAATCCGAGTAGTCGAGATTCGTAACCAGAATCTGCAATGTGCCTTCCGCGTCACCCGTGGCTGGGGGAATCGTCGACACGATGGTCTCAAAAAGCGGCTGCAAATCCACGCCCGGTTTAGCCGGATCGAGCGTCGCCGTCCCTGCCTTGGCCACCGCATAAAGAACCGGAAAATCCAGTTGGCTTTCGTCCGCATCCAGGTCGATGAACAGATCGTAAATCTCGTTCAACACTTCCTGCGGCCGCGCATCGGGTCGGTCAATTTTGTTAATCACCACAATAGGCAGCAGCTTCGCTTCAAGCGCCTTGGCCAACACGTAGCGCGTCTGAGGCAGCGGCCCCTCGGCTGCATCAACCAGCAGCATCACGCCGTCCACCATCTTCAGCGCGCGCTCCACCTCGCCGCCAAAATCGGCGTGGCCCGGTGTATCCACAATGTTGATCTTGCCGCCTTCAAAAACGATGGCCGTGTTCTTGGCCAGGATGGTGATGCCGCGCTCCCGCTCCAGTTCGTTCGAGTCCATCACCCGATCCGCCACCTGCTCGTTTGCGCGAAAGGTGCCGGACTGCCGCAGCATGGCGTCTACGAGGGTTGTCTTGCCGTGGTCAACATGGGCGATGATGGCGATATTGCGTATCGTCTGGGTCACAGGTACGGTTTTTCCTTATCTTGGGTTCGGCTGCTCGCGCCGTCAGGTTGGGGGACAAAAACACGACAAATCACCGCACAGCGCGGCACTTTCCATTCTACCAGTAGCACGACGACAGCCACGGCATGAATGGCCATATAAGCGCCAGGTGCACTGAAACTGCCGCAATCAACGGCAATTAGGCACCCTCGAGCAACACCATCCCTGGTGCGACCCATTCAATCGCAATGCTATGATCAGGCGAGATTTCAGCTCTTTCCCCTCTCAAACACGGTTGCTCCAACAAGAAGCCACGCTGCACAGGATTCACGCCTTGAACGACGTGAACGTCAACTCCACGCGCCAGGTGCTGTTCGCCAGCATGATCGGCACCACCATCGAGTTCTTCGACTTCTATATCTACGCAACGGCCGCCGTGCTCGTTTTTCCCAAATTGTTCTTCCCTGCCACCGATCCAGTTTCTGCCACACTCGCCTCGATGGCCACCTTTGGCATCGCGTTTCTGGGCCGGCCCATCGGTTCGGCCCTCTTCGGCTGACTCGACGAACACTGCGCAGGTGTCGCCGGGGCAGATCCAAGAGCCGCAGGAAACGCGCTGATCGTCCGGCAATAGACTCACTGCGCGCCAGCATCTCCATTGATCTACCTGCACCTAGCACAACTTGTCTGATAACATGATTTGTTCGCGCAAGGGCCATGTCATGCGCACCGCGGGCGGAAAGAGGTCACACCGTGAAGCGTCGCGAGTTTCTGCTGGGTTCAACCGCCGGTGCAGTCACTACGCTGGTTGCCAACGGGCAGCCTTTCCGCACTCCAGGCGATCTGTTCTTCGACTTCCAGCGCAGCAACGGGCCCTTGGTCATCGACGAAGTGGAACTGTTGGAACTTGAAGGCCACCACATGATGGACACCGGTATCAATAATCAATACCAGGTGAAAGGCGAGTACATATACGACGACATGCGCCCGCCGGAGTACGTCGAGCATCCCGGCCAGATCGAGAATCTCGCCGTGCGGTGGAGCTACTTGAGACTGCGCACGAAACAGGGCCTCGAAGGCATTTTCGGACCGATCGATTGGGATGCGCCCGCCGTCCTGCGCCACAATTTCCGGCGCTTCCTCCTCGGACGCGATGCACTTGCCCACGAGACTCTTTGGGACGAGATCTATCGCGCGGTTCCCTTCTCGCGCAGCGGCGCTCACTGCATGGCGCTCAGCGCAATCGACAACGCACTGTGGGACCTGCGTGCAAAATACTACGGCGTTCCTGTGTACAAGCTTCTCGGCGGACACAGCCGCGAATCCGTCGAGGCCTACGCCAGCAGTTGGATGTATTCGCTGGAACCAAACGCCTTGCGCAAACAGGCCACAATCAACAAGCAGAATGGCTACAGCAAGCAGAAATGGTTCCTCGCCTATGGTCCAGGCTCAGGCGAAGAAGGCATGAAGAAGAATGTCGAGACAGTGCGAATTCTCCGCGAAACCGTCGGGGATGACGACGATCTGATGTTTGACGCCTACAACGGCTGGACGCTCAGTTATGCGCTGGAGTGGGCGCGGCGCGTCGAGCAGTATCATCCACGCTGGATCGAGGAGATCGTTGCCACAGACAAGCTCGACGCGTTCATCGCATTTCGGCGCGGCAGCAACATTCCCGTCGCCACGGGCGAGCACTTGTTCGGCCGCTGGGAAGTGGAGAAGTTCCTTCAGGCCGGTGCAATCTCCGTCATCCAGGCCGACCCTGACTGGTGCGGCGGCATCTCTGAGCTGGTCAAGATTGGCACGCTGGCGTCTGTCTACGACATTCCCGTAGTGCCGCACGGCCATGGCGTCTACGCATCGATGCACACCATCTTCAGCCAGTCACCGGAAACCTTCCCTTGTGCGGAGTATTTGCTCGCGCCAATGCGAATGCCCACCTGGTACTACTTCGAAAAGCATCCGCCCGTCCCGGTCAATGCCCACTTCGCTCTACCCACAGGTGTTGGTTTCAACGTCGAGTTCGATCCGGCAAAAATTGAGAAACAAACGGTTATTACAGGTATCTAGGAGCCGTCTCACGGATGTGCGGCGCCTGGTTTCGCGAAGTGCGGTTTGTCCAGTACACTTACCGCAAATGCGAAATCCCGCTGTTCACTCAACCATCGCTTCCTGCCGCAGGGCCCAGCCCTTCTTCTTGTTCAACCTGCTGCTCTCCTTTTGCGCTCTGGCGCTTCTATTCGTTTCTGCTCCGCATCCGGCCCACGCGCAGTCCAAAGCACAAGGGCATCTCCTCATCTACTCCATTGATGTCGAAGGCGGCCAGTCCACACTCCTCGTCTCCCCATCCGGCGCTTCGCTGCTCGTCGATACCGGCTGGCCCAATCACGACGGCCGCGATGCCGTTCGCATCCAGGCAGCAATGAAAGACGCCGGCATCACGCGCATCGATCACGCGTTCATTACCCACTACCACACCGATCACGTTGGTGGCGTGCCGGAGCTCGTCAAGCGCGTTCCCGTCGGCGAGTTCATCGACCACGGCCCCAACCAGGAGGACTCCGATGTCACGCGCCACGATTTTGCGGCCTACCTGAAGGCCATTGAGGGCAAGCCGCGGCGCAGCATTCATCCCGGCGACACCATCCAGATCTCCGGCCTCAGCGTCGTTGTCCTCGCCGCCGACGGCGAACACATTGCCGCAGTCCCCGGCTTCAAGCCCCAACCCAACTCCCTTTGTGCCAGCGAACGTCCGTGGCCTGCCGATCCCAGCGAAAACGCCCGCTCAGCCGGCATCCTCGTCACCTTCGGCAAGTTCCGCTTCCTCGATCTCGGTGACCTGACCGGTGCAAAAGAGGTTGCACTCGTCTGCCCCAACAACCCCATCCCCCCGATTGACCTTTATCTGGTCAACCATCACGGCATGAATCTCTCCAACTCCCGCGCCCTCGTCGATGCGATACATCCGCGCGTGGCCATCATGAACAACGGACCGCACAAGGCCGGAATGCCCGAGGCATGGCAAACCGTCCATGACAGCCCCGGCATGGATGACCTATATATGGTGCACACCGCTGAAGGTTCCGACGCCACCCACAACAGCCCCGAGGCCCTTATCGCGAACCCCAAAGGCAGCGTGATCGATGGCGCATACTTCAAGGTCGTCGCCTCGCCCACCGGCAGCTTCTCCGTCACCAACTCGCGCACCGGCCAAACCAAGGAGTATCCGCACAAATAGGCGATTCCAATCCCCCGAGCACGATTCCGGCCCTGGGGAAATCCCTGCGCCGAAAGGTCTATAATCGCTGGCGCACAAGGAACGCCCTGGCAAGACGCATCGAAATGGGTGCTCTGAAAAATGGAGGAAAATTCTATGTCTTCTTCGCGCCGGGAATTCATCGCCGGCCTGGGAGCCGCAGGTGCGTTGGCAGCAATGCCGCGCCCCGCTCGCGCCAGCCTCGCCGGCCCGCTCTATCCGCCCATGAATCTGGCAGCTTTTGACGTGCCAGTGCACAAGGGCGACCCCTTCGTACGCGCCGGCTGCTCGGCCATCACCTGGAGCGACAACGCAGAACAGGCCATCGGCGATATCTCGGCCGACGGCTTCGCTGGTATCCAGTTGCGCGCGCCCACGCTCGACCAGTATCCCGATCCNNTCCAGCGGCTCGGCCTCCATCGATCCAGCCGTGCGCAAGTCGCAACTTGAAACCCACGTGAAGCACGCACAATATGTCCACGAGGCGGGCGGCCATTTCCTGCAACTCGTCGCTTCAAGCGCCACGCCTACGCAGACTTTTACCGCTGCAGACTACAAGCTGCAGGGCGAAGTTCTCTCAGAGATCGGCAAGCGCACTGCCGACTACGGCATCAAGCTGGGCTTCCACAATCACATGAACACGGTCGGCCAGCCGCCCGAGGCCGTCGACGCCATCCTCGCAGCAGCCGATCCGAACTATCTGTTCCTCGAGCTCGACGTTGCCCATTACCTGCAGGGCGGCGGCGACCCCGCGGCAGCCATTCGCAAATACGGCCGCAGGATCCTCTTCATGCACTTCAAGGACGTGAAGAAGTCCGACAACAAGAGTGGTTATGAGTGGGTCGAACTCGGCAACGGCCGCGTCGATTTTCCCGCCGTCTTTGCCGCGCTCCACGAAATCAACTTCCGCGGCTGGGGCATCGTCGAGTTGGATCGCGTACCCACCGGCGAAACTCTCTCGCCCAAAGACGCCAATGCCGCCAGCCTGCGCTTTCTGCGCGAGAAATTCGGGGTGCAAGCATGAGTTGTCCTTTCCGTCTCGCCGTTATCAATGATGAAATCTCGGCGGATTTCGATCACGCATGTTCAGTTGCCGCCAACGACTTCGGCCTCAGTTGGATTGAGCTCCGCAGCATGTGGAACAAGAACGTCACTGAGCTCAACGCAGAAGAAGTCGACAAGTCCCGCCAGATCCTCGAGAAATACAAGCTGCGCGTCACTGACATTGCCAGCCCGCTCTTCAAGGTCAACTGGCCCGGCGCGCCGCAATCGAAGGAGGGGCCCCGCCGCGATCAGTTCCACGCCGACTTCGACTTCAAGCAGCAGGACAAGGTACTCGAACGCAGCATCGAGCTCTGCAAGGCATTCCAGACTGACCGCATCCGCTGCTTCGACTTCTGGCGTCTCGACGATCAGAAGCCCTATCGCGACGCCATCAATGAAAAGCTCAGCGATGCCGCCCGCACCTGCGCGAAGCACAACATCGTCCTGATTCTTGAAAACGAAATGGCCTGCAACACCGGCAGCGGCCCTGAAGCCATTGCCGTGCTCAAGGCCGTCCGCGAGCCCAACTTGATGCTCAACTGGGATCCCGGTAACTCCGCCACCTTCGCCGGCGACACGCCCTACCCCGACGACTACAAGGCGCTGCCCAAGCATCGCATCGGCCACTGCCACTGCAAAGACACTATCCGCAAGGCCGACGGCAAATTCGAGTGGGCGCCGGTCGGCGGAGGGATCATCGACTGGGTCGGCCAGTTCAAAGCCCTCCAGCGCGATGGCTATCACTTTGCCGTGAGCCTTGAGACCCACTGGCACGGCGGCAAGCCGGAGCCCGGCAGCACCATGGGCGTCCCAGAGGCCTCCACCCGCGCCAGCATGAAAGGCCTGAAAGAAGCCCTCGCCAAAGCCGGAGCCGCCTGCTAGCACTCATGAATACTCTGGGTGCCCCATCCTTGCCACGCTTTTGTGGCAAGGGTGGGATATCACGAATGCCAATCCGCATCGGGTGACAGGCCACAACTTACAATCCATCTATTTCCATTCTCTGAGGTGAATTCATGAATCGCCGCAATTTTCTAAGTAACGCTGGCATCGGCGCCATCGCAATGGCCGCCATGCCCTCCATGCGCGCTCTTGGCGCCAACGACCGCATCCGCATCGGCCTCATCGGCGCTGGCGACCGAGGCATGCAGGATCTCGACGAAGCCCTCAAGCAGCCCAACATCGAGTGCGTGGCAGTCGCAGACACTTACTCCCGCCGCCGCGATTTCGCCAAGGCCAAGGTTCCAGGCATAGAAACCTACGACGACCCCATGCGCTTGCTCGAACGCAAAGACATTGACGCTGTCATCAACGCCACGCCTATGCACCTCCACGCCAAGTACTTTGTCGCCGCGCTCCATGCTGGTAAAGACCTCTACAGCGAAAAAACCATGACCTGGAACATTCCGCAGACCGTCGAGTGCCAAAAAGCCGCCAAGGCTTCCAAGCAGGTCATCCAGATCGGCGTCCAGCACGTAAGCTCCGGC
Source organism: Acidobacteriaceae bacterium (assembly GCA_003133425.1). Next base: position 56,537 of record PKXI01000234.1, read on the forward strand.
GGCATGGCCGACGCCAGGGATTGGATCGCGAAGGGCCATCTCGGCAAAATCACCATGGTCGAGTCGTGGATCTCGCGCAACACGCCCCGCGGTCACGGTCAGTGGGTTCGCCCCATCCCCGACGACTGCGACCTTCAGCACGTCAACTGGAAGCTCTTCCTTGACGGTCGCCCCGAGCCCAAATTCGACGCCAACAAGTACATCAACTGGCGTCTCTTCTGGCAGTTTTCCGGCGGCAACGTTACCGAAAATATGGTCCACCAGAATGCCTGGATCACCTCGGCACTCGGCCTCGAACTGCCCATCGCCGCGGTCATGACTGGCGGGGTCTTCTCCGAACAGGACGGCCGCCAGGTCCCCGACACCTTCAACGTCACCCTCGAATACCCCGGCATGATCGTCGTCTGGCAGTCCACATTCTCAAACTCTCACTTTGCCCTCGGCGAGCGCGTCCTCGGCTCGAACGGCACCATCGAGAGCATCAACTTCGGCCCCTCGACCTTCTGGCCGGAAAAAGCCAACAACCCCGGCGTTGAAACCATGCAGGGCACCAGCAAGGGCGTCAACCACATGGCAAACTGGTTCGAGTGCATCCGCAGCCGCAGCCACGCCACCAACGCACCCATCGAAGTCGGCTACCGCACCGCCATCGCCGGCCACATGGCCAACCTCTCCTACCGCCGCAAGCAGCGCGTAACGCTGGAAGAAGCCATGGCCGCCCCAGCGTCGGCCTGGATGTAACGCAACTGATGAGACCGTCGTCCTGAACGAGTCGAAGGACCCGCATTTCAGGATGACAGCAAACCACAGCAGTCCCGTGCCCCATCCTTTCCGCTTTTTTCCGCGGAAAGGGTGGGACACCACGACCCTCAATGCGGCAACATCCGAACCACTCACGAGCAAGACCCGCAGTTCCGGTTCATCCCACACACATCTTGGATTTTGATTTAACGGCTTCCCCGTCGCACCCTCAATCCAGCCGAGTCAAATAAGCCTCGCCCTCGCTGGGCTGAATGTGCTGCGCTATGTACTCCGCCATCTGGCGATCGTCGCCCCCGGGACGAATCCGCACCCAGTAGCTCTTCTCGCCCGGAAATTCAATCACGTTGGCATCGGTGTATCTGCGCAGCAGCTGTTCCTTCAGCTTGATCGCGTCGCGCTCGCTGTGGAATGCCCCAATCTGCACGCACCAGCGCCCGCCCGTGTCGATCGGCTTCGGCGTCTTGTATACATCCAGCCGCACAGTCGCCAGGCCGGCCCGGTAAACGCCCGTGGCCTTGGCGGCAGCGATCGTCAGATCCAGAAACCTGCCGTCCACAAACGGACCGCGGTCGGTGATGCGCATAGCGCTCGATTGTCCGGTCTTCAGATTCGTCACCACCACCAGTGAGCCCATCGGCAGCGTGCGATGCGCCGCCGTCATCGCGTAGTCGTCGAAAACCTGGCCGTTAGCAGCTTTGCGTCCCGCGTAGGGCGCCGTATACCAGGTGGCCAAACCCTCCTCGGTCAGAATTGGCCTGTGCGTCGCCACATACTGGAGGTCCTCTGCGCTCACGCCGCCCGGAGGGACCGGCGTTATCGGAATCCGCGCCGGAGCCGTCGCCTGGGGCATAGGAGCATAAGCCGGCCGATTGTAAGGCGCCAGTTCGCTCGGCGGAGGGGCCAGCGCCACTTTCTTGTGGTGCCCGCAACCAGCGACGGCCAGCAGCACCAGTGCCGCGCCGGCAAGGTTGCCTGCGTCCCTCAGTGGTCGATTCGCAATCATCAGGAGCGCGGATCCTTGGGCTGGTTGGAAGGCGGGTTGTGCGACTGATCAATTCGGTCCGCGAGATTGCGCAGAGTTTCGGCAACGGTCCGCATGGCAGATATCGACTCTCTGCGCACCTGCGGAATCACCGCGTCGTTCACATAGGCAATCGTATGGCGCAGTTCCATCTCGATCAGCTCAACAGCTTCTTCGATGCGCCGGCCCACGCCGCCAGCCCCCGGTCCCGGAGGAGGATAAGTGTTCATGAAAAGCGACCTTTGCTGGTTACCAACTGCAGGTAGCCTCTCCCAAGTCTGCTGGACACGCCTCGGCGCGTCAATCCCGTTCGCCCCAAAGGTGCCGCAAAGATCAATACAGATGCGGGTTCCGGCAATGTCCCTCCCATCCGCGAATTCCCGGTTTCGTCGATCCGTCCCATGTGACTTTTTCCTGCAAATCTGCGTCAGACCGTTAAGGCACACACCGAACGCGATACGTTCAGCGCCAATTCCGACCGATACTTCCGCTTGCCCGTCGATTTTGCATCAAACAAATGTGCAGCTTGAACCTACGCTCGTGAGGGTCCGGTTGTTGCAAAGCAGTCCACCCCATCACCACAAAACCGGATGCACCGCCGGCCAGCGGAGATGCCCGCTGCGGGCTCGGCTTCTCGCCCCAATGCTGCTCCTGGCGCTAGTCCTTTTGCCTGCATTTCCAGGCTGCGCCGGCCAGGCTGGGACCTCCAAACCGGCGTTGGCTGTCCCTGAAGCTCCGCAACCCCAGCTCCCGCCCAACCCCAAAACTCAGAGTGCAGCACCGTGCCAGCTAAAGAGGGATGCCATCGCAATAGTCCAGGCGGGAGCCGCTGGGGCAATGGCTTTCGATCCCGCCAATCCAATCATAAGCCCTACCCTGCAGCCCGAAGCCTGCCCGCCGCTAGCCCCCTTGATTGACTGGTACGCCCGCTTCCTCAACGGCCCGCAGGTCAAGGCGCTCACCCCAAAAGAGAAAGCCCGGCTTGCCGTCCGAAATCTTCTCGACCCCTTCAATGGGATTACCATCCTCGGCAACTCCGCCATTTTCGTGGGTGCCAACGCTCACTCCGCCTACGGCCCTGGAATGGCCGGCTTCGGACGAAACGTCGGTGTCAGCTTCACCCAGGACCTGACCGGCGAGTTCTTTGGCACCTTCCTCATCCCCTCTATCGTGCATCAGGACCCCCACTACCACCGCCTGCCTGATGCCGGCATAAAGCACAGAATCGCCCATGCCATCTACGAGGTTGTGTGGACTCAGGGCGACAACGGCAAAGGAATGCTGAATTACGCCAACATGGTCGGCTTTGCCATCGACGACGCAATCGGCAATCTCTATGTCCCCGGCCAACATACCGATCTGCCTTCCAGCGCATCCCGCTACGCCATTGACCTCGCCACCGCCCCTATCGACAACTTCATCACCGAGTTCCTGCCCGACGTAGCCCGCCGCATCCATGTTCGAGTCGTCCTCGTCCAGCGCATCATCAACCAGGTTGCCATCTCCGAGAACAGGTAGCCATCTCCGAGAACACCGGACAGTAGACCCAACCGATTCCTGCAACTCACCAGCCATCAGCGGCTTACATTCCAACCCCGTTCGCCGCCTCCCAATCCCCGTTCAAGCTGAGATTCTGCCGTTCACTGTCCAGGATTTGGGTTGACTGGCCCATCCGGTTACCCTACAGATGAATTTTCAGCCTCCGGATTTCCTCCGGAAACCCCAGTACAGGGCCGGGCTGGCATAGGCGCCTTCGGCCACTTCAATTGAGGAGATTGCACTAATTATGTCCAAAGCGATTAAATACGCCGAGAAAGCAGCCGTATACGCAGCCAAGGGAGCCTGGGTGGTTTTCGAGAAGCTGAACCGCATCAGCCCAAACGCAGCCTTCACTCCCAAATGGAGCGACAAGCCTCTCCTCAAGAGCTATCAGAAGGAAAAGCCGCCCCTCGGCTGGCCTCGCACCACCGACTCGCTCTGCCCCAAGTGCGTCCCCGAGATTCGCAAGCAGATCCTCGACGGCAAGCTGCCCCATGAAGTCCTGCTCAATGAGAAGGTCGGCGAAATCAAGGCCCAGATCATCGAGCGCGACGGCCAGATCCTCATGGTCAAGGACTGCCCCAAGCACGGCCATTTTGAAGATGTAATGTCCATCGACACCAAGTTCTTCAAGCACCTCGAAGAGAGCTTCCCTGGCCGCGACATGCGCGCCCACGGCAAGGGTGACGAGGAACTCCACCACCACGGCACGTCAACAGTGACTCATGGACGCGGCTCGGTGCTCACCATCGACCTCACCAATCGCTGCAATATGATGTGCGATCCCTGCTTCATGGACGCCAATCAGGTCGGCTTCGTCCACGAACTCACCTGGGATGAAATAAAGACCATGCTCGACAACGCCATCACCGTCAAGCCCAAGCGCCAGATGAGCGTCCAGTTCTCCGGCGGCGAGCCAACGCTCTCGCCCTACTTCCTTGACGCCGTGGCTTACTCGCGCAAGGTTGGCTACAACAGTGTCCAGGCAGCCTCCAACGGCATCGAATTCGCCAAGAGCAAGGAACTCTGCCGCGCCGCTGCTGAAGCCGGACTCCGCTACGTCTATCTACAATTTGACGGCATCGGCAACGCGGCCAACTCGCACCGCAAGGTTGGCAACCTGTTTGACGTCAAGCTCCAAGCCATCAACAACCTTCACGAAGCCGGCGTTGAAATCGTTCCCGTCACCACCATCATCAACGGCATCAACAACGAGCAGGTTGGCAACATCATCAAGTTCGCTCTCGACAACCCCAGAAAGATCAGCTTCCTCAGCTTCCAGCCCGTCAGCTTCACCGGCCGCGACGAGGACATCACCGACGAGCGTCGCATCGCCCAGCGGTACACCCTCTCCCACATGGCCCACGACGTCAAGGCCCAGTGTGGCATCGGCGAGCCTGAGCGTGACTGGTTCCCCATCAGCTTCATGAGCACATTCTCTGACTGGGCCGATCTGATCCACGGGCCCGGCGCCGAGTGGGGCCAGCTCTCCTGCGGCTGCCATCCCAACTGCGGAATTGGAATGGCTTTGATGATCGACAAGGAAACCAAGGAGTCGGCTCCCGTAACTGCCTTCCTCGACATGGGCCAGGTAGCCAAGGATCTGGCCAAGGTCAACGACGCGGCTCGCGGCAAGTGGCTCTCGGTCATCGGCCTGGCCCTTGCGCTCATGCGCAATTACGACCCCTTCCAGTCCCCCACCCATTTCAAGATCACCGACATGATGAAGAAGATGGACAAGACCTTCAACGCCACCGGCAAGAACTACGGCAGCGTCAAGGGCGACCGCACCATCGAAGACATCAAGCTCCGCCGCCAGGACCGCTGGAACTTCCTCTTCATCGCCGGCATGTGGTTCCAGGANNGCTGGCGCAACATCATCGAGAAAATGCACATGACCGCCACCCTCACCAAGTGGTATGAAGAGCATGGCCGCCACGAAATCTTCGCCGGCGGCAAAAAGGTCAGCATGACGAACGTCGGCCACGACCTCGCTCTCAACATGGAGCACGTCAACTCCGAAGCCAACCACACGCTCGATAACCTCGGTATCGCTAAGAATTCCCGCGAAGAAAAGCTCCGCGCCCGCGAAACCAAAATCAAGGAAGAAGCCGAGAACGCAAAGATGGCCAAGCTCTACCGCGAGCATGTCCTCGGTGAAAAGCCCGTCGAGGGCCTGGTTCGCCTCGACGCTATCGCCCCCGCCAAGCCCGTCCAGACCGGCGAGCCTGTAGCTGGCGACTGATTCTCTGCACCTTGGTTCTCTCCATAACAAAGGCCGCTCCCATCCGGAGCGGCCTTTGTGCATCTGTGTCGAGAATGTTGCACTTCCTAACCGCTTCGTAGAAGCGGTCATCGCTGAGCGAAGCGTAGCGGACCGGCGTCCCCAGTGAGAGATTTTTGCCGGGTGCCCATCCTTGAATCGCTCTTTGATTCAAGGGTGGGAGACCACGAACCTCGACCCGGAATCTCGGTTCTTCCGCAACCGCTGCTTGATTCCAGCTTGCTCCTCGAGCTTGGAAGCTCAGCAACCCTTTCCCCATGCCCAGTCATCCTATTAGCCAGAAGTGGATGAATGAAAACCCATCTGGCGCTACGCTTTCTGTCATTGTCAACGATCACCATACTGCTCTGCGCCTGGCAACCGGGCGCTTCAGCGGCCCCTGTACCCGTCCGCTTTACAAACGGAACCCTTCACGGGTTCCTCGAGTTGCGCTCGGCAGAAGGCCACGTCCTCGCCGCAGGAGACCTCGTTCAGGTCGCCCATGGCAGTCAAGTCACCACGCGGTTGCTCTTCACATTCAAAGACGGCTCAATCGACGATGAAACCACCGTCTTCTCCCAACACCGCAACTTCCAGCTCATCACCTACCGCCACATACAGAAAGGAACTTTCTTCCCTCATCCCATCGATCTCTTGATCGACGCCCGCAGCGGCCAGGTTACGATCCACTCCACAGGGAAAGATGGCAAGGAGGAAGTCAAAACCGACAAACTTCACCTGCCGCCCGACCTCGCCAACGGAATGGTTTCCACCCTCATTCAGAACATCCGTCCTGACACCCCGGAGACAAGAGTGTCTATACTGGCGGCCACGCCCAAGCCGCGGCTCGTCACGCTGTCCATCTCTTCCCGCGGCGAGGAACCCTTTTCCCTGGCCGGTTCTTCTCGGAAGGCGACCCATTATGAGATCAGGATCGATCTTGGTGGAGTTGCGGCCATGGTTGCGCCCATCATTGGTAAGCAGCCGCCGAATATTCAGGTGTGGATTCTGGGCGGGCAAGCGCCCTCCTTCCTCAGAGAACAGGGCCCGCTCTATCCTGAGGGCCCCATCACCAACATCGAATTAATCAGCCCCACTTGGGCGGACCTGCAACATCCCACCGATTAGTGTTCCCGTACCCAAAGCCTGTACTGAGCTTCCCCAAGAATCCAAGCTGTCTGGACCTTGGTTGGCACGAGCTTGTTCCCATGTTGTTCGATAGATTCTTCTTGCAACCCTCCAGCACCCAGCCAGGCAATCTCTTCGGGATTAATTACCTTGGGACGGCCAACCAACAGGACCGAATGGGAATCCTCTTGTATATGAAAACTAATTTTCAACTGTCTGCGCTAGTTCCGTTCTTTCTGGGAACCGCCCTTGTATGCGCGCCGGCTTCTGGATTCAGCCAACCATCCAACCCCAGCCAGGACAGCGGCGCAAAACAGGATATGAAGGACGCGGGACACGAAACGAAGAGCGCGGCCAAAGACACCGGCCACGCCATCAACCAGGGAACTGACAAGGCCTACCACTCGACAAAACACCAAACAAAGAAGGCCTACCACTCGACAAAACGTGGCACAGAGAAGGCCTGGGACAAGACGGAGAACACAACCAAGGGCGCGGTAAATGGCGGCAAGGAAGGCGCAAGGCAGCCGCAATAACTGCCAGTTGGATCACCGTTTCAACCACCCTCCGGCGCTAACCGCGCGGAGGGACGTCTCATCCCTGACCCGCTTTTTGACGCAAGGGTTGCGAGAATGCGATCCAAGCCCCGTATGCATCCGCGATTCCCTGAGCCTCCACACCTGTCGGGTTCTCTCCCGCTCCCCCCCAGGACTATGATGAAACTCATAGTCCCATTCAAGCGAGGAGATTCCTATGAGCGAGCAATCAACCTTCGGTGGCCATGGGCGCCGCGAATTCCTGAAAGCCAGCGGAGCCGTTACCGCCGCTCTTCTGGCCCCGTCCGCCCTCGCGGCGGAGACTCAAAAGACCCTCCCCGGCCTTCCGTCGAACCCCGTAACCCCCACCGCCATGCCCACCCGCAACCTGGGCAAAACCGGCTACAAGGTCGGCATCTTCTCGCTAGGCGGCCAGGCATCGTTGGAAAAGCCCAACAACGAAGCCGTAGCAGTCCCCATCATCGAGCGCGCCCTCGACCTCGGCGTCAACTACATCGATACCTCTTCCATCTATGGCGGCCCCGCACGCTGGAGCGAGCAATACGTGGGCAAAGTCATGGCCCACCGCCGCAACCAGGCCTTCCTCGCCACCAAAACAAAGGAACGCACTCGCGACGACTCGATGCGCATGATCGAGAAGTCGCTTCAGCTCCTCCAGACCGATCACGTCGACCTCTGGCAGTTGCACGACATCGGCACTCTCTTCGATGTTAATCAGGTCTTCGCCAAGGGCGGCGCCATGGAAGCCCTCATCGAAATGAAAGACCAGAAGGTCGTGCGCCACCTCGGCCTTACCGGCCATTACCGGCCCGACGCGCTGATGGAAGGCATCCGCCGCTATCCCTTCGACACCGTTCTCATGGCCATGAGCGCCGCCGATCCCCACCACTTCAGCTTCAACGAAGCGCTGCTGCCGCTAGCCGTTGAACGCCAGATGGGAATCATAGGCATGAAGGTTCCCGGCCGCGGCCGCCTGCTCTCCAACTGGACTCCGCAGCCGCTCGAAGTGCAGGCAAAAATGTGGGAAGGCATGGTGCCCGCACCCACGCCCGGTACTCTCACCATGCGCGAGGCCATGTACTACACCCTCTCGCGCCCGGTAAGCACCATCATCATCGGCTGCGACTCCATCGCCCAGCTCGAAGAGAACGTGCACCACGCACGCGAGTTCACCCCGCTCAGCGATCCCCAGGTCGCGGCAATAGTAGCGCGCGCCGAGCCCGTCTCCAAGCCCTCGCTCTTCTTCCGCTTCTACGACCGCCCCTGAAGAATCTCTGAGCAGGCCGATGTTTTGAACGGCACGGGTTTCACAGGCTGCCAAAGAATTCGATCAGTCGAACGAAACGGGCTTCACCGGCTGCCGAAGAATTCGATCAGTTGAAGGGTACGGGCTTTAGCCCCTGAGGGAATGCTCGTTCTGCAATGAGAACCTCCTCGACGAGTCGCAACATAGATCGCCTGCGCCCACGCGACCCTTACCCCTCAACCTTCAAATAAAGCAGATAAATCTCATCCTGAATCGCAGCAAACGGCCGCCGTGTGAGTGTGCCAGCCAACTGTCCCACCGCAACTCTCCCGCCATCTCCGTGTCTACACATCCACTGGCCCGTAAGTACGATCGAGGCCGAAGGGAGAATCCAACGTATGTACACGACAAAGGCAACATTCATTTTGGGCGCATTGCTTTCTGCGGGAACATTGCTCGCACAGGCGCCCGACCCCAACCAGGCACCCCCTGCGAATGCTCCGCAAGTCATGCAGACGCAGCCGGGCCGCCCGCATCGCACCATGGACCCCGCTAAACAGGCCGCGCATCTAGGCAAACGGCTCGGCCTCAGCAGCGATCAGGTGGCGCAGATTACGCCCATCTTTACCGATCGCCAGCAACAGATGCAGAGCCTGCGGGCCGACACCTCGCTCACCCAGCAGGATCGGCACACAAAGGCACGGGCCATCATGCAGGACAACAAAAGCAAGATTGAAGCTGTTATGAACGACACCCAGAAGCAGCAGTTCGAGCAGATGCTTGCCGAGCGCCGCTCACACCACAATCGCCAACCTCAGGCGTAGGCATGGTCGACCGTTAGCCTGATTCTGTGGGTGCCCCAGGTCCGGATTCTCGGACCTGGGAAAGCAGTCTCGCTTTACCCCAACTGGCTCGTCTTCACCGCAAGGGACGCAAAGTCCAATGTCCCCAGTCCGCGCGCCGCGGCCATCTGAAGATAAGGCAAATGTTCCGCGTCTAGATCCCAATAAGCCTTCGCCACATAAGCATCAATCGCCACTGGATCGGTTCCGGCCACCATCGTCTTCTTCACTGCCACATCTTCCAGGTTGCCGCCCGTCGGGCCATTGCGCAGCAGAACTCGATAGCAGTCCATCAACGTCAAGGTTGGCAGCATGAAGTTGGCCAGGTCCACAAGACTTTGGTGAATCTGTTGGTGCAGCCTGTTGCGTTCTCCACCCAGAATCCCGTACCAGTTCTTCATCCCCAGCGTTACGCCAACCAGCCCGTGATGCTTTGCAATTGGAAGATTGAAAATCTTGTCCGCCTCAAGGAAAGGTTTGAACACCGGCCAGCTCTTCAGCACCACGCCGCCCATGTCCACCTCGCGAAAAAGTTCAGGATCGGGAAGAATTACCTCCGCTCCCTCAGCGCGAGCAGCCGCCAGAATACCCGATCGTTGAAAGCAGCGTCGCGGCTCGTTGCAACTCACGTCCGTAACGATCACCCGCTTTGCCCCAGCCTGCCAGCANNTTCGGCTTCAGCACCACCACGTCCTGCCTGCTCACAAACCGCCGAATCCCGCCCAGATCCTCGAGTGCCCGCTGCACCAGCGCGCGCGGCTCTCCACCTTGAACAACAGTCAATTGCGGCAATTTGGGATCGACGCCCAAGCGATGATCGCGACGTGCCTGCTCTGCCCGCTCCGGAACCGGACGAGAACTATGCTCGCTCAGCCAGACACCCACACCTGCCGCCCCGGCAGCCACACCGCCCAGCCTCAGCAGTTGAAGCATCGCATCGCGTCGCGTCATCTGCGCCGCGTGTGCCGTCGCGTTCTTGCCGGTCGTCGGTTCGGTCTCCCCGCCCATGGTCTTCCTCTCCATCAAACTTCCATTACCCTTATCAGCCGCGGATCGTTGACGCCCAATTTGTGAGTTGCATCGGCGGCGGTTTCAATGTAGCGCGGTGTGCGCCCTGCGGCCTCCAGCGTTGGCAGGCCCGCTTCCACGCGTTTGCGATCCAGCATTTGCCACGCGGTATGATCCACGGCCACCCGATCCTCGCCCACAATCAGCGCGTTCGGATACCAGATGTGTTCGGGACGAAATACCGGCCCACCTTGATACACCGACGACATCGCATCCCCGATCGTCAGGGTAACCTTCTCGCGGATTGCCGCAATACAGTTCAGATCCGCCACCCCGGGATTGCAATTGTTCGGATGCAGAAGGTTGGGACGATCCACCGCGCCATACATGTTCTTCATTGAGAACGTCATCCCCGCCATGTCGTGATCTTTCAGGATAGGCAGATTGATAACCATCGCGCACTCGCGAGTCAGAATCTTCGCCAACCGGATGCGCACCGGGCCGCATTGCTCCTGCTGTTCCTCGAATCCCGCCACATCGCTGCCGTAGCAGCGGACCTTGCTTCGATCCGTATTGATCGTCAGCCCGCAAGCCGCAAGATCGCGCGCGTTCCGGTCCCACACCACTATGTTGCCAGGGGCAACGCCAGCCTGTTGCAGCCGCTCGCAAATGGCCAACACTAGCACCGCGTGGGTTGAGATCCCCCGACCGCCCAGCCCGTTCACCTTCAATCCGATTACCTTGTCCTTCAGAATGTTCGGCGGCACCATCTTCTTCCATGCCTCGAGCGGTTTCTCGCGGCCGGTATAGCTCGCCATCGCCCGGTCCAGCAGTGCGAGCACGCGCTTTTCATCCAGCTGCGACCCACCACCGTGCAGCGCCACATCCCTGGCGACTACAACGCGCGACTTGCCATTCTCCGCGTGTTGGGCCAGCATGCCTGCCAGCGCAAACTTGTTCGCCGCGGCGGACGAACCCAGCAGCACTGCCCCAGTCGCTGCACTCTTCAGGAATTCACGGCGGTCTTTCATTTTGCCCATCTCTTTCATACACGTCAGCACCGCGGCGCTTAGCTCGCCCTGCGTTGCCCCAACACGTGATCTTCAAACCCCAGCAAGTACCACAGCCCGCGGCCCGAAAACTTGCCGGTCATTATCTTCTTCAACAACCTCTTCAGCAGCTTCGCCAAATCCCCGAGCGTCGTAAAAAATCCTTCTCTCGACCGCCCCGCATGCAGCACCTTTACTCCATTCGCCAGCAGCACATTCGCAATCTCCCGCACATCCGGAACGTAAACATGCGTCGGATCGTCGCAGAATTGCAGTGTCTCATCCACCGATGAAGGCAGCCCCAAACTGCGCAGCGAGGGAAACGCAATCCATATATACCCACCCGGCTTCAGCTTCGAGCACAGCATCGCTAGAATCGGCCCCGGCTCCGCCATATGCTCCAGCACGTGATTCAAAATCACAAAATCGAAGCTGCCATCCGGAATCGCCTCATACCCTGAGCCATCCGCGCCCAGCAAGTAAAACGCGTCCATCGCCGCATCATCTTCGCCGCTCAGGTTGTAGCGCTGTATATCCGCGCCTGCGTAGTGGCAACCGGGAAACCACCGTTTCGTCACCGAAGGCGAATTGTTGCCGCAGCCGATATCCAGAATCCGCAAGGAGGGCGAAGAAAGCCTGTGCCTCACGTATTGGAACTTCATCGGACAATGCGGCATTGCAATCCTCGTGTTCACTCACGCGACCTTGCTTCCGGCCGCACAGTTACAATTTCGCTTCTACTCCGTGCGCCAGCGCCTGCAGCGCCTGCGGCCCATCTGGCGCAGCCTCGTAGTCCACAATGCGCACCAGGTAAGGTCCCTTGCGGAAGGTCACGCTCTGCTCGAAAGCCACGGCAGCATCGCCCAGTTGCACGCTCTTCGCGTCCTTGTTTTGCCCGGCCTCCAGAATCTTCGTGGCCCCCGCCGAGTCACCCATAGTGTAAACGTCCACTACCGCTTCCAACTGGCCCTTGTACTTGTAATCGGAGGTCGAAGTTGAAACCACGCCCGCCGAAATATATCGCTCGGCATCGCCGTCTATGTACTGCCAAAGGTCCTTGGCCGCAAACTCGCGTGTGTCGCTGGTCTTGTCCCAACCCGACACTGCTCCCGACGCCGGAAACGGATCAACCTTGGTCTTCTTGCATCCAGTACTGGCCCCAGCGATCGCAATCGCAATCGCCGCTGTCACCAAAACCCATCTTCTAGAGCGCAACATTTCTTGAATGTTCTCCTTTACTTTCGATTAAGCAGAATCTGGCTGCTAGGCGAACGGCTTTCGCCAATACTCGTCACGTACACCGCAGGATGCTCCTGCAGCGGGCAGGCATACTCGCAGGCGCCGCAGCCCACGCAACGGCTGGGATCTACGCGCGGCTGTTTCAGCGTCTTCGTGTTACCCGCCGAGTCAATCACCTGCGCTTCTTCCACATAAATCGCCTTCGGCGAAACCGGGCACCACTCCTCGCACACAATGCAATCGGTCGCCATGGCCCACGGCAGGCAGCGCCCGCGGTCGTAAAACGCCGTTCCCAACCGCACCGGCTGGCTCTGCTGGCCCACGCCCACTACCCATCCCTTTTCCATCGGCGTAATCTGCCAGATCGCGCCTGTCGGGCACGCCTCGGAGCAGAGCACGCAACTGGGCTCGCAGTAGCCGATGCGCGGCACCAGTGTTGGCGTCCACAGACCTTCCAGGCCCGCCTCGTCCAGCGTCGGTTGCAGCGAGTTGTTCGGGCAAACTTTCATGCATTCGCCGCAGCGAATACACCGTGAGAGAAAATCCGGTTCGTCCAGCGCGCCCGGCGGTCTCAGCAGTCGTTCGTTCCGGCTCTTGCCCATCCCAGTGTTGGCGCGCATCAGCGGAACCACAGCCGCCCCCGCCGCCAGCCCGGTTAATGTTCGGCGCCTTCCAAGATCAGGCGAAGCAACCTCTTTCTCCTTGCGGAAGAAGCGGAACTCCAGCCCATCGTGCGGACAACTTCCCACGCAATTCATGCACATCAGGCACTCGGCCTTGCGCCACGGCGCGCCGCCGATCGGATCGTCGCCGCCCTGGCAGTGCAACAGGCAGCGGTTACATTTGTCGCAGCTATCAGCGTCCTTGTGCAGTCCCAGCACGCTCCATCGCGACACCGCGCCCAGCAGCGCGCCCAACGGGCAAAACGAGCGGCACCATAGCCGCGTCACGCGCAGACTCGCCGCAAGAATCGCAATAAACAGAATCCCCAGCACCAATCCCTGCGCAAAGTGCGCTTGCCGAAAGTCCAGCACCAGCAACTGCAGCACGGCATGAATCGTTCCGCCCGTCGCCTTGATCGCCGTAATGTGGCTGTTTTCCAGCGGTGTCAGCACCGCGCGCGCCGCAAAGTTGAATGCCGGTAGAATCGCAAGCCCAATAGATCGCACCAGCAAACTGAAAGGATCCAGCCAGCCAATCGCCATCGAGCCGAAGCACGCGGCAACCAGCCCGGCGATCAGCACAACATATTTGACCGTCTGCCACCGCTTATATCGGTTCGCCTCGATCCGTTGCTTACCCCGCTTGGCCTCCGAGGGCATGTTGCCCGCAAAGTGCTGCAGCGTCCCCATCGGGCAAATCCAGCCGCAGAAGAATCGTCCCAGGAACAGCGTCGGCACCAGGATCATCAGGCTCCACAGCAGCCCGCGATACAACGCGTGCGTGGCCAGCGCATTCGCTATCGCCACAAGCGGATCCCACTCGAAGAACAGCCGCACCGGCCCCCGCAAGTGAATGTCGCTGGTGGTGCCGGGCATCGAGTGCAGAGACGTAAAGACCAGCAGCGCAAGAAACAGCAGCAGAAAGAATATCTGCGAAATCCTGCGCAGCCGCGGCAACCTGGACCTTGCCACAAACCCTCCCCACGCCGCATGCGCGTGCGCTAAGTGTATAGGGAGAATGATTGGCGCTGAGGCAGGTGTCGGACAGTGATCTGCATCACTGGTTGGCTGTTTCAGGTTGCAGGTTGAGGCTGAAGATCATTCAAACTGCTTGGTTTAGGGCTACCAATTCACAAATGATTGATCAGCGAAGCAATGCAAGCCGCACCGAATCCATTGTCAATATTGACGACGGACACGTTTGGCGAGCACGTGTTCAACATGCCCAGCAGTGCTGCCACGCCGCCAAAAGACGCGCCATAGCCCACGTTCGTCGGGACCGCCAGCACCGGCGCGTTCACCAGGCCAGCCACCACGGTGGGCAGCGCACCCTCCATGCCCGCGCACACAATCAGCACCCGCGCGGATTGCAGCGAGGTTCTTTGCGCCAGCAGGCGGTGAATGCCGGCAACGCCCACATCAGCTATCAACTCCACTTCGTTGCCCATCAGCCGCGCAGTCACAGCAGCTTCTTCGGCCACCGGCAGATCGCTGGTTCCAGCGCACACCACGGCGATGGTCCCCTTGCCAGGAGGTACAGCAGCATTCTGGGTCAGTGTAATGGCGCGGGCCGACTCATGAAATTCGGCGCGCGGCTCCGCAGCGAAGACCGACTCAAACATCTCCCTTGAAGCGCGCGTCGCCAGAACATTGCCACCCGCTTTCGCCATGCGCCCAAAGATTGTAGTCACCTGCGCGGTAGTCTTGCCCGCGGCAAAAATTATCTCGGGCATGCCCGTTCGCAATGCGCGGTGATGATCTAGCTTGGCAAATCCAAGGTCTTCAAACGGCAGATCGCGCAGCCGATCGAGCGCTTCATCAATGCTGGTGCGGCTTTCACGTACTTCAATCAATAGCGCTTCAAGGCGCAAGCGATCCATCAGAGCCCTTCCTTTTCCGTTTCGGAAAGCAATTTCATATCCGCCGCAAAGGCCTGCATGGCCTCCTGCATTACCTGCTTCAGCGGCACCGAATCCTGCGTGGCGAGCATTTTGCAATCCTCATATTCCGGCAACGCATTCGCAATCTTGCCTGAAGGCCAGCGCGCAACTTTAATGCGCACCTTGCCCCACGTGGTGAACACTTCAACAAACTCGCGTCTAAGCGACTGCTTGTTCTCCAGCCTCCAGTGCAATCCGATGGTCGTAGTCTCTCGGAATATCAACTCCTGAACCGCTGGCACCAGATCGGGACGGCACAACACGGTCATCTGCACGCCGGTTCGCCCTTTCTTCATCTGCACCGCCACGCGATACACATCCCACGCGCCCGCCTCTAGCAGCAACTCGCTAACATAAGCCAGCACCTGCGGATTCGAGTCGTCAATCACTGTTTCGATCACCGCAATCGGTTCCACGGCAGAAGCCTCAATAGCGTTTTCCGTCACCTCGCCCACCAGCAGACGCAGCAGGTTCGGCTCGCCCGGAGTCTCCCGCCCGCCCGCTCCGTAGCCTGAGGCCTTCACGCGCATCGGCGGCAGCGTCTCGTAGCGCACACGCAGCATCCGCAGCACTGCCGCGCCCGTCGGCGTCACCCGCTCCATCGGCGGCCCGGCAGCATAAACCGGTGCGTCGCCCAGCAGAGACAGCGTCGCCGGAGCTGGAACCGGAAGTGTGCCGTGCTGGCACTTCACGGTTCCGCTGCCCACGTTGAGCGGCGACGCAAGCCAGCGATCCACGCCCAGCAGCTCCGCTCCCGCCGCCGCGCAGACAATATCCACGATCGTGTCCACCGCCCCAACCTCGTGGAAGTGCACCTTCTCGATGGGAATCGAATGGATAGCCGCCTCGGCCTCACCCAGCAGTTGAAACGCACGCATCGAGCGCGCCTTCACGGATTCAGAGAGCGGCGCGGACCGGATGATTCCGAGGATCGCCGACAAATGCCGATGCGGCTCATGGCTGTGCGCAGGTTCTCCATGAACAGTCTGAGCGGGCGCCTCATGGGTGTGTGGCTCGTGGGAATGACTATGCGAGTGGTCTTCATGAGAATGAGTGTGTGAATGTGTCTCATGCGCATGTTCTTCATGCGAGTGTCCCGCACCGTTCCCAGGCCGGTCCGGCGTAATTACGTCCACCTTTGTGGCCGCCAGTCCGCCGCGGCTCACCTTGCGCATCTCAAGCCGCGCACCCACGTTCAGCGCGGCAGCCGTTTCCGCCAGGGACGCAAAAGGAACCCCCGCATCCACCAGCGCGCCCAGCAGCATGTCGCCGCTTATCCCCGAAAAACACTCAAGATATCCAATTCGCATAGAGTTGTGATTTTAAACTGTCCGCCACAGCACTTTCACCGTGACTAGATTGTGGGTGCCCCATCCTTCGCGCTGACCGGGGTCCCCGCGGACAGGTCTTCGTCCGTGGGGTGGTTGGGCGAAGGGTGGGAAAGGAGGATGTACACAATTGTGCGACCTTAAGTCTTCTCTGGAAGGGCTCGAAATTGTCCGCTAAGCGCCGCGCCGCGCCAACACCTCAACGGGAAGAATCGCATTCAACGATCCAGACCGAAACCCCGTGCAATCAAGCGTCACATATTGGAATCCCGCCTGCTTGAGCGCCGCGGTAATCGCATCCAGCATCTCCATTGAAAGCGCGCGAGGCAGCTCGGTGCGCGCAATCTCCACGCGCGCCAGCTCGCCATGATGGCGAACCCGCAGCTCGCGAAATCCCAACTGCCGCATGCTTTCCTCGGCCTTCTCCACCTGNNGCCGCCGGCCGGTCCCACAGCGGGTAGCCCGCCGCCTTGGCCAGCGCCCGAACCTCCAGCTTGGTCAGCCCTACCTCCGCCAGCGGTGCCAGCACTTCATGTTCCTTGGCCGCGCGCTGCCCGGGACGATAATCCTTCGTGTCGTCGGCGTTCATGCCGTAAGCAATCGAAGAAAAGTCCCGTTTGCCGCCCAGCTTCTTCATGGTCGCAAACAGCTCGTCCTTGCAGTGGAAGCAGCGATTCGCATCGTTGCGCGCATAGTCGGGGTTGTCCAACTCCTCGGTCGTCACCACCTGCAGAGGCATCCCCAGCGAGCGCGCAAATTCGCAGGCCTGCTCCATGTCCCGCCGCGCCAGGCTCGCCGAGTCAGCCAGAACCGCCAGCATCTTTTCGCCCAGCACGCGATGCGCCGTAGCCGCCAAAAATGCGGAATCCACGCCACCGGAGTAAGCGACCATCAGCTTTCCCAACTGCTTCAGCCGCGCCTCAAGGGCCAGAAGCTTCTCCGCCGCGCCTTGCGCAGCCTCAGCTTCCTGTTGAGTCGAATTTACAATCGCCGCCATGGCTCCGATTATACCCTCCAATGGATTCTGCCCGTCCCTAACGTGCCCGCCGGCTTCGCGTCAGCGCAATCAGCCCCGCGTTCAGAACTGTTATGCCTGCCAGCAGATACAGCCCGGCACGTTGGGAATGGAAATACTCATCGGTCCACACCTTCACGTTGGGAGCCAGAAATCCCCCCAGGTTTCCTGACCCGATCAACGCAATACCCCCAGCCTTGGCGCGATCGGCCAGGTACCCCGTCGGAAACGTCCAGAAAAGCGGCTGCACAGCGATAAACCCGGAAACAGCAATCGACAGTGTCACCAGTCCCATGCGCGGTCCCGCCGTGGGAAATGCAAAGCTGGCGCATCCCGCAACAAATAAAGTCAGCGCCGCCAGTTTCCTGTGGTTGTTCCATCTGTCCGCAGCCTTGGGCAGCAGATACACGGCACACAGCGCGCAGATCCACGGAATCGCCGTAACAAGCCCCACTTCAAGCCCCGCCGGCTTGTGCATCAGCGCCGACACTTCAGCAGGCAGATAGAAAATCGCCCCATACACGCTCATCTGGATCAGCCCGTAGATCAGCACAAACTCCAGCACCCGCGGATCGCGCAGCATGGGAAGAAGTTTCGCAGGCCCCGTCGAACGCCGCTCCTTCTCTTCATTCGCCAGCGCCTCCATCAGGGCCAGCTTTTCCCCGGCAGGAATCCATTTCGCGTTCGCGGGCTTGTTATCCAGAAACCAGAACGCCGTAAACCCCAGCGCAACGGCCATGAATCCTTCCACCAGAAACATCCACTGCCAATTCTGTAAGCCGCCCAGCGGATGCATGTCCAGCAGAAAACCTGAAAGCGGACCTCCGAAAATCAACGCAAGCGGCACACCCAGGTAGAACAATCCCAGAATCCGCCCTCGCACTCGATTCGGAAACCAATAAGTCAGATAAAGAATCGCTCCCGGAAAAAACCCCGCCTCCAACACGCCCAGCAGCAGCCGCAGCAGGTAGAACGATGTGCTGCCTTGCACGAACATGGTCGCCATCGACGCCAGTCCCCAACCCACCATCAGGAACGAAATCCAAATCTTCGCGCCAATCTTGTGGAGGATCAGGTTGCTGGGAAACCCGCATAGCGAGTAGCTGATAAAGAACAACCCAGCGCCCAATGCGTAAGTGCTCTCCGAAATTCCCACCGATATCTCGAGCGCCTGCTTCGCAAACCCAATATTCGCCCGGTCCAGAAACGAGACCACGTACATCGTCATCAGATAAGGCGTCAGCCGCTTCACCGCCCGCGCAATCGCGCAATTCAGTTCGCGCGGCGAAACATCTGCGGCTGCAACGTCCGCTGAAGAAACCTCGTGCAACTTCGTCACCTCAATCTGAAAAACGCACGCAACCCCGCCAGCTCAATTGGCAACAAGGCTCAGACTTTCTTGCCATCAAACTAAGACCATTCATCGCTCAGAGCGAAGGTTGATTGGAATTTCGTCGCTCCCATTTGTAGGCCGCAATCGAGTTCTTCCAGAAGAATTTCTCTCGCACTCCAACGTCCTTCCGCCCCACATATCCGCGCACAATTGCAAACGTCTGCGCATACGTCGCCACGTGCTCGCTGTTCGGCCAGTCGCTCCCAAACAAAATATGGTCCTCGCCAAAAATACTCCAGATCGCATCCAGACTGGCCTGGTAATAGTGCGGGTCGATCATCAGCTTTCCGTTCACGCGCACCGGAATCTCCGACAGCTTCACATATACGCGCGGACTCCCAGCCAGCAGGCGAAGATTCGCCCAATACTGATCCTGCGCATCCTTTTCCGTGGGCACCGGCGAATGAGGGAGATGATCGATCACGATCCTCAGGTCGGGAACGCGTTCCGCGACTTCCACGATCGCGTCAATCAATCGTGGATCGGGGTTCGCGCTTTCGAATACCAGTCCGGCCGCCGCCAGCATCTTCAGTCCGTCTACAAAGCCTGGATTCTCAAGGTCCGCCGCCAGGTCGCGATTCCACAGATTCCCGTAGCGAATCCCTAGAAACAGCGCATTGCCGTGCAGCCGTTCCAGGTCCTTCATGTAGGCTGGCGAGCCTGGCACAAGGTCTCCCACCACGCCCACAATCACCGGATTAGTTGCCGCCACATTCAGCAGCCATTGGTTGTCGCTGGCCAGCGGACTCGCTTCAATCGCAATCGCGCCCACAATTCCCAGCTCCGCGGTCTCGGCCACGTACCGCGCCGGCAGCGTCGGCTTGTAAAGCGCGGCGTCGCTCTTCTCCGGCCAGGGAACGCCCCCAAGACGCAGCGGATCGAACAGATGGATGTGCGCGTCAATAATCGGAACAGGGCCAGCAGCGGCCCTCAAAGCGGGTGCCGCAAGAGCAAGTGGCAATGCCGCCGCCGGCCCGTGCAGAGCCGCCGCTCCTGCGCTTAATGCCGCGAGTTTCAGAACGTCGCGTCGCTGCATGGGGTCTCCGAAGCAACGCGCCAGCGTAATCAACGCCTGCGCACACACCAATATACACAGCGCAACGTACGTCTCGCCCGATCAAGCAGTGCCGGCCGTCTCAACCGTCGAAGCGGTATGCGCTGATCGCCGCGCCCATCGGCTCATCCCCAAAGATGCGCTCACCCGGCGCGTCTCCGCCGGCCCCAGCCGCCACCAGCAGCGGAATCAAATGCTCCTCGCGCGGATGTGCGTAACTGGCAAACGGCGCCTCGCGCCACCCAGTCAGTAGCGGATCGCGCTCGGTAGCCGATGCCTCCACGGCCTTCGTCAGCCACCCATCGAAGGCCCGCGCCCGCTCCTGAGTCTGCGGCTGAAAATATCCGCGCAGGTTATGGAAACTCATCCCGCTGCCCACAATCAGCACGCCCTCGTCGCGCAGCGGCGCCAGCGCCCGCCCGGCCGCCAGATGCAATGCCGGATCGAGAGAGCCTGCCAGCGACACCGTGACCACCGGAATCTTTGCGTCCGGAAACGCCACCTTCAGCGGCACAAACACCCCATGATCGAACCCGCGATCCGCGCTCAGCCCCGCCGGCAGTCCCGCCGAGCCCAGCAGTCCAGCCACGCGCGTCGCCAACTCCGGCTCTCCCGGCGCAGGCCACGTCAGCCTGTATGTATCTTCCGGAAATCCCGAATAGTCGAAGATCAGCTTCGGTTGAGCCACCGTGCTGGCCGTGAAGGCCGCTTCTTCCCAGTGCCCGCTTACCACCACCAGCGCCTTGGGCATCTCGGGCAGTGTGCCCGCCAGCCCCTCCAGAAAGCGCTGCGTCTTGTGCCACGTGTCCGCAGGCCCCCAGGTCCAGTCCATAAAAAAGCAGGGACCTCCGCCGTGGGGCAGAAAGATTGCAGGTTGACGTTTTACCTTGGTCGCCATAGGCTCATCCTCCGTGCGTCCCGGGCCTGTATCGTCAGGCTGGGACAATAGTCGTTATAACAACTATCACTTGGATGTCAGAACCCGGCTTGCGATTCAAACCCTCCCGCTTCTGCGCCCCCGAAGTCGCCAGAAGGGCACAATCCCGGCGTCTTTCGGCTTGCGCGCCTACGATACAAGGACCAGAATTGACTAGTCTGCGACCGCCTGCTCTCTGGCCGCACGGGCCCCCACGAAAGGAAACCCCAATGGAAGACCCCTACGATCTAGCCCGATTCCTAAGCGCCCAGGCCGGCGTCTTCCCGCAAGTCCTCGCCGAGCTTGGCGCCGGCCAAAAGCGCAGCCACTGGATCTGGTTCATCTTTCCCCAATTGAAAGGCTTGGGATACAGTTCTCACTCCCACTTCTACGGCATGGGCTCCCTTCAAGAAGCCGTGGCCTTCTGGCGCCACCCGGTCCTCGGTCCCCGCCTGGAGCAGTGCACGCGCCTGGTCAACGTGGTCGAAAAGCGGCCCATCTATCAGATCCTCGACTCTCCCGACGACCTCAAGTTCCGCTCCTCCATGACCCTTTTCTCCCGCGCCGCCCCAGACACCACGGTCTTCACTGACGCGCTGCAGAAGTACTTCGCCGGCCAACCCGATCCGCTCACCTTGGAACTGCTGCACTAGGCCTCTGGCCTTTCGTAGTTGTATCAAGCGCGGGTGCCCCATCCTTGAATCGCACTTTGATTCAAGGGTGGGATGCGATCCTAGCCTCACTCGATCGCAAACACCGCATACACATTGGCACTGCAGCTCACCTTGCGTGGCTCAATCGCCAGCGGCTGCTGCGGCGCGGCCATCGCAGCCATCGGAATGGCATTGTTGGCATATGCTCTCACCGGATACATCGACGCGGAAACCTGGTTGCTCACATAGACCAGTGCACCCAGCTTGACGCCCATCCCTTTGGCCAGCACCGCAGCCTGCGCCCTTGCGCGCTCTGCGGCGCCTTCCAGCGCCTTGTCCGCCAATGCCTGCTCGTTCTCTACCGCCCAGTCAATCTGCCCGCTGTCCGTGGCCCCGGCGGTGACGGCAACATCTAGTATCTCCGCCGCCCGCTCCGGCGGAACCCTTACCGTCCACTGCTGCGCCAGCGTGAACTTGTGCGGTTTGCCGTACGCGCCATCCAGCCGCTGCCACTCGCTGCGAATCGAGGTCTCAGGAATCCCCGCCTGCTTCAACGCCGTAACAATCGCATTCGACGTTTGCGCTCCAGCGGCATAGGTAGCCTTCGCATCCGAGGGCTGAGTCTGAAATCCAACGTGCAAAATCGCCACTTCCGGTTCCACCGTCACCCGATCCTCAGCGCTCACAGTAAGCGTGCGGTTGGTCGGCTCAATCTTCAGTTGCACCTGGCTGGTCTGCTGTGCCCCAGCCCCCAAACATCCGGCCAGCAAGGCAAATATCGCGATTCCGTGTTTTTCAAGCATGAGTCTTTCTCCTTCACCCCTTGAACGCAGAGCAAACAGGAACTTGCAGACAAATTCTCCTCGTGAGGACGTCCCGGCAATTACCGCGGCAAACACTCTGCGAGAACTCCAGCTCTCAGGCGCCCTAATGCACCACCGAATGCTTCGCCCCAAACCGCCGCAGCTTTTCCAGCGTCGCCGCCGCCTGCCCGGAATCAATGGCCTCAGCGCCCATGGCAACACCCTCCTANNCGTGAGTTTTGTCGCTGAATTCAATTCGTTGCCGCTGGACGCGCTCGTTAAAAAATCGCTCGCCACCAGCCCCGCCGCCGCGTTCAGCAGCACAATATCCCGCCGCGCCCCCGGAATCCCCGTCAGCACGTCGTAAAGCAGCGCAGCGTTGGTCTGCACATCGCCGCCAATAAAATCGTCCAGAGTCGCCCGCGGCAGCCCTGCCATCTCCGGCGTCACCCGGGCCGCGTGCAACTTCGACTCGCCTGTTTCCGACTCTTCAACCCGCGCCACGACCGACTCCCCCGTGGTTGTCAGTTCGTCGATTCCGTCCGTCCCATGCACCACAAAAGCCCGTTTCGCCCCCAGCGCCGCCAGAGTCCGCCCCACCAGCAGCACCTTGCTCGGCGCCAGCACGCCAATCACCTGCGCCCGCGCTCCGGCCGGGTTGGTGAGCGGCCCACAGAGGTTGAGAATCGTCCGGAACCCCAGCGCCCGGCGCAGCGGTCCCAGGATCTTCATAGCCGGGTGATACAACGGCGCCAGCAGGAACATAAACCCCGTCTCGCGCAGGCACGCGGCCGCCAACTCCGGGCTCAGCTCAATCGGAACGCCCAGCGCCTCAAGCACATCCGCAGCGCCGCACCGCGAAGTAACGGCTCGATTGCCGTGCTTGGCTACCTTGGCTCCCGCCGCCGCCGCCACCAGCGCCGCGCCCGACGAAATATTGAACGTCAGCGGACCTCCGCCACCCGTGCCCACCACATCCACCAGTGCGCCCCGCTCCTCGTCCGTCAACGGAACCGGAGTCACCCGCGCACGCATTACATCCACAAACCCGGCCAGCTCCGGCGCCTGTTCCCCTCGCGTCGCCAGAACAGCCAGCAGCGCCGCCGTCTCCACCTCGGGCGCGCCCGCCAGAATCTCTTCCAGCACGGCAGCAGCCTGTTCGCGAGTCAGCGCCGATCCATCCTCGGCCAGCGGCTTCAGCAATTCCTTCAAAATACCCATATCAATTTATGATACCGTCGGGCCATCGCGCTGCTCCTTGAAACCTCCCCGTTTGCCGCTCCAAAGCCGGGCAAGATAAGATTTGACTACCGCTGCCACGGTCTAGCCGGCTCGGAATGATCCAGATCGGATCGCTCCTGACCCGGTCCCGAATCCTCTAGAGCTCAGCGGACTGGGCGGTTCCTACAAAACATGAAAATTCACGAGTATCAAGCAAAGGAAATCCTGGCAAAATACGGCGTTGCCGTGCCCAGGGGCGAAGTGGCCAACACGCCGGAAGAAGCCTCGGCTGTAGCCCGCAAACTGTTTGCCGAGGGCGCCTCGGGCGTCGTCGTCAAGGCGCAGATTCACGCCGGAGGCCGCGGCAAAGGCGGCGGCGTCAAAGTCGCCCGCAACCGCGAAGACGCCGACTTGCACGTCAAGAACATCCTCGGCATGCAGCTCGTCACCCACCAGACCGGCCCGCAAGGCCAGAAGGTGCAGCGCCTCCTCGTTGAAGAAACGGCCGCCATCGACCGCGAGCTCTATCTCGGAATCGTCCTTGACCGTGCCACCGGCAGACTGGTCTTCATGGCCTCCCAGGCCGGCGGCATGGAAATTGAAGAAGTCGCCGCCAAGACTCCAGAAGCCATCTTCAAAGAAACCATCGACCCGGCGACAGGCTTTTGGCCTTGGCAGGCACGCAAGCTGGCTTTTGCCCTGGGCCTCAAGAACACCCAGATCAATGCCGCCGTCACCTTTCTGCAAAGCCTCTACAAAGCATTCATCGACACCGACGCCTCGCTGATCGAGATCAATCCCTTCATCACCACCAAGGACGACAAGCTCTTCGCCCTTGATGCCAAAATCACATTCGACGACAATGCCCTCTTTCGCCACGCCGACATCAAGGCCCTGCGCGACGTTGCCGAAGAGGACCCGCTTGAAGTCGAAGCCAGCAAGTACGCCCTCAACTACATCAAGCTCGATGGCTCCATCGCCTGCATGGTCAACGGCGCCGGNNTGGACATCATTCAGTACGCCGGTGGCAGCCCCGCCAACTTCCTCGACGTAGGCGGTGGCGCAACCCAGGAGCAGATCGAACACGCCTTCGAAATTCTGCTCTCCGATTCCAACGTCAAGGCCATCCTGATCAATATCTTCGGCGGCATTCTCCGCGTCGACCGCCTCGCCACCGGCGTAGTCGCAGCCGCCCGCAACCTCAAAGTGAAAGTGCCCATCGTCCTGCGCCTCGAAGGCACCAACGTCGAAGAAGGCCGCGTAATCCTCAAGGAGTCAGGCCTAAACTTCCAGGTAGGCGCAACCATGAAAGAAGCAGCGGAGATGGTTGTAAAAGCAGCTTCTAGCTCCTAGCCTCTAGCTACCAGCTGCGAGCTTTTACCACCAGCCCCAGAGGATCTTTCAATCAGGGGCTTTGTATCAGGGCACGACTTCAGTCGTGCCGCGATGCGACCGATTCTCTTTGAAGGGTACGGGCTTTAGCCCGTACGAATGGCCAGCAAAATCGACAGGGCTTTAGCCCCTGAGGGAATGCTAGTAAAAATCAGTGAATTTGAAAGTGTGGAGACAGAATGGCCGTACTTGTTGATAAAAACACTCGATTGATTGTTCAAGGTCTTACGGGCAAAGAAGGCACCTTCCACGCCAAGGGTTGCGCCGAATACGGCACCAACGTAGTCGGCGGCGTCACTCCCGGCAAAGGCGGCTCCACGCACGAAGGCTGGCCGGTGTTCAACACCGTTGCCGACTCGGTCTCTGCCACCGGCGCCAACGCCACCATGATCTTCGTTCCGCCGCCGTTCGCCGCCGACGCCATTCTCGAAGCTGAAGATGCCGGTATCGCCCTCATCGTCTGCATCACTGAAGGCATCCCCACACTCGACATGGTCAAGGTCTGGGCCAAGCTCAAGAACTCGCCCTCGCGCCTCGTAGGCCCCAACTGCCCCGGCGTCATCTCCCCCGGCAAAGCCAAAATCGGCATCATGCCCGGCCGCATCCATATGGAAGGCTCCGTCGGCATCGTCTCCCGCTCCGGAACCCTCACCTACGAAGCAGTCCACCAACTCACCCAGCGTGGCATTGGCCAGTCGACAGCAATTGGAATAGGCGGCGACCCCATCATCGGCACCACCCACATCGACGCCCTCCGCCTGCTCAACGACGATCCCGAAACCGAAGCCATCATCATGATCGGTGAAATCGGCGGATCAGCCGAAGAAGCCGCAGCCGAGTTCGTCAAGCAGCACGTAAAGAAGCCGGTCGTCGGTTTCATCGCCGGCCAGACCGCACCCCCCGGCCGCCGCATGGGCCACGCCGGAGCCATCATCTCCGGAGGCCAGGGCACCGCCGCCGACAAAATGAAAGCCATGACCGCCGCCGGCATCCACGTAGTAGTCTCACCCGCCGAAATCGGCGCAACCCTCGCCAAGGTAATCGGCAAGGCGTAATCGTTCACCACACCTGAACGCAAAAAGGCCCACCCCAACGGTGGGCCTTTTGTCGTGTACCCGCTCGTCGAGCTACCAAACCCGGCAAGGCTCAGCCATCACCATCTTGTCCGTCTTCTTGCAACTGAAGCTCTTGGCAAACTCCGGCAAATCCTGCAACACCGTGTTGGTCCGGTACTCATCCGGCGAATGCGGATTTCCCTGCGCCTGTGTTCGCAACTGCTCCGGCCGCGTCTGTGTACACCACTGCTGCGCATATGCAATCCAGAACCGCCGGTCTGGCGTATATCCTTCGGTCATTGCTTTCATGTCCACGTGCGCAGCCTCTGCCTTGTCGATCCACGCCAGCCACGCCAGCCAAGTTCCACCCACATCAGCCAGATTTTCTCCGAGCGTCAGCTTCCCGTTCAAGTGAACTCCGGGCACCGCCTCAATCGCGTCGTATTGCTTCACCATGCATTCGGCTCGCTCGGTGAACTTCTTTTCGTCCTCCTTCGTCCACCAGTTCTTCAGGTTGCCATCCTTGTCGAACTGCCGTCCCTCGTCGTCGAACCCGTGCGTTAGCTCGTGCCCAATGGTCGAACCCATATCGCCGTAATTGGCCGCGTCGTCTTCTTTACCGCTGAAAAACGGCGGCTGCAGATACCCTGCGGGAAAGTTCACGTTATTCATCTGCGGATCGTAGTACGCATTCACAGTCGGAGGAGTCATCTGCCACTCGCCCTTGTCCACGGGCTTGCCAATCTTCGCCAGGTCGCGCGCCTCGTCAAACTCATGCACCCGAATCTGGTTGCCCAAAGCATCCCCGCGCACAATCTTGACAGTTGAGTAATCGCGCCACTTGTCCGGATAGCCGATCTTGTTCATCACTCCATGCAGTTTTTCCTTGGCCTTAACCTTGGTCTCGGCGCTCATCCACTCCAGCCCGTCAATGTCCTTGCTCATCGCCTGTTCGATGGCCTGCGTCATCTCCAGCGTGCGCTGTTTTTCCGCCGGCGGAAAATACTTCGCCACATACACCTGCCCCAGTGCCTCGCCCAGTTCCCGATCCACGCGCGTCGTGCAGCGCTTCCAACGCTCCTGCTGCTTCTCCGCGCCGTTCAGAATATGCGAGTAGAAGTTCCATGTCTCATGATCAAAGCTCTCCGGCAAACTCGTGCCCGCATAGGCGTGCAATAAGTGCCAGCGCAAATAAGTCCTGATCTGGTCAATCGGCGTATCGCTTACCAGCGCATTGAACTCCGCGAAAAACTTCGGCTCCATATCGTTCGCTTTGCCTGCGGCCGGCGCATGCGCCTCTGCTACATACTCCGCCAGCGAAAAGTGTGTTAGCTCTTTTGATAAGCCGGTCACGTCCGTTGGATGATTCAAATTCTGCGGGTCCCTCTTTTCAGTATTCGTCAGAGAGGCCTTGGCCAGCCGCGTCTCAATCGCCATCACCGTGTCGGCATCTTTTGCAGCCTG
The DNA here is from genome assembly GCA_003133425.1 of Acidobacteriaceae bacterium. The sequence goes on from PKXI01000234.1 coordinate 84,087, forward strand.
TGCTTCGGGCTCACCCGCCAGCACAAAAATCTTTGCCACATGCGCCAAATACTGCTGGCGCTGCTCCACGCTCTTTGCATCCGTCCGCGTGTAGTAGTCGCGATCGGGTAACCCCAGCCCGCCCGCTCCATAAAAGCTGATCACCGAGGTGGAATCCGCGAAATCCTGGTTCGATCCCATGCCGAAGAATGCGTTCACGCCAATCGTATGCAGATGCGCCAGCAGCCCTGGCAGCGCCGCAGCCGACCCGAGAGCGGCAATCCGGTCCAGCTCCGGTTGCAGGGGAGCTATCCCCAGCTTGTTCACCGTCGCCGTATCCATGCAACTCGCATACTCGTCGCCAATCTTCTGCTCATTTGCGCTGCGCGTGGCCGCGGGCACCGCTGCGGCTTCCAGAATCTGCTTCAGATGCAGCCTGTTCAGCTCGGCCAGTTCCGTAAATCGCCCATAAGCAGCCTGGTCGGCCGGCAGCGGATTGCGCTTGAACCACCCGTTGCAACTGTACCGATAGAAGTTCTCGCAGGGGTCCACCGTCTTGTCCACAAGGGAGGCATCGAAAACCCGCAACTCGGGTGCGGACACCGTAGCGGCAGGTGCGGCCACCTGGCACAGCGCAGGTGCAGCGGCCAGAATGGCAATAAGGGCAAAGAAATATAGGCTACGAACAACGGCAAAAGGAAACATGCGGAAACTTTACCAGATTTCCAGGCCAGGGGAAGTTTGAAGGGTACAGATTATAGCCCCTGAAAGACTACCTTTTCGAACTGTCGCACTTAAGTTTCCCGCCTGCACCGGCCGCGGCACTTCGCGGTAATTACAATAGAACTCAGAAGCAATTCCCACAGGAGCTCAACTCATTGCCGCAACGCACCTTTAGCATCGTCAAGCCAGACGCCGTCCGCAATGGCCATACTGGCGCGATTCTCGCCGAAATCGAAAAGGCTGGCTTCCGTATCGTCGCCATCAAAGAGCAGACCATCTCCACCAGGCAAGCCAAGGGCTTTTACGCCGTCCACGAGAGCAAGCCATTCTTCGAGGCGCTCTGCAACTTCATGTCCTCCGGCCCGCTGGTTCTCATGGTTCTTGAAAAGGACAACGCCATCGCCGACCTGCGCAAGCTNNTTCGCTGCCTCCATCCAGGAGAACGCCATCCACGGCTCCGACGCCGAAGACACGGCCGCCTTCGAAATCGCCTACTGGTTCGCCGGCTACGAATTGATTTAGATCATTTTTCGATTCGTGTGTTAACAGAACCCTGGGTGCCCCATCCTTGAATCGCTCTTTGATTCAAGGGTGGGAGACCACAGTCACTCATCGCGTCAGCCGAGAAAAATCCCATGAAGAATGTCTCAACCCGTTTGTCTGGATTCCTGCTCCTCTTCCTCTCCGCCACGGCCCTCATAGCCGCGTCCCCAATCATCAAGCCCGGCGAACCATGGCTCGACAACCGCGGCCAGCGTATTCAGACCCACGGCGGCGGCATCACTCTCTGGCACGGCACCTATTACTGGTTCGGCGAAGATCGCACGCAATCCAACGACCCCGACAAGCGCTTCGTCGCCTGCTATTCGTCGAAAGATCTTGTCCACTGGCAATTCCGCCGCCAGGTCGTGGCGCTTGCCGATCCCGAACATCTCGGTCCGCATTGGGTGCTGGAGAGGCCCAAGGTCTTCGCCAACCCGCGCACCGGCAAGTTTGTTCTCTACGCCCACCTCGACGATGCGCGCTACAAAGTTGCTCGCGTCATGGTGGCCGTCAGCGATCGCATCGACGGCGACTACAAATTCGTCAAGAGCTTCCGTCCTCTCGACCAGGAAAGCCGCGACATTGGCCAGTTCGTCGACGACGACGGCTCCGCCTACCTCATCTTCGAGTCCAGACCGACCAAAGGCTTTTTCATCGCTAGACTGTCCGACGATTTTAAGAGCGTAGAGAAGACCGCCTTTATACAGGCTCCTCTCGAAGGTGGCGCGATAGTCCACTATGACACCACCTATTACGTCGTCGGATCGCACATGACCGGCTGGCGCCCCAACCCCAACGTCTATGCCACCGCGCCCTCGCTCGCCGGCCCGTGGACTGAATTCAACAACCTCGCCCCGTCCGAAGCCAATAACTATGACTCGCAATCGACCATGCTCGTGAAAATCGTCGGCTCAAAGAAGACAACCGTAATCTTCATGGGCGACATCTGGAAGCCGAAGGAACTCTGGGATTCGCGCTACCTCTGGATGCCCCTCGATATGCACGCCGGCACAATGCATCTTCCCCCGCCCCAGCCCTGGCATCTAAACGTCAAAACCGGAGAAATAGCGATTCAACAGTAGGAGGTGCATCATGACAACCAACCCCGATCTAGCCACGCTTTTCCTCGCCTTCTCACGCAACAAGCTCCTGAACCAATACTGGCCGCGCCTCAAAGCATGTGTGGAAACCATGTCCACCGAACAGATTTGGTGGCGCCCCAACGATGCCAGTAACAGCGTCGGCAACATAATCCTGCACCTCAACGGCAACGTCACCCAGTGGCTCGTGGCCTCGTTCAACCGCGACCAGGACAAGCGCGACCGCCCCGCAGAGTTCTCAGCAGTCGGTGGCCTTGCCGCAGCCGAACTCCTCGATCGCCTCGGCGCCACCCTGGCCGAAGCCGCGAAGGTCCTCGACCGGCTTAACCCAGACGAGCTACTCGCCCCCTACGAGATTCAGGGCTATCACGTCCATGGACTCGACGCCGTCTACCAGGTCGTCGAGCATTTCGGCCTCCACTACGGACAGATCGCGTACATCGCCAAGAACCTTTCCGGCAAGGACTTGGGCTTCTACCGCGAACTGAACCAGAGCGCCCGCGCTTCCTGAACACAGTGTCCGCCCACCTCAAACTCCATAACAACCTCTGGACTTCCGCCGGTCGATCATCCCTCCTCGCATCAGCACGAGACTGCGCGTCCTGCGCGCCGCTCAAAGCGCCATCGTCGAGTCAAGCCACAGCCCGATAAAAATACTTAAGTTTTCACTTGACAATTAATCCGAACCGAATAAGACTCAAGTCAACGCTTAACCATTCCCTGAAGGAGGAAAGACAATGGAACAACAACCCGCAATCCACAGCACGTTCGTCCTTGAACGCAGTTATCCCGCCACCTGTGAGCGCGTATTTGCCGCCTTCGCTGACCCCGCCAAGAAGCGCCGCTGGTTTGCTCAAGGCGAACACCATGAAGTTGGCACTTATGATCTCGACTTTCGCGTTGGAGGCAGGGAATACTACACCTCTCGTTTCAAAGAGGGCACCCCTCTGACCGGCCGCACTCTCACCAACGACTGTACCTATCACAGCATCGTTCCCAATCGCCGTGTCGTCTTTACCTCCACCATGGCTCTGGACGGCAGTTGTTTCTCAGTATCACTGGGTACGGTTGAGCTCGTGCCTGCGGAAAATGGCTCTGACCTGATCCTCACATTTCAAAGCACGTTCCTCGAAGGCGCCGACGGCCCTGAAATGCGAGAAGCTGGATGGCGCAAGCTCCTCGACAAACTGACGAAGGAAATTGCGAGCTAAGCGGCGAAATACGTTGGAAGGCGCGGACCCGATGCACAAGAAAAAACCCGATATCGATCTTGTCTTCCGCGCCCTTGGCGATCCCACACGCCGGGCCATGGTGGAGAAGTTGAGTCAAGGACCCATGTCGGTGTCGCGGATGGCTGAGCCATTCGACATGACCCTGGCCGCAGTCGTTCAACACATGCAAGTGTTGGAGGAGTGCGGCCTGGTCCAAACCGAGAAGGTTGGCAGGGTGCGCAGCTGCCGCATCGAACCCGCCGGGCTCGACGCGATGGAACAATGGATCCGCGATCGCCGTTCGAAATGGGAACTTCGCTTGGATCGGCTGGGAGATTTGCTCGCTGAAGAGGATGAGAACCGCTAAGATTTGAAAGCATCAATCTCCTATCGCTGTCTCACGTGTCCGGCCCAGCTGAAACTTCCCTTTCAGCAAGGCCGGTCTGCCCCTATTTCAACCGAATCGTATGGATCAAAAATCCGTACCTCGCATCCGCCTGCCTGAAACCACGCGTGGAATCCCCTGCAGGTCACCAGTAAACTCGATCTCCTCGACGCCGGCCTTTGCGAGCAGTCGCGCAATCGCCGAGTCCTGCCTGTAGCCAATCTCCATCGCCAGATACCCGCCACGCACAAGCAGATCCCGAGCGCCTGGAATCAATCGTCGATAAATATCAAGGCCTCTGCCTGCAAACAATGCCACCGCAGGCTCGTAATCGCGCACCTCCACAGCCAGCGATTCGCGATCGCTCTCGGCCACATAAGGCGGGTTTGAAACGACGATCTCGAATTCTTCCCCCGCAACCGGCACAAGCAGATCGCCCTCCAGAAATCGAATTCGCTCCGCAACACCATTAAGCTCCGCGTTGCCGCGCGCAATCTCCAGTGCCGCCGCCGAGATGTCAATCGCCGTAATCTGCGCATCAGGCAGCTTGCGAGCCAGCGCCACTGCAATTGCGCCCGAGCCTGTTCCCACGTCCACAATCCGCGGCTTTTCAAAATTTGCCGCAAGCGAAAGAACCTTCTCCACCAGGTGTTCAGTCTCCGGCCGCGGAATCAGCACGTTGCGATTCACGTGAAACGGCAGGCCGTAAAACTCAGTCTCGCCGGTAATGTACTGGATCGGCTCCCCCGCCATCCGCCGCTCGATGAGCGCGCAGTAGCTTACGGCTCCCTCGGCGGTCAGAATTTCATTCTGGTGCGCAATCAGGAAGGTGCGGTCGCGATGAATCAGGTGCATCAGCAGCGTCTCCGCATCAAGGCGTGCCCGCTCCGAATGCGGGCCGCCGCGCAATCTCGCCTCGCCATTCTGAACCCAGTTCTGAATAGTCACAGTGTCACGCGGCCTGGCTGTCGGCCTTCAGTTGCTCGGCCTGGTAGTGCGCAATCAGTGCATCCACAATCGGCTGCAAGCGGCCTTCCATCACCAGGTCAAGCTGGTGCAACGTCAGCCCGATGCGGTGGTCGGTCAACCGGTTCTGCGGGAAGTTATACGTACGAATCTTTTCGCTGCGGTCGCCGGTACCTACTTGCTGTTTGCGTTCCTTGGCCAGCTCGGCATTCTGCTTTTCCATCTCCTGCTCGTAAAGCCGCGACCGCAGAACGCGCATGCCCTTCTCGCGGTTCTTGATCTGCGACTTCTCATCCTGGCAACTCACCACCGTGTTGGTTGGAATGTGCGTTATGCGCACCGCCGAGTACGTCGTATTCACCGACTGTCCGCCCGGCCCCGACGAGCAGAACGTATCAATGCGAATATCCTTCGCCTCGATCTTGATGTCCACGTCCTCGGCCTCGGGCAGCACGGCAACCGTCACCGCCGATGTGTGTACGCGCCCCTGGGTCTCAGTAGCGGGAACGCGCTGCACGCGATGTACTCCGCTCTCCCACTTCATCTGCGAGTAGACGCGCTCGCCTTCGATGATCGCAATCACTTCCTTGTAGCCACCCACGCCCGACTCGGAGAGCGAAAGCAGCTCGATCTTCCATTTATGCTGCTCGGCAAACCGCGTATACATGCGAAAAATCTCCGCCGCAAACAGCGAAGCCTCGTCGCCGCCCGTCCCTGCACGAATCTCAAGAATCACGTTCTTCTCGTCATTCGGATCCTTCGGCAGCAGCATCACCTTCAGCTCTTCCTCCAGGGCCGGCTCTCGCGGCGCAAGCGCGGCAATCTCCTCTTCCGCCATCGCGCGAATCTCGGCGTCGCTCTCAGCCAGCATCGCCCGCGCCTCGGCCAGCCCCTGCTGCACCTGCTTCAGCTCGCGGTACTTCTCCACCGGAGTCTCGATCTCGCGCAGCAGCTTCGCGGTCTTCTGATATTTCTCGTGGTCATTAATGACCTCGGGCAGCGAGAACTGCGCTTGCAGTTCGTTATAGCGCTGCTCCATATGTTCCAAACGATCAATCACAATCATGTGCGCCCTCCGGGCCTTGGTGTCTTGGAGTCGTAAGTTGTAAAGGGAAAAATGGGCGAAAAACAGATATCGGCGGCGGGAGCCGCTAACGCGGTTCCAGGATTACTATTCCTCGAAAGCGACGCGCTTGAGTTGACGCGACCACCAGGGAATCGGCGACCTCGCACCATTCCTGAAACGGCAAGGATATCCTGGAATCGCCGTAGAGCAGGGCCGGAATGGGCTCGCGGAGGGTCACTTCACCTTCTATTCTAGCGCGAAACGGGGCTCAGAAAAAGCTCGTCGGCGAGTTTGAAGGGTACGGGCCTCAGCCCGTACGTAAATCAGGCAATGTGAATGCGGGCTTTACAGGCTGCGGGAAAACTCGGCCTTGGTACAAAACCTCAAGGCTTTGTAACAGGGCACGACTTCAGTCGTGCCGCAAATGTCACAAAATGAATACGGGCTTTAGCCCTTGCGGGAATGATCTTCCAAGCTTACCCACGATTCAAGAACATTTACCCCCGCCCTCAGGGCTTCATCACCGGTACCAGCACACTCGACTCGTGCCCTGGCCCGGAGTAAATCGTGATGGTGGCCGCTTTGTAATCCCTTGGTTTTGCCTTCATGATGTTGGGCACAAATGTTTGCGGATTGCGGTCATACAGCGGGAACCAGCTGCTCTGAATCTCCACCAATACCGTGTGTCCGGCCTTGAATACATGATCCACATCATGCAGCGAGAATTTGTATTCGCGAATTGTCCCCGGCCCCAGCGCCACCGGCTTTTCAAAGCTGTCCAGATAACGCCCGCGAAAAATCTCCGCGTTCGTCATCAATTGATAGCCGCGCATCTTCGCGTCCGGTTCGTCGCCTGGATACTGGTCGATCAGCTTCACCACCATGTCGTTGTCCGTACCGGTTGTCGCGGCGTAAATGTCGGCAACCACCTCGCCGGTAATCGTCAGGTCCGTCGAGAGCACAGGCAGCTTCCATACCGCCAAATCCTTGCGATCGGTCACAAAGAGCTGATCCTCAGTAAGCCAGTTGAACCATTGCGAATTCGCGCTGTAAGTGGGCTGCATGGGCCGATGGCGATAGGGAATCGGATTGGCGGGATCGCTCACGTAGCTGGTTTTTCCCGAGGCCGCCGACCCGCTCCAGCTCAGCAGGCCATCGCCCTGCAGATACAAGCTGGTCAGTCTCGATTGCCGCGGCGGAAAGCTGCTGTAGTACTTCCATGTGTTGGAGCCCGTCTCAAAGCTCGCTGTGTCTTCCAGGTCGAAACCCGCTTCGTCCTTCAGGTAGTGCGCGAAAAACTTCGCTTCGATCCGCGCGCGAAACTCTGTGCCGATGGGTTCGCCATAATCCAGGTTGCCCAAATGGCGCGTCGAACTATTCCAGTACCCGTGCCGCCACGGCCCCAGCACCAGGAAATTCTCGTGTCCCGCGTCGTGCGGCTCCAGCCGCGCGTATTCCTCCTGCGGTCCATACATGTCTTCCTGGTCGTAATACCCGCCCACGCTCAGCGTCGGCACAGTCACCGCATTCAGCGCCTGCTCCACGCCGCGCGAACTCCAGTAGCTGTCATATGCAGGATGGTCGAGGAACAGCTTCCACGTCGGAAGAACTTTCGACCCAGATTCCTTCACATCCGCGGCAAATGAGCTGCGCTTGAGAAAGTAGTCGAATCCGTCAACAGGTTTTCCGTCCTTGTCCCTGCCGTAGCTTACTCCCATCTCTTCCTTGCTCGACTCCATCGAGAGCACATAGTCATACCCGTAACTCTGGCGAAAGGCTCCGTTGTGAAAGAAATCGTCGCCCATCCACACATCGATCATCGGCGCCTGCGGTGAGATGGCCTTCACCGCGGAGTGCGGATCGATGCCCGCCATCATGGCCAGGAAGCCAGGATAGCTCGTGCCCACAAAACCCGCGCGCCCATTGTTGCCCGGCACGTTCGCGAGCAGCCACGCTATCGTGTCGTATGCATCGGTGCTCTCGTCAATGGCCTTGGGATCGTGGTGGTCGGCAAGTGATCGGCTCATTACAAACTTGCCCTCGCTCTTGTAGCGTCCGCGAATGTCTTCGCAAACGTAGATGTACCCGTCGCGAGCCAGCTCCGGGCGGCTGGCGAAAAACGAGGCGCGATCGGTTCCATCCACGCCGTAAGGTGTGCGCTGGATGAGGAAAGGCAGCGGCGCCGCAATGTCGCCCGGCTTCAGAATCACTGCGTGCAGCTTCACGCCGTCGCGCATGGGAACCATCACCTCAGTCCGCCGGTAATCATGAAAGACGTGATGAACAGGCGGGCCGGTGCGGCGATATACATCGCCGGTATCTGTGGATTGAACGACGCTGATGCCCTTGCCTGAAGCGTCAAGGGTAAAGCGGAAGCTCTTCTGCGAGTTGGGAAATCCGAATTCAAGCGCCGAGATCGCTTTGAATTCCTCTGGAACATTGTGTTCGGACTCGACAAAGAGCTTCCCGTCCTGAACATAAAAGCTCAGCGGCACATCAGGTTCCGCAGTATCCGTGTACTCTCCGGCGAGAGCTTCAAGTTGGGCGGCGGAGACAATCTGCGCATCCGCTGCGGTTGTCTGGCTGGTTTGCAACTGGGGCCCGGCAAATGCCTGCATTGAACCCCATAGTGCAAGACCGATAATCGCAAGGGTAGCGCGAAGACGAACCAAACAACCTCCTCAAAGCAGCACCGCAGGCTGCGAAAACCTCTCCCTGTTGAAGGGTGCTGGCTTCAGCCCGCACATCAATTCAGCATAATCAATGTGGGCCTTTATCCGCTGGGGATACTCTCAGAAACTGGCATCAAACTCAACTCGTCTTAGGCAACGAGTCAATGCGCGTGCCCGTGATGGTGTTGGCTCCCCATCATCTCCTCAGGAGGCACCACGCAGCCTTGCACCTCTTCGCAGCAGATGTGCTCAAATTGGATTGTCGTATGACTGATGTGAAAGTGGTCCTTGAGCACATGATTAAGCTTCACCAGGATGCACGCACTCTCTGAAGGAGGAATGTCCGCGATGGTCACGTGGCAAGCCATCGCGCTGGACTGCGACCCGAGACTCCACACATGAAGGTCGTGCACGTCGATAACGCCCTCAACCTCTTCCATTCCCTTGCGAATCTTTTGTAGTGAGATGCCGCGCGGTGTGCCCTCGAGCAAAATGTTGAGCGTCTCGCGAACAATGCCGATGCTCGACCACAGAATCAACGCGGCAATCAGCAACGAGAGCGCCGGGTCAATCCAGTTCCGCCCGGTCAGTAGAATCCCGGCGCCCCCCGCAATCACTGCGGCTGTTGAGAGCGTATCGCCCGCCATGTGAATGAAGGCCGAGCGCAGGTTTACGTCGCGGGCCACGCCCCACAGCAGCGCGGCAATCACGCCGTTCATCACCACGCCGGCTGCAGCCACCACCATCATCAATCTGGGTTGCACCGTTACCGGGCTTGAAAGCCGGTGAACAGCCTCGACAGCAATCCACAGTGAGATCAGAATCAGCGTAGCCGCATTAATGAAAGCGGCCAGCACCCCGGCTCTCTGGTAGCCGAAGGTTTTCGAGTTGTCGGCGGGGCGGGTCTGAAAGTAAACCGCCGCAAAGCTCAGCAGCAGCGCCAGAAAGTCTGACACGTTGTGGCCCGACTCTGACAGCAGTGCCAGCGAGTGCGCGCGCAGCCCGGCGATGAACGTGACCACGACATAGGCGAGGGTCGCAGCCAGCGAAAATCGCAGTACGGATGTCGTCCTTTTTGTGCCCGGACCCGCGGGCGCCGCGTGGACATGCATAGTCTTAGTGTAACCGGGGGGGGGTATCCACCGCCAATCCCGTCTGGGCCGCCCATCCGCGGAATTCCCCGGATTGACCGTTGTTTTGTAGCCGCGAGTCTTTCACCGTCGCGGAAGCACTCGTTCGCGTGAAGGCCCGAGGAAGTTCTGGGTCAGGGCACGAGGTCAGTCGTTCCGTAAGCGCATGCAAACAAACGCTGTTTTGAACCCCTGCGCGATGTCTCCTCGGAAATCAGAACTCCGCCCCTTAGCCGCGCCCGGGTCGCAGGTGGCTCAGATCGATCGGATCGGGATCGTCGTAGACGGGCAGCACCGGAAGCCCGGCCCGCAATCCAGTCCACTCTTCAGCCACCACAATGCTGTTCTGCGCATTGCCGGGCTGGTAGCGCACAGAGCAGGGAAACCCCGCCCGCACCTGCGCCGCATCCACCACCTCGCCCATATCCGTAATGTCCTGCGAGCACTCGTAGTCCACGCCCGCAATCCGATAGTTGTACAAAAGCATCGTCAGCGTCCGTCCATCCTCGGCCTCGATATCGCAGATGTCGAGCAGCATTCCGTCCACAAGCCGCCCCGATTGCACCAGAAATCCGCGCCGCATGCGCTCCAGTTCCTCGGCCGTTGGACGCTTGCGCAGCACCATCCAGAGAGCAACCCCGGCCAGCGCGGTAATCGAGGCCAGCCCGGCTACAATCTCCCAGTTGAAAGCGGTGAGGAATTTCATTTAAGGTAGGACTCCGCCCGAAGCGCCCACCTAAAGGATAACGCAGCAGGAGCATCGCCTCCGACCCTGGTGTCCTCAATCCACCGCGCGTCAACTATATCTGGAAGCCCGGACGCCGCCGGGAATCCGATGAGCCCACCAGCCCCGTGCCCCAGCTTTCTGTCATTCTGAGCGGAGTGCAGCTGATTAGAAGAACCTGCTTCTCAACTCTCATAACGAAACAGTCAGAAGCCGCGAACCCCGATTCGCCACTGGCGTCCGCTGCCCCCCGTCCGCTTCGCTGTTCGATTCAGAACAGGTGGAAGACCATGCAGATGACCTATACTCAAGGTTGCAACAGGCGAGCAATTCCGACCCACCGGACGCCTGTTTGCGGAGGGTTTTCCTTGCTTTCGGACGACAATATCGCCGCAACAAAACATGCCCGGATTCGCTCAACCACCGTCATTTGCGTTCGCCGCAACGGTCAGGTGGTCATGGCCGCAGACGGCCAGGTCACTCTGGGCGACCACGTGCTCAAGCATTCGGCAAAAAAAATCCGCCGCCTTTATCAGGACAAGATTCTCGCCGGGTTCGCCGGCTCCACTGCCGACGCCTTCTCACTTTTTTCGCGCTTCGAGTCCAAGCTCGAGCAGTACGCCGGCAACCTCAACCGCGCCGCCGTCGAGCTCGCCAAGGACTGGCGAACCGACAAGATGCTCCGCAACCTTGAGGCCCTGCTGCTGGTAGCCGACGTCGGCCAGACCTTCCTCATCTCCGGTTCCGGCGATGTCATCGACCCCGACGAGCCGCTGGCCGCCATCGGTTCCGGTGGCAGCTACGCCACGGCCGCTGCCCGAGCCCTCATGGAAAACACTGACCTCTCCGCCCGCGAAATCGCTGAAAAAGCCATGAAAATTGCCGGCGAAATCTGCATCTACACCAACGACCACATCACCATCGAGGAGTTGAAAGGTTAGCGGAAACCATCCGCCTGCCTCTTGCATTCATGGCCATCTACCTTCCAGCATCCGCCGAAGAACAAGACCTCTCGCTCGACGAGCTGACGCCGCGCGAAATCGTCACCGAGCTCGACAAGCACGTCGTCGGCCAGCGTGCCGCCAAGCGCGCCGTTGCAATTGCTCTCCGCAACCGCCAGCGCCGCCAGAAGCTTCCTCCCGACATCGCCGACGACATCATGCCCAAGAACATCATCATGATCGGGCCCACCGGCGTTGGTAAAACTGAAATCGCGCGCCGCCTCGCCAAGCTCACCAACTCGCCCTTCCTCAAGGTCGAAGCCTCCAAGTTCACTGAGGTTGGCTACGTAGGCCGCGATGTCGAATCCATGATCCGCGACCTTGTCGAGATCGCCATTGACATGGTGCGCGAAGAGCGCCTCGAAGAAGTAGAAGACCGCGCCGAGATGAACGCCGAAGAGCGCCTACTCGATGTTCTCCTTCCGCCTCCGCCGGCCGCCCCAAACCCCCAGGAAGGCCAACTCAGCCTCCCCGGCACTGAAAGCCACCAGCGCTCCCGCGAAAAACTCCGCCAGCAATTCCGCGAGGGCAAACTCGACGACCGCATGGTTGAACTCGACGTCCGCGAGCGCGGCACGCCGCAATTCGGCATCATCAGCAACCAGAACCTTGAGGACATGGAGATGAACCTCAAGGACATGCTCCCCAACATCTTCGGCGGCAGCTCAAAGAAGCGCAAAATGAAAGTCGGCGACGCATTCGACTACCTGGTCCAGGAAGAAGAAGGCCGCCTCATCGATATGGACGCTGTCAACCGCACCGCAGTCGACCGCGTCGAATCCAACGGCATTATCTTCCTCGATGAAATCGACAAGATTGCCGGCCGCGAGGGTGGCCACGGCCCCGACGTCTCCCGCGAAGGCGTGCAGCGCGATATCCTCCCCATCGTTGAAGGAACCACCGTCAACACGCGCTACGGCATGGTCCGCACCGACCACATCCTCTTCATCGCCGCCGGTGCATTCCATGTTTCCAAGCCCAGCGATCTGATCCCCGAACTGCAGGGCCGCTTCCCCATTCGCGTTGAGCTGCAGTCGCTCACCGTAGACGATTTCCTTCGCATTCTCACCGAGCCCAAGGCCTCGCTCACCAAGCAATACTCCGCGCTGCTTGAGACCGAAGGTGTACGCCTCGAGTTCGCTCCCGAAGCTTTGCGCGAGATGGCCGAGTTCGCCTTCAAGGTGAACGAGCAGACAGAAAACATCGGTGCCCGCCGCCTGCACACCATCATGGAGCGTGTACTTGAAGATGTAAGCTTCCTCGCTCCCGACGTTGCCCGCCGCGCTCCCAATGATGAAGCCGCCGCCGCGCTCTCTGAGGCCATCAAGAACGAGTCAAGCACGCCGCTGCCTTACGAGGAACGCATGACAGCATCCGGCCCCGAGAAAGTTTTCCTAATTGACGACGCCTATGTAAAACAGATGGTCGCCTCTATCGTGAAGGACCAGGATCTCTCGCGGTACATTCTGTAGGCGCGCGAGCCATTTTTACGCGTGCGCGAATGCGTCCACACCCTAGTCGTAGAGCGGAATAAAGTATATCTCGTTCAAGCTCCGAACTCGATCGTGAGTCAGCATCCGCTCGCATTCCAGGTAAGCCGCCGGCGCCCCCGATCCTCCGTCCCAGAGTTGTCGAGAAGCGGAGCAGGTGCTTTCGCGGTAGGCAATCCAAAGTGCTTGGCCCTTATCCAGGGCTTCCCGATCCGGAGGGCCGGCTTCAAATTTGTTCCGCAGCTGAGCCAGCAGCGCGCTGAGATCTGCGTCAGCGGCCGTACTAGCGCTCCCGCCACACCCAATGGTGTCGCGGTTGCTCTCCGCGTCATCGCACATCTCCTGATCGTCGTGAAAAAGCACAGATGTACCTCCATAGGTGTTAACGATACGTTCCGTCATCACTTCCGGAAGATGCCGCTCATAGGCCCACTCCTGCCAGTCCACCCAGAAGCGCGCGGGGAGCTCATTGGGTTCGAGCCGCTTCGCGTCGAGCTGCCTTGAGGCGATCAGCATGTTGGGTGTCGTACCGGGCACGTCGGCAGAGGCAGGTACAAGCAAGACAGACAACACCAGTCCCCGCAGTGTGTCTATCCAGACCAATGCGCGATCATTGCAGAGCGCGGTGCGGCAACCTGAAATCAGAACGTATCTCCCCAATCGCGTCTGCACGGGATCGGGAACCCCTTTCAGGGAGTCCAGAATCTCATCCCGGACCAGGGTCTTGCCGCCCGGAGGATCGCCAAGATCAAATTTAGCCTTGAGCACAGAAAGAGGGCGGTCTCGGAGGGCGGCAAAACGAGCATCCGCTATCACGGCCGTAACCGGTTTGCCCGAAAATTCCAGCAACCATGTGAACTCCTCGGGGCGGAGGTCTTTCAGCTGACCATAGGAAAGACTCTGCGGTCGCGCCAAGGGAGCTACGAACAGAAGAACAAAGCAAAACATGCATCGGAAAACTCGAACTGGCCGCATACCCACCTCCTGCCGGAGAGTATATCCCGAGCAGTTACAGGATTTTCTGTGCTCCCTGCGGAAAGCAGGGCAATCGCATTTCAAAA
>PKXI01000243.1 GCA_003133425.1 Acidobacteriaceae bacterium
AGCCGGTCTGGAGACCGGCGCTACCGTTTGTATTGGCGCTACCGTTCGTTTTAGCTAGACTTTGGCTTCTAAATCGGCGATTACGTCGAAGAAGCGCTGGTCTAAGCGGCGGTTGCTGGCGATGGCTTCCTTGATGGTGATGTCGGTGATGTCGGTGCCGTGGAGGACGGCGATGCGGCCCCACTTTTTGTCGTGCACCATGTCGATGGCGTGGAGGCCGTAGCGCTGGCCGAGCACGCGGTCGTAAGCGGTGGGCACGCCGCCGCGCTGGGTATGGCCGAGGTTGACGGAGCGGGTTTCGTAGCCGGTCTTTTCCTCGATGAGTTCGGCAAGGGCTTCGCCGATACCGGAGAGGCGGGCGTGACCGAAGGAGTCGACCGTGGCTGAGCCGATGACCTGGCCTACTTCAGGCAGGTGGCAGCCTTCAGCGACGACTACGACGCCGTAGTGCTTGCCGTGATCGTAGTTGTACTTGAGCAGGGCGCAGACGTGGTCGATGTCGATTTCCTTCTCAGGAACGAGGATGACGTGTGCGCCGCCGGCAATGCCGGAGGCATAGGCGATCCAGCCGGCATCGCGGCCCATGACCTCGATGACGACGACGCGGTTGTGCGAGTCAGCAGTGGTGTGGATGCGGTCGACGGCCTCAGTGGCGATCATAACGGCGGTATCAAAGCCAAAGGTTGTGTCGGTGCCGCTGATGTCGTTGTCGATGGTCTTGGGAACGCCGACCGAGGGAACACCGTGTTCGCTCAGGAACAGGGTGACGGACTGAGTGTCGTCGCCGCCGAGGGCGATGAGGGCATCAATCTTGTTGAGCTTGAGAACTTCCTGAACCTTGTCGATGCCGCCTGGAATCTTCTTCACGTTGGTACGCGAGGAGTGGAGGATGGTGCCGCCCTTCAACTGGATGCCATCGATGTTTTCAAGGGTGAGGGGGATGAAGTTGTTATCGAGCACGCCCCGCCATCCATTGAGGAAGCCGATGAACTCGTCTCCGTAGTGGTTGATGCCCTTCTTAACAGCTGCATAGATCACGGCATTCAGGCCGGGGCAATCACCACCGCCGGTCAACAAAGCAACTCGCATCTGAAAATCTCCTCGTGAAATTGCGCGGCCAACATGATTCTTCGATCAGGCGGCCGTGCCGGGAACTTGTCCCTGAAGTGTGCGCTCAAAATCCGGAGGTCCAGAACGTAGGAGCGGCCGGTTTCAACGCCTTATCCAGTGTACTCCGGGGTTGTAAAGGGAAATCGTGACCGCGCGCACGGGAGGACAGGGATCAGGGATCAGCTTTCAGTTGTCAGTTGTCAGTTTCCTTGAGGCGGGGATCATGGGGAGTTTCTGGTTTGGGTGCTGGAAACGGCATTTGTGTTGGGCTGAGGCGGGGCGCGGTGGTTCAATAGGATGGTATGCCCGGAATTGGAGCAATGCTGCTGCTGGCGTTTGTCGGCCTGGTTGTGATTGTGTTGCTGGTGCTACTGCAACTGACACGACTTGGATTCCTTATCCGCACGACGATCCCGGATCGGCCGCGGCAGCGCATGTTCGTCGCCTCGGTCTCGTTTCTAATTACCTTTGTGGGGGTTCGGATGCTGGTGCACCGGATCGTGAACCATGAGGGTCATTTCCAGTGGGTGGTGGTGCGCGGGATGCACATTCACCACCTGGTGTGGGGAATTCTGATCCTGCTGCTGGTGGGTTACGGGTGGCTGATGGACCTGGGCCGATCGCACTCACCTACTTCAATCTTCCTGGGGCGGTTGATGGCGGTGAGCTACGGAGCAGGTGCGGCGTTGACGCTGGACGAGTTTGCGCTGTGGCTGAACCTGGAACCGAATGCGTACTGGTCCAGCGAGGGACGGCTGAATATTGACGCGATTATTCTGTTCGGCAGTCTGTTGGCGGTGGGGGCCTGGGGGGCGCCATTCTTCAGGGGACTTCGGGAACTAGGGCGCAAGGGCCTGCTGTTCGGGAAGGGACTGGGGCGGTGGGGCTCGCCTATTCGCCTCGTGAGGTTGCTTCGTCCGCGTAAAGTTCGGCAATGACACTTGCGTAGCGCTCCTTGAGAACGCGGCGCTTGAGCTTCATGGATGGGGTAAGTTCGCCAGTCTCCTGAGTCCACTCCTCTGCAACGACGCGGAAGCGCTTGAGGGTCTCAAAGTTGGCGAGGGAGCCGTTGACTTCGCGAACAATCTCGCCGTAGAGGGCGATGACGCGGCTGTCGGCCACCAATTGGGCGCGAGATGTGGTGGGGACGCCGTGGTGCCGGGCCCACTCCTCAAGGGCGGTGAAGTTAGGGGCGATGAGTGCGGAGATGAACTTGTGCTTGTCGCCGACCAGGGCAGCCTGAGCGACGAGCATACTGTTCTTGAGCTTGTTTTCAATTGGCTGGGGCGCCACCATTTTGCCGCCCGAGGTCTTGAGGAGTTCCTTCTTTCGATCGGTGATGAACAGGAAGCCGTCGGCGTCGATGTGGGCGATGTCTCCGGTTCGGAACCAACCCTCGGCGTCAAAACATTCGGCGTTGGCTTCAGGTTTGTGCCAGTAGCCGGAAAAGACTGAGTCGCCTCGGACGAGCAATTCGCCGTCCTCGGCGAGTTTGAGCTCGACGTTGGGCAAAGGGAAACCGGCGGCGCCCATGCGGTGCTTGAGAGGCGTATTGAGGGAAATGACCGGCGAGGTTTCGGTGAGGCCGTAGCCTTCCCAGAGTGCGATTCCTGCCGCGGAGAACCAACGAGCGGTGTCCACTCCCAGAGGCGCGCCGCCGGAGACGAAGATGCGGACGCGGCCGCCGAAGGCTTCACTGACCTTGGAGTAGACCAGCTTTGAAGCCAGCTTCCAGAGGAATGCCGTGGGTTTGCGGCCGTCGTAGATGGTGTCGCCGTGTTTGGCGCCGAGGCCGATGGCCCAGGCAAGCATGCGCTTCTTGACCGGAGAGAGCGCGGCGCGGCGTTCGACTTCCTGGCGAATCTTCTCGTAGACGCGGGGCACGCCGACAAGGACGGTGGGCCTGATTTCGCGCATGGCGAGCGGCAGTTTGTCGAACTGGGAGCAGTAGGCGACCTGGGCTCCGGAGTAATACATGACGTAGTCGAGGGCGCGGGCGGTGATGTGGGAGAGGGGCAGGAAAGAGATGCAGGAGTCGGTGGGGCCGAAGTTGAAATCGGCGGCGGCGTAGCTCTGGTTTGCAGCGATATTGCCGTGGGTGAGGGCGACGCCCTTGGGCTCGCCAGTGGTGCCGGAAGTGTAGATAAGGGTGGCAAGGTCCTTAGGCTCGACGGCGCGGACTAGAGCGTCGAAGACCGGGTCGCGGTGCGAGTTGC
Source organism: Acidobacteriaceae bacterium (assembly GCA_003133425.1). Next base: position 3,327 of record PKXI01000243.1, read on the forward strand.
GGTCGTCGGCTCCTGCCATAAGTGAGCTGAAGGAGATGGCCCCGTCGGGCGCGGGGGAATCCATGATGACGATACGTTCGAGTTGGGTGAGGGCGCGGACGGAGTTGAGCTTGTCGAATTGCTGGCGAGTGGAGACGACGGCGATGCGGCAGCCTGCATCGTTGACCAAGGCCGCGACCTGCTCGCCGGTGAGGGTTGGATAAATGGGCACGTCGGCAGCGCCGATGGCGAGGGCTGCGAAATCGGTGACGGCCCACTCCCAGCGGTTCTCGGCAATAAGGGCAATGCGGTCGCCCTTTTGCGCTCCCCAGCCAAGAAACACCTCGGCCAGTGCGCGGACGCGCTGATAGATCTGGTCGGAGGAGATGGGTTGCCAGTGCCCAAACTCGTCCTGCCAGAGGACGGCGCGGGGATTGGCTGCGGCTGTAACGCGGCGAAACAGGTCATTGATGGTAGAGATGGGAGCGATCGTCATCATTGGATTGAAATTGGGAGCGCAGAAAAATTGAACGCGCGGACATTCGAGAGTGTATCAGTGTGGAGGGCAAAGGGTGCAAATGGCGGTTTAAGTGAGTCCTTCTCCGCAAGCAAAAGTGTCGTGAGTCCATTTGAGAGGGCATTCCCTCAGGGGCTAAAGCCCACACTTGTTTTTGCAGGTTCTCTGTACGGGCTGAAGCCCGTACCCTTCAGCCTGAGGAATGGCCGGCGTATGGTCGAATTTGCATACTTATGCATCGATATTGTATATTTATACGAGCGCGGTTTCCGCTTCGCGGACCGCGCCTTCAATTTTAACTGAGGAAGCGGCAATGAAACACCAACGCCTGGATGCAATACGAGAAGTGCTGGCGAAGTCCGTGGTGGCAAACCAGGACGATCTACGGCGGAAGCTTCGGCGGCGCGGCATCGAGGTAACGCAAGCAACGTTATCGAGGGACATTCACGAGTTGCAGCTTTCCAAGGGACCGGGCGGCTATTCGCTGCCGAACGGACACCGGGGAACGAGTGCAGCAGCAGTTGTGGAAGACGACGGGCCGCCTTCAGTTGAAGAGATGATCGAGAGTTTCGTTTTGCGTGTGCGGCAGGCGATGAACCAGGTGGTTGTGGGAACGGTGATGGGTGGAGCGCAGCCGGTGGCCGCGGCGCTGGATCACGAGGGATGGCCGGAGGTTGTGGGCACGGTGGCCGGAGACGATACGGTGCTGGTGATCTGCGCTGACCCGCGGCGGGCGGTGGAAGTTGAATCCCGGTTAAGGACGATGCTGGAGTCATGAAAGAGAAAGTACAAACCGCTGTTATAGGAGCGACGGGGTATGCGGGCGCGGAGCTGGCACGGCTGCTGTTGCACCATCCCCGGTTGCAGGGAAGGCCGCCGGTGTTTGCCGGGCGCGTGGACGCGAAAGACGTTGCGCGCGGCGGTGTACCGCTGGGCGAGATTCACCCTGAGCTGATCGATAGCAAAGGAAGCGGCGCTCTGAAGCAGGAACCTTTTTCGTGGGAGCTTCTGGTTGAGCGCGGGGTTGAAGTTTTGTTTCTGGCCACGCCGCATGAGCAGTCGCGGGAGTGGGTTCCGGATGCGCTGGATCGTGGGCTGAAGGTGATCGATTTGAGCGGGGCATGGCGGCTGACTGAGGCGGCCAACCGCGCAGTGTATGCGTTCGAGGACGATGGAACCGAGTTGGCTGATGCGACGCAGGCGCAGGCGGTTTACGGGATGCCGGAACTGCATCGCAAAGAGATCAAGAACGCACGGCTGGTGGCCAACCCCGGATGCTACGCTACTTCAGTCATTCTGCCGGTGAAGCCGCTGGTTGCCGCGGGGCTTATCGATTTGGAACATGGGATTGTGGCTGACGCGAAGAGCGGCGTGAGTGGCGCGGGCAAGGCGCCGACGGCTAAGACACACTTTATGTACGCGGCCGACAATCTGTCGGCGTATGGAGTTTTTACGCATCGTCATACCGGCGAACTGCTGGAGCAGATCGGCATTGAGGCGGGCGAGATTGTTTTTACGCCGCACCTGCTGCCGATTCCGCGCGGGATTCTGGCGACGATCTACGTGAAGTTCAAAGAACCGCAGACGCGGGCGAGCGTTGCGGATGTGTACCGCAAGTTTTTTGCACACAGCCCGATGGTTCGGCTGCATGAGAGCGGGCTGCCACAGATTCAGCACTCGGTGAGAACGAGCTACTCGGACATTGGCTTTCAGCTTGATGCGAGCGGGCGGCGCGCAGTGATTGTGAGTTGCCTTGATAATTTATTGAAGGGCGCGTCATCACAAGCGATACAGAACCTGAACGTGATGCAGGGCTGGCCGGAATCGGAAGGTCTCGAATGATAATCGCCGCGGAGGGTCGCGAATGAAGTACGTAGTCAAATTGGGCGGAGCGGGCCTTGAGACTCCCTCGTTGCTGGAAGGCTGTACGCGCGCCATCGTCGAACTGGTGCGCGACGGCAACCAGGTGGCCGTGGTGCACGGCGGCGGCGTGCAGTTGACGAATACGCTGAAGGCACTGGGCAAGCAGAGCGAGTTCATCAACGGACTGCGGATTACGGATGCGGAGACGCGCGATGTTGCGCTGATGGTGCTGGCCGGCAAGGTGAACAAAAAGCTGGTGGCGTCGCTGGGCGCACTCGGACAACCGGCGGTGGGGATGTCGGGCGGCGACGGATTGCTTTTCCGCGCGCGGAAAAAGCGGACCGCGCCGGATCTTGGTTTTGTGGGCGAGATTGCAGCGAGCGATCCGCGCTGGCTTGAGGCTATCTGGCAGTTGAACGGCGTGCCTGTGCTTTGTTCGCTGGCGCTTGGATTTGACGGCGAGTACTACAACATCAACGCGGACGAGATGGCAGCGGCATGCGCGGTTGCATGCGGCGCGGATGCGCTCGTCTTTCTTACCGATGTTCCCGGCGTGAAAGATGCGAACGGAGAAGTACTCCGATGGCTGAGCATCGATCAGATTGCCGAGATGGCGAAGAGCGCCGTGATTACCGGCGGCATGTTGCCCAAGCTAGGCGCCTGCCGCGAAGCACTATTGAACGGCGTGAAACGCGTAAGGATTTTACCCGCGGAGGCGGCCGGTTCCCTTCCCGACCTGTGCAGCACTCGCGTAGCCCACGGCACCGAAGTGATGGTTGCCTAGGAGTGATGAAATTGACAAAACTCGATCAGATTCGTGCCGCGGAATCGCGGCTTCTGCTTTCAACCTACGATCGCTACCCAATTTTGTTTGTGGGCGGCGAGGGAGTGCACATTATTGATGAGCAGGGCGAACGGTATCTCGACCTGCTGAGCGGCATCGGCGTGAATGCGCTGGGCTACAACCATCCGGTGATTGTGAATGCGATTGCCGAACAGAGCAAGAAGCTGATTCACACCTCGAACCTCTACTACCACGAGGGGCAGGCGGAACTGGCGTTGCGGCTGACCGAGCGCACAGGAATGGATCGCGCGTTCTTTGCCAACACAGGCACGGAAGCATGGGAGGGCGCGATGAAGTTGGCCCGGGCTCATGCGGGCGTGCTGCGCAGCGAAGGCAAGAACATCGGCACGAAATTTCTGGCACTGGAGCAGAGCTTCCACGGACGCACTTTCGGCGCGATGTCGACTACTTACAAGGACAAGTACCGCGAGCCGTTTGCGCCGGTGGTGCCGGGCGTGGAGTTTGTGAAGTTCAACGACGTGACTGATTTGCGCGCAAAGTTTTCGAACGAGGTCTGCGCCATTCTGGTTGAGGCGATTCAGGGCGAGGGCGGAATTCGGCTGCTGACGCAGGAGTTTTTCGCGGAGGCGCGGGCACTGGCGAACTCGACCGGAGCGCTGCTGATTGTGGATGAGATTCAGGCCGGGATGGGGCGCACGGGCAAGTGGTGCGCTTACCAGCATTACGGGATTCAGCCGGATATTACGACGCTGGCGAAACCCCTCGCGGGGGGCATTCCTCTCGGAGTGGTTTTGTGCACAGAGGAGGTGGCGCGGTCGTTCCACCCCGGCGTGCATGGGACTACATTTGGCGGCGGGCCGCTGGCATGCGCGGTTGCAGTAGCCGTGATCGATGCAATCGAGAAGGATGGCTTGCTGGCCAACGCGACGGAAGTGGGCGATTACTTCCAGAAACAGTTGCGCGGGCTGGCGAGAAGGCATGAAGCGATTGTGGACGTGAGGGGCAAGGGATTGATGGTTGCGGCGGAACTCGATTCCGCAGAGCTTGGCAAGCGGACGGTGACGGAGATGCTGAAACGGCACATCCTGATCAATTGCACCAGCGACACGGTGCTGCGGTTCTTGCCGCCATTCATATTGGAGCGCGCGCATGTGGATACAGCAATCGCAGCGCTGGACGAAATCTTTACAGAATTTGCAGCCGGGCAGTATGCGGCCGGTGAGGGTGCCGCGGCATCCGCAGGAGGACACCAACATGGTTAGTAAAACGATGGAACGCCGGGACGTAGGAGTTCCGGTGCAGAAGGACCCGGATGTACTTGCCGCGGCGGCGCGACTGGCAGGCGAAGATCTTTGCTCGATTGCCGATTTGTCGAGCGGTGAAGTGCGCGCGATATTGAAGCTGGGGCACGACGTGAAGCGGAATCCGCGCGAGTATCGCAATGCGCTAGACGCCAAGCAAATGGTGCTGATGTTCGAGAAGGCGAGCCTGCGTACGCGGCTGAGCTTTGAGACGGGCATCAACACGATGGGCGGCAACGCGATTTTCGTGGACCAGACCAACTCACCGCTGGGCGAGCGCGAGTCGATTGCCGATGTGGCGAAAAATGTTGAGCGCTGGGTGGATGTGATTGTGCTGCGGACGTATGCGCACGACACGATTACGGAGATGGCGGCCAACTCGCGCGTGCCGGTGGTGAATGCGCTCTCGGACTTCGAGCATCCCTGCCAGGCGCTGGCGGATTTTATGACGCTGGAAGAGCATATTGGCTCGCTGGCCGGGGCGAACTTTACCTACGTCGGCGACGGCAACAATGTCTGCCACTCGCTCATGCTCACCGGCGCGCAACTCGGCGCCAACGTTACTGTGGCCACGCCGCGCGGCTACTCGCCGGACATCGAGATCGTTACCCTGGCTCGCGACATCGCCCAGGCCAACAGCTGCGAACTGCGCCTGCTGCAAGACCCGCAGGCCGCTGCCGAAGGCGCGAATGCCATCTACACCGATGTGTGCGTCAGCATGGGCTTCGAGCACGAGTCCGCCAAGCGCGCACCGATCTTCAGGCCGTTCCAGGTGAACGAGGCGCTGATGCAGAAGGCACAGCCAAGCGCGGTGTTTATGCATTGTCTGCCGGCACGACGCAACGCGGAAGTGACGGATGCGGTGCTGGACGGGGCGCAGTCGATTGTGTTCGACCAGGCTGAAAACCGGATGCATGCGCAGAAGGCGTTGCTGCTGTTGTTGTTGGGTGGGCTGGCGAATGTGGAGAAGTTTCAGTAGGCAGTTGCCAACCGCGAGTGTTTGGTTTCGTTGGGGAATTTCGGATTGAGTATTCGTCCGAAGCGTAGATTCCCTCAGGGGCTAAAGCCCTGCCTGATTTTTCGACATTGCGGCACGGCTGAAGCCGTGCCCTTTCAAAGCATCGAAGCAAGATGCTGTTTGAGGTTCTCAAGAATGTCTGCAATTCTCGAATCATTGCCCACGGGGGAGAAAGTCGGCATTGCTTTCTCCGGCGGGCTCGACACCTCTGCCGCCCTGCACTGGATGAGGCAGAAGGGGGCCATTCCTTACGCCTATACAGCTAACCTGGGCCAGCCCGACGAAACCGACTACGACGCGATCCCGCGCGCGGCCCTGGAATACGGCGCCGAAAAGGCCCGCCTGATCGACTGCCGCGGCCCGCTGGTACGCGAGGGCATCGCCGCGCTCCAGGCTGGCGCCTTCCACATCACCACTGCCGGTGTCGCCTACTTCAACACCACTCCGATAGGCCGCGCCGTGACCGGCACCATGCTGGTGGCCGCAATGAAGGAGGACGACGTCCACATCTGGGGCGACGGCTCCACTTTCAAAGGCAACGATATCGAGCGCTTCTATCGCTACGGCCTGCTCGTCAATCCCGACCTCAAGATCTACAAGCCCTGGCTCGACGCCGCTTTCATTGACGAGCTCGGCGGCAGGGCCGAGATGTCCGCGTTCATGCAACGGGCAGGTTTTGCGTATAAGATGTCCGCCGAGAAGGCCTACTCCACCGACTCCAACATCCTCGGCGCAACCCACGAAGCAAAAGACCTGGAGCACCTTTCTACCTCCATCAAGATCGTCGTTCCCATCATGGGCACGGCCTTCTGGCGCGACGATGTCGCAATCCAGCCCGAACAGGTCGCCGTCCGCTTTGAAGAGGGCTTTCCCGTCGCACTCAACGGCCGCCAATTCGACGACCCCGTCGCCCTTCTTCTCGAAGCCAATCGCATCGGCGGCCGCCACGGCCTCGGCATGTCTGATCAGATCGAAAATCGCATTATTGAAGCCAAATCCCGCGGCATCTACGAGGCCCCCGGCCTGGCCCTTCTCTTCATCGCCTACGAGCGCCTCATCACCGGCATTCACAACGAAGACACCATCGAGCAGTACCGCGACAATGGCCGCAAGCTCGGCCGCCTCCTCTACCAGGGCCGCTGGTTCGACTCCCAGGCCATCATGCTCCGCGAATCTGCCCAGCGCTGGGTCGCCAAACCCATTACTGGCGACGTCACACTGGAGCTGCGCCGCGGCAACGACTACTCCATCCTCAACACCGAGTCGCCCAACCTCACCTTCCATCCCGAGCGCCTCAGCATGGAGAAGACCGAATCCACCTTCTCCCCGCGCGACCGCATCGGCCA
>PKXI01000143.1 GCA_003133425.1 Acidobacteriaceae bacterium
TTATACGGTCAAAGACCTAGTGGAGTCCTTTCAGCGCTTCTGCCAAAAGCACTGCCCGACACGTGCCAAAATAAAGCCCAATCACTCGGTTCATCGTTTTGTGGTGACGGACTGGTTCGCATTCGACATCGCAAATCTTATGTACGGACAAGCTTCCGTGTACCTACCTCGTAAGTTTGAACGTTACCAGGAAGCTAGGGCCCATTTCGGTTTGCGAAGCAGGCGGGCAAGGAATTGGGGTGGGAGTCCGCAGGCTCGCGAGAAGTTGTCAATGCGCTCGGCGCCATTGGAGTAACTGGCGACACTGCATAGAGGACTCTCCAATCTGGGCGGCAATGCATGGGACGCGCCCGCATGTCCTCGCTGACCCTACCGCATTCCACAATGTCTCTGGGGATAATGGCGCGTCGTAGAGTGCAAGTCTGACCGCTCAGGCCTCTCACCCTTCCGAATGTCATGAAGGGTAGGGAATCCCGGCGTTAGAACTTCGCAGTTCAATTCAAAGGAGCAGGATTCGAGAAAGTTATCAGCATTTCATGATCAATCGGACGTTTCTCGCCGTTCTATAGGTCGCATCGGCGCGTGTCCTACCACCATCCTCGAAAAGCACCTGATAACGAAGAGGTGTTTTCCCCGGCAAATTCATCAACGCATTGAGATTGCTGGTGAGCACAGGGTCGGTGTGACAAAGAAAAGCCGGAGCCGAACAGTTACCCCCTCTTCGCCGTCACAACTGTACTGCGTTTATCTTTCCCTGCAACTCAGGCCCGGATGCGGGCCGCAGGTAGCGCAAGGTACTCTCCAGGTCGCTGTGCCCGGCAAGACGCTGCACGGTGCGTACGTCAACGTTATTGCGCAGCAATGTCGTCAGGCAGGTCCGCCGGAACTTGTGCAGATTGAACTCCAAACAGCCTCCCCGATAACCGGGCTCCTTCAGTCTCGAGCAACCTTCACAACGCCCACATGAGAGTCCGGCCTCGTCCGCCAACTGCTTAAGAGACTCAAGCAAGACGGAATTGGGCCGGTCATTCTCTGTCCCAAGCACCAGCATCTTGCCCCCATGACTCTCTTGCCAAGCCCGAAGCTCGACCACAAAATCATCCGGCAATGGTAGTTCGCGCTGTTCACTGTCCTTCACCCGGAATCCCCATTCGGGCTTTCCCCGCACCAGGATGGTGTTGTTCACGAGGTTCAGGTCTCTGAATTCCAGATGTCGCAGTTCCTGGTCGCGGAGGCCGCACTTGAGGGCCAGCAGGATGCAAATCCTCATGTACGGGTCAGCAGCTGCCAGGAGAGCCTTGTACTGGTCAGGCTCATAAACCGTTGGCAATCCTTCCTCATACTTGGGCTTGGGCGGGATGTTTGCTTTATCTATGCCGGCGAATCGCAGCCAGGATACGATCCGCACATGCTTATTTGAGACGGTCCGGTCGCCGCACTTGCGCTTTCGGAGCGCAGCGTGGAACCGGTATATGTCTTCCTTCCGAATCTCGTCGACGAATGTCTTCTTGACGAGCCCGAGGAACTCCTTGGTTGCCGACCGCGCCATACTCGCCGCCGCCATCGCCCCGCGGGCCTCAGCATCGGAGATGTAGGCCGCCGCCGATACTCGAAGGGTCTTGCGGTCCTCGGCGATCACTATCTGGAGCCCGGCGTCTTGGGCGGCTAGCCAGCATGTGCGAATTGGATTTTAGCCGAAGCGAAGTATTCGCAATGGTGGATTCCAGGCTCAGGGCCCATGTGGCAAGGGGACACGTTGCATAACACATTCAAAATCAGTAAATCCACGTTGCATTCCATGATAATGGTTCGGAGTACTGACTCTTCGGCGATTGGCGTGTTTGTTGGGAAAATGTCAGATTTCTGGCAAGATTTGTGGCGCCGCGCGGCGTGATTTTGAGTGTTTCAAGTGGGACCTGTCTGGCGTCAACTACTCTTTCCGGTCGTGTCAGGAGTTCCGGCGCTCGGCTTGCCGAGTCCCGATTTCGCATTTGGTGTGTTTGATCGCGTACATGGCGGCGTCGGCGGCGCTGAGAAGATCGTCCCTGGTGGCGCCGTCCTCGGGATAGAGGGCAATGCCGACGCTTGCCACACCGTGCAGGACTCGGCCCTCAATGGTGAATGGCTCCTCGAAGGAGCGTTCGAGGCGGAGAGCGATCTCCTCGACCTTGGCGCGGTTGCGAACCAGAGGCAGAAGCACGGCAAATTCGTCGCCGCCGAGCCGAGCCACCATATCGACGTTGCGCAGTTGGCGCTTCATGCGCAGCGCCACTTCCTGCAGGTACAGGTCTCCGAACTGGTGGCCATAGAGGTCGTTCACCTGTTTGAACTTGTCGAGGTCGATGTAGATCAACCCGAAGATGCCGGCCTTGAGGCGGGCTTCCTCAATCTGCCGATCCAGATACTTGTCCAGCGAGAATCTGTTGTGAATGTTGGTGAGCAGGTCGAACTCCGAACGGTGGAGCAGGTCGGTGTACAGGCGCCGGGTCTCGATGGCCAGAGCCGTTAGCGCAGCGGCCATGGAAAGAGCGCCCGATTCGTTGTCGCTGGGCTTGGCGTGCGGGTCGAACGCGGCAAAGATCGTGCCGAGCGCGGACCCGGCATGGGCAGGAATCTCGGCGTGGACGATGCGCAGGGCGGTGAGCTTCGGCGGGCAGTTCCCGAGCTGCGCCCCATCGAAGATCTGGCACCAGCAGGGAGCGCCGCGCAACTTGAAGGAGACCAGTTCCGTGATCTCTTCGACGATCTCGGCGAGTGGACGGGAGCCGTTGATGTCCTCGAGGATGCGGCTGCGCCGCTGTTCGATGAGCCCCAGCGCGGCGATTTGCCGGCGCACTCTGTGCTCGATGGCCCAGCCCCTGATGCCCACGGCGAAGACGACAGCGAGCAGCAATCCAACGAGGAGGATGAGGTTGCGAACGGTAAGCAAGGAGGGCCTGGCGACGACCACAATATCGTCAAGGGAGCGCATGAGGATATTGAACGGCACATCGCCGATGTATGGATTGGAGTTCTCGAGCATACAGATGCCGGCGACGCGAACCCTGGAACCCAGGGGTATCTGCTTTATGGGCGGCGGAATCCAGCCGGGCGCGTCCGGATGGCGATAAATGGCAGAGAACATCTGGCCATCGGAGACCAGGACATATTCGTCCTGCGAGGCCTCCCGGACCTCCGTCACCACTTGCCCTTCGATGGAGACGAGGTCGAATATGTGCTTGCTCGAGGCAAGCTGCCGCCAGGACACTTGCCTGGGTGTGATGGGGGCAGACGGCGGGAGTTCCTGAACTTCGCCACTGGAGAGGCTGAGAAAGCCGTCATGGATGTCGGGGTAACCGGTGACGTCAGCCTGGTCGCCTATGCGCAGGGGCTCCTCAGACCGGGTCATGATCCACAGGCTTCTGGGTCCGCTTTCAAGAACTAGAGCCGAACCGGGTTGATAGTAGGTGATGGTTCCGTGGACCCTGATTCGTTGAAATAGATACCGGACGTCGTAGCCATTGAGGATCTCATCCATGGGTGTGATGGGGAGGGCCCACGGGCTGGAGGTCGCGCGTTTGAGGATCTTCACGTCCGCAAGCGAAGAAACGTGCAGCAGAACCCCTGTCTGCTGCATCTTGCCGTCGAAGTGTCCGGATGCGACTCCGGTAACCTCGACCTCGGCGTCGAGCAGGCCTTTGAGCGCATTTGGATCGCTGCTATTCACATCTACGTCAACGTATCCCCCGTCGGTGAGCATCTTGAGGACGATGGTGCGGACGGGGGCTACGTAACTCAACTCCAGGTCGGCGGTCCGGATGACCGCATGCAAGGTGACGAGCATGCAGTCGAGCCGGCCAGAGATCATGTCATCGAAGCTGGCTGGGACAGGCTTGATCGCGTCATTGTGACGGAGCAGGGTGATGCTGTTGCTGATCACGATGGGGTGATAGCTCGATTGCGTAGTTCCGCGCACGAAGATGCGATCGCCAGAATCCAGTTTGGCATCCGTGGGGTACTGCACATAGACGGCCGTGTCGCTGTCCTGAACAAACAGCGTTCCCTCGTATCCGCGATAGAAGACAACCGTCGCTTCGAAGGCGACGGGAATTGCTTGGCTGGCTTCAGCATTCGTCAAGGCGTGGATGGCGCGGAGAGTGGTGAGCGTGGCGGGCGCGGCAGCCCAGGCAGCCGAGGCGCATCCGAGAATGATCGCGAATAGGGGAATCAACCTCTTCATCGGGCAGAATCCGATGGAACATGGCTTGTGTTATCTGGCCCCCAAGAGCATCTATCGGCAGAACTCGCCGATGCATGATTCCGCCGTAGAGAAGAATCCGGGAGGTTGTGCGCAAGCAGAAACAACCGAACCGATGCGCTCTATATCTTACTCCGGCGGCGACAGATCCGGCAGTCATCTTTGGGGTACAGGCAGGGCAATCGCATTTGGGATTTTCTTGACATCCGAGTTGCGGAAAAAGCCCGAGTCTGTCTACTTTCGACTTCTTCCGGTGCTAATTGGATGGTACATGGCCCTCAAAATGGCGGTTTTCGGCAACCCCAATTCGACCTATGCCGCCGAAATCACCTTCACGACCTGCGATCTGTGCCTGAAAAATCCAAATGCGATTGCCCTGGCGAGCACGAAGTTCGGATTGACACCCGGAAGCAAAGTGAGGCGCTAACATTGATTCTTGATCGGAGACCGCGATGGAACCGTTCCGCTTTCACCTGTTCGTCTGCACACAGCAAAAGCCGGAGGGTGTCTCTTCCTGTCCGGCCAGCGGGTCATACGCAGTGCTCAACGGGCTGGACCGCGAGATACAGGCACGCGGTCTGGGCAGAGATGTGCAGGTCACTACCTGTGGCTGTATGGGACTATGCGATGAAGGTCCCGTGATGGTTGTCTACCCCGAAGGGGTGTGGTACCGGCGTGTGCAACCGTCCGATATACCTGAAATCGTCGCTCAGCATCTGCTTGAAGGCAAACCGGTTGATCGGCTTATCTGGAACGACGCCTCTGCGATGAAGGCCATGTCGATCGAACATGGGGAACACTTCCGTCAAGCGATGGCTGCCCGCGAGAAAGCAGGGACGCTGCCCGATCGCCTGAATGAGATGATCCGCGCCTACATGCCGAGCCGTTGTATCCTCACGGCGTTTGAACTCGACATCTTTACCGCCGTTGGGGACGGAGCCAATGCTGAACAGATCGGGGCGCGAATCCAGGCGAATGCCCGAGCAGTAGGCGTGCTGCTCAACGCGCTTGTTGCTCTTGGCCTGCTCTTGAAGTGCGGCGACCAATACAGGAACACGCCCGAATCCGCGCGTTTCTTTGTTCAGGGCTCCAAAGACAACCACCGCGATGGCTTGCTGCACACAGCCAACATCTGGCATCGCTGGAGCACGTTGACCGAGGCGGTACGCCGGGGTACGCGTGTTCCGATCTATCAGGATAATTCCCCCGAATGGACACCCAACTTCATTGCCGGTATGCAGCGCAACTCCAAGGATCGCGCCCCATCTGTAGTGAAGGCCCTGGGCACAACCGGTGTTCGACGCATCCTCGATCTCGGCGGCGGCTCCGGCTCCTACTCCATCGCGTTCGCAAAGGCTTGCCCCGATGTGAAGTGCGAAATACTCGATCTACCGGAGGTCGTGCCGCTCACAGCCGAATATGTCCGCAAGGCCGGCGTCGCAGCACAGGTAACCATGCGCGCTGGTGACATGCTTCGAGACAATTTCGGTTCCGGCTATGACATCATCATGCTGAACGCGATCTGCCATATGTTTTCAGAGGAGCAAAACCTGGACATCTTCCACCGTGCCCGCCAGGCACTGGCGCCGAATGGCCGCCTGGTCGTGCAGGACTTTATTCTCAATCCCGATAAGACCGGACCGCAGCACGCTGCACTGTTTTCAGTGAACATGCTCGTGGGCACCGAAGCGGGCGCCAGTTACAGCGAGGTTGAATTCACATCCTGGATGAAAGCTGCCGGGCTCACCGAGGCGCACCGGATCAAGTTGCTCGGGCCCAGCGATCTGATTGTAGGTCACGCGAAATAGACTCCAAGCGCTTCCGGATATCGGAGTCTTTACGCTGCGGTTCGATACTCATCACCAACCATCAAGTGCGTTAGGCGGAGTCGGCGCCCCAAACCTAGACCCATTGCACACTGAG
>PKXI01000109.1 GCA_003133425.1 Acidobacteriaceae bacterium
AATGGCGGACCTGAATTGCCGCTAATCTCCGCCGAGTCGCTCAGCGAGAACCCAGAATGGACCCGGGAGAGAACAGCCCGTCAATTGACTTGATGCAACGATGAGACCGCAGCATCAGGAGCGCCCGTTGCACTCGCTGCCATTTTATGGTTCTCCTTTGGACTTACTGCCACGTTATGCTTCAGCTCACAATGAAAGGCGATTTGAGCGGCCATTGATATTGGGACTATTGTGAGTGACGCACGGCCACATTATGCTTCCGAATCCTGCCACTCTATGGGGCAAGGGACAACGGGCGCCTATACGACTTCCAAGCCGCCCTGCTTAGGTCCGCTGTTACGCCGCATCGAGCTGGGAAACCAAAGCCGACAGACAATATCAAGATCGGCTCACTGGGGTTCCGCTAACCGAGCTATGTTCGTATCTCGCATTATCACTTAAGGTCGTATACTCAAGCAGTTCCACATCTCGCAGACTAGAGCGCATTGCGGATCATTCCCGACTATGACTTCCATGGACAGCACAATTGTCGGTAGTTACAACTACCCCGTAGCGGCGCTCGCTGTGTGCATCTCAGTCCTGGCTTCATACACCGCGCTCGATCTCGCAGAGCGGATCACCGCCTCCTATGGCATGGTGAGGCGGCAGGTATGGCTGATCAGCGGCGGCGTGGTGCTGGGAATCGGTATCTGGTCGATGCACTTCACCGCGATGTGGGCATTTCGCATACCTGTGCCTGTGGAATACTACTGGCCCCTCGTATTGTTATCTTTTCTCGAGGTAGTTGTCGCCTCGATCATCGCCCTCGCTGTCGTGAGTCGCAAGACATTGGGCATGCGAGCGGCAATGGCAGGCAGCCTTTTCCAAGGTGCGGGGATATCGGGACTCCATTACATGGGAATGGCATCGATGCGGATGCCGGCAATGTGTCACTATTCTCTGCCCATTGTCGGGCTTTCCGTCTTGGTTGCTGTCGCGGGCTCGCTGTTGTCCTTGTGGTTGACTTTCCTTTTCGGAAATCGGCCTACAGGATGGAAGCTCCGTAAAATTGCCAGTGCAGTGGCGATGGGCGCCGCCATCTCTCTCATGCATTTCACTGGGATGGCCGCTGCCAGTTTCACAACCGATAACACACCTCCAGACTTTACCTATGCCGTTCGAATCACACTTCTCGGCATCGCCGGTATCATCACCGTCACCGTAATCGTTCTGTTTGGCACTGTGATTACGGCCTTGGTGGATCGACTCCAGGAAAAGAGCGAACAACTAAGCAAGTTGTTTGAGAGATTGCCTCAGCCTGTCATCGTCATGGATGTGAATGGCCGCGCTTTGCGAGTGAACCCGGAGTTTGCCCGAGTATTCGGATACACGTCAGAAGAGACGGTTGGCCGCCGACTGTGTGATTTGATCGTACCTGGCAATCTGGGTCAGGATTCGGATACCGAACCGGAATTGGCGCCCGAGGGTCGCCAGGGAGAGGTGGAAGTTGTGCGCCAACGAAAAGACGGCAGCCAGCTTCATGTTCTAGTGGTCAGCGTTACGGTAACCCTCCCCGCCAGAAGGACCGAGCTTTGGACAATTTACCGTGATATCACTGCCCGCAAACGGGTGGAAGCGTCTTTGCAGGCTGTCTCGAGCCGGCTCCTCGAGGTGCAAGAAGCCGAACGACGCCATCTTGCAGGGGAACTCCATGACGAAATTGGCCAGTTGCTGACTGGACTTCGTTTGCTGTTGAAATCAAATGGAGACGCATCGGTTGACACAATCAAGGGCCGATTCGATCAGGCACGGAGCATCGTGGATGACCTTCTTGGGACGGTTCGGAGGCTCTCCTTCGATTTGCGCCCCGCCGACCTCGACCAATTTGGTTTGCTCCCGGCCCTTCTTGGGCTTTTTGAACGATATACGTCCCAGACGGGCATTATGGTAGGTTTCAAACATCGAGACGTTGATCGACGTTTTGAGTCCAAGGTAGAGACGGCTGCATATAGAGTTGTGCAACAAGCACTGACCAACACAGCCCAACATGCAGGTGTCGCGGGCGTTACCGTTCGCTTATGGGCCGAGGCGAACAAGCTCCAACTTCAAGTCGAGGACCGTGGCCGCGGGTTTGATCCTGAGGTTGTCATGAAAGTCACGAGATCCAGCGGCCTGTTCGGAATGTCTGAACGTACTTCTCTCGTCGGCGGTCGCCTGACCATCGATTCTGCCCCGGGTAAAGGAACCACCATAACCGCTGAATTACCGCTGAATGATACGAGTACACAATAAAACGACTTCTCCAAAAGCAATGGCATCGAATTATTGTCGAGAGGTGAGCATGTCCATCTCCATTGTTCTGGCCGATGACCATCCAATAGTCCGGCGCGGCCTACAAGCCGTTTTGGAGCAGGAAAAGGACTTCTCGATTGCAGGAGTTGCATTTGACGGGCTCGAAGCTATTCGCCTGACGGAGCGATTAAAGCCCGACGTCTTGATTCTTGACCTCATGATGCCAGGGCTAAGTGGCCTGGAGGTTCTACGAATTCTTCGCGACAAATCAATACGGACGAGGGTCGTAATTCTGTCGATGCATGGCAGCAGGGCGTTCGTCGCTCAGGCGCTTCAGAACGGCGCGACCGGCTACGTCCTCAAAGACTCTACTGAGAAGGATTTGAGCCGCGCGGTACGAGATGCGGCAGCCGGCAGGCGTTTCCTTAGCCCGCCAGTGAGTGATACCGCAATAAATGCCTACATTGAACTATCAAAGACGAGCTCGTTTGATCCACACGATACCCTCACATCGCGACAGCGAGAGGTTCTCCAGTTGGCTGCGGAAGGCAAAACCAACGCGGAGATGGCGGAGCGTCTCAATATCAGTCAAAGGACGGTTGAGAATCATCGAGCCATCTTGATGCAGAAGCTTGGACTGCAAAACCAGATCGACCTGATTCGGCACGCAATACGCCACGGTCTGATAACAGCAGACGAGTAGAAGGCTCCTCAACTCTTCAAATCATTACCCCAAACGGCATGTGGAAGCGTGAAGTTTTGAAGCATTCTTTGGGTATTTGTACGGATACTATTTCAATCACAAGACCAATAGCATTGAACCAGGGATTTCATGCATCTTCCCAGACGAATGCTATTCGACCACGCTTATAACAAACACGATTCCGAACGTGCACTGGCATTCTTAATCGAGATTCTCCAGTCCTCGACAGAGTATTCCCTAATCGTCACCGACCTGGCGGGTACGATTCTTCTGTGGAACGAAGGCGCGAGGCGCCTCTACGGCTACGACCCCGTTGAAGTCATAGGCAGAGCCAAATCCGAAGTGCTCCATTCACCTGAAGACATCGCAGCCGGCCTTCCCACCGCAATGCGAGAGGAGGCGCTGCGTAACGGCAAATGGGAAGGCACCGTCTCCCGGGTGCGCAAGAATGCCCAGCGCTTCAAGACCAGTTCCATGCTCACGCCGCTTCTTGACCTTGCTGGTCGCCATGATGGCTACCTGCTGATTTCAAAAGAAGTCACTCATCAGATTCCGTCGGCGAAGGCCGAGGAAAAGTTTCGCGGACTGCTGGAGTCGGCTCCAGACGCGATTGTGATCGTCAACCAAGAAGGGCAGATCGTGATTGTCAATTCACAGGTAGAGAAGCTGTTTGGCTATGCCCGTGAAGAATTGTTGAGCCAGCCCGTAGAAATGCTGGTCCCAGAGCGCTTTCGCGACCACCATCCCCATCACCGCGCCCAATATTTCAGCACGCCACGGGTGCGGCCGATGGGCGGAGGCATCGATCTTTTTGGTCTTCGCAAAGACCGCACCGAGTTTCCCGTGGAAATCAGCCTCAGCCCTCTCGAGACTGAAGACGGAGTGCTGGTGAGCAGCTCGATCCGCGACGTTACGGATCGGAAGAAAGCTGAGCTCATCCTGCACGAGAAAAACCTCGAGTTGAAGAACGCAAATCTTGCCAAGGACAACTTCCTGGCGAGCATGAGCCACGAACTCCGAACCCCGCTCAACGCAATCATCGGATTCACAGGCACACTGCTGATGAAGTTGCCAGGGCCGCTGTTACCTGACCAGGAGCGGCATCTGCGGACAGTTCAGACGAGCGCGCGACATTTGCTTTCTTTGATCAACGATCTTCTCGACCTGGCGAAAATAGAATCCGGCAAAGTGGAAATCAACCTCGAACCGGTGCAGTGCCAGAGCGTAGTGGATGAGGTAGTCGCTGCCCTTCGTCCGGCAGCGGAAAGCAAGGGCCTCGCGTTCCAGGCGTCGTTCGCCGGACCCTGTCCTACGGTGCGTGCGGATCGCCGCGCGCTGAGTCAGATTCTTCTAAACCTCACCAATAATGCGATCAAGTTTACTGAGCAGGGATGTGTTGAACTCCATGTGAAGCGGCACCAGGAGGGCGCGCAGAGGCTAGTTGAAATAAGTGTCACTGACACGGGCGTAGGTATTCGCGACGAGGATCGAGCCAAGCTATTTCAGGCATTCAAGCAAGTTGGATCGCACCTCAAAAAGCGCCAGGAAGGCACTGGTCTCGGTCTTCATCTCAGCCGCAAACTGGCTGAACTACTTGGCGGTGAGATCTCGCTGCAAAGCGAATGCGGGAAGGGCAGCACATTCACTCTGACCCTGGAGGAAGCATAGATCCATGGGAGCCCGCATCCTAATCATCGAAGACAATCGAGAAAATCTGGAGTTGATGACTTACCTGCTTTCGGCTTTTGGACATACTGTTGTTGCGGCAGAGGACGGTATTTGCGGTCTGGAAGCGGCAATCAGAGAAACGCCTGATCTTGTTGTCTGTGATTTGCAATTGCCGGACATTGACGGGTTTGAGGTCGCCCGTCAACTCCGCAGCACTTCGGCGTCAACTTCTTCCATACCGTTGGTCGCAGTCACTGCGCTCGCGATGGTAGGAGATCGCGATCGTGTGCTGACCGCAGGGTTCGACGCTTATCTGACCAAGCCCATCGATCCTGAAACATTTGTGCAGGAGATCGAATCCCATCTCCATTGTCGGTTCGACTCCGTGCCGCATTACTGGCCCCACCACACCGCCGAATCGATGAAGACAGCCACAAGGGAGCAGCGTTTCACGATTCTTGCTGTAGACAATCTGGCAATCAACCTATACCTGGTCATGAGTATTCTCACGCCTTCCGGTTTCAAAGTGCTGACCGCAAACGGTGTGTCTGAGGGACTGGCACTTGCAAGACAGAGCTCCTGCGATCTCATTGTTTCGGATGTTTGCATGGGCTGCGAAAGCGGCTACGACTTTCTTATCGCTGTAAGGTCCGATCCTCAACTTTCGCCTATTCCTTTCATCCTGATCACCTCAACGATGATGAGCGAAAGAGATCGAGAGCGAGGCCTGGCCCTGGGCGCGGACCGATTCCTTCGCCGCCCTATCGAACCGCAAGTGCTTCTGGATGAGATCAGCGAATGCCTGCGCGAAAAGGGCAGGTACTGATCGTGGCGACGATCCTGATCGTCGATGATAGACCGGCCAATCGCGAGTTCATGGTCGCATTGCTCGGTTACGCGCATCACCGCCTGCTTCAGGCTTCCGATGGGGCTGAGGCCCTCGCTCTCGCCAGGGCGGAACGCCCCGACCTGGTGATCGCCGACATCCTGATGCCGACGATGGATGGCTATGAGCTTGTTCGCCAGCTTCGTGCCGACCCGCGCATTTTGCAAACTCGCGTGATCTTCTGGACCGCGCACTACCACGAGCAGGAAGCAAAGGCACTGGCTCGCGACTGCGGCGTATCGGCCGTGATTACCAAGCCATCGGAACCTGAGGAGGTTCTCAAAGCCGTGGAGGCCGCGCTCAGGCTCACGCCCGTACCGGCGCCACCGCAAACTTCGACCGACGAGTTCGACCGCGAGCATCTCCGACTCCTAACAGACAAACTCTCGCAAAAGGCCGATGACCTAATAGTCACCAATGAACGCCTCTCTGCATTGATTGATTTGAATTTGCAACTCGCGTCAGAACTCGATCTCCAGCGGTTGATCCAGCGTTTTGGTCGCGCGGCACGGCTAATTATTGGCGCACGATATTCAATTACTGCGATCCTCGATGCAGACGGAGAGCAATTTCAATCTCTCTTCACCAGCGGTATGGACGCTGAGACAGCGGCTCGCCTCGGATCGCAAGATCCTCAGTCCGCGGCTCTCAATGCGCCTCTCCGCGAAGGCGCCACTATCCGCCTTCGCAATCCAAGCGGAGATCCTCTTGCACTCGGATTCTCCTCTTCACATCCACTTATCCACGCCTTTTTGGGCGCACCCATTGCCTCACCCACGCGGCTATATGGGTATGTTGGCCTCATTGACAGGATAGGCCGTGATGAATTCAGCAAAGAGGATGAGCGCCTGACCGCAATCCTCGCCGCACAAGTAGGCCGGATCTATCAAAACGGAAGTCTCTATTCCGATGTGCTAAGTCATGCTGCTGATCTCGAACGGGAGATCTCCGCTCGTAAACAAACGGAAAAAGCTCGCGCCGAACGCGTGCGCCAGGGTGCGCTCATCGGAGAAGTGGATGCCGCACTTACTCAAAGCGACAGCCAGGGAGAGATGCTGGTGCGATGCGCAAAAGCTTTGGTCCGTCATTTAGACGCGGCGCTTGCCCGCATCTGGACATTCAATGACGCTGGCAGCTCGTTGGAGTTGAAAGCTAGCGCAACCATAGATACCGACCTCGAAGATTTTGATTTTGATTGGCCTGAGGCTGCGATTGCCCGGATGGCTCACGAACATTTGCCATATTTCGCGAACGATGTACTCAATGAACGGAATGTCGGTGGAAATGTGAAGTCAGGACGAGTGAGCGTGCTCTCATTCGCTGGATATCCACTCATGGTTGAGAGTCGCTTTGTTGGGGCCTTGGGGGCGTTTACGTCCGCACCATTGAGCGGGGCAACGCTGGACGTGATTGGGGCGGTCGCACCCAAAATTGCGCTTGGCATCGAACGGTTCCGAGCAAGTGAAACCTTGCGCGAGCGAGAGGAACATATCCGCCTCTTGCTCGATTCCACGGCAGAGGCGATTTACGGAATTGACTTAGAAGGTCGCTGCACTTTTGCAAATTCCACATGCGCCAGGCTGCTGGGCTATGCAGACACGAAGCAGCTACTGGGGCGGAATATGCATAGTCTGATCCACCATACACGGAGTGACGGGTCTCCATACGAGAGTGAGGAATGCAGAATCTTCAGGGCGTTTCGCCAGTACCAGGGTGTTCATGTGCACGATGAAGTTCTCTGGAGGTCGGACGGGTCCAGTTTCCCAGCTGAATATTGGTCTCACCCAATCAGCCACGATGGCCGAGTGGCTGGGTCGGTGGTTACGTTTCTCGATATTACCGAACGCAGAAAGTTGGAAGGCCAGTTTCGCCATGCTCAGGAGCGGTTAAGTCGAGTTGTGGTCTCGAGCCCCGCTGTTCTATTTACCTTGTCGATCACGCAGGGCGAGTTCTCAGTCAGTTGGATCAGTGACAATCTGCTCCAAGTGATTGGATATCCCGCGCAA
The DNA here is from genome assembly GCA_003133425.1 of Acidobacteriaceae bacterium. The sequence continues at coordinate 7,535 of PKXI01000109.1, forward strand.
GTCGCCATCGGTACGGATTGGTGGCAGACCAACATACATGCGGAGGACCGCGAAAGAGTAATGGAGCAAAGCACGGTGGCTCTGATCGCTGATGGCCAAAGCACCCTGGAATACAGGTTTCGGCATGGCGACGGCACTTATCACTGGACCAGAAGCGACATGCGGCTCATCTGCGATGAGAGCGGTTGGCCATCGGAAGTGGTTGGCGCGTGGTCTGACATTACCGAGTTGAAACGTGCCGAAGAGGAACGACTAAAGCTTCGAGAACAACTCGAACAAATTCGAAAGCTGGAAAGCATCGGGCAGTTTGCAGGAGGTATAGCGCACGACTTTAATAATCTCCTGGGTGTCATCATCGGCTCAGCGGAGATGCTTCAGTCGGATCTACCTCGAGATTCCAATCTGCGTGAATACACGGCTGACGTATTGAATGCTTCTCAGCGTGGCGCTGAGTTGACTCGGCAAATTCTTGCGTTCAGTAGACAACAGGTGCTTCAGCCGACCGTCCTCTCTCTTACTTCCCTGGTTCAAGACTTCGAGAAGATGCTATGCCGAATCATCCCGAAGAACATTGAGATTCGCACCGTCCTGAAGTCAGTTGGTCAGATCCGAGCAGATGCAGGCCAGATTGAGCAGGTCATCATGAACCTCGTCGCCAACGCCCGCGACGCAATGACCGCAGGCGGCCGCCTAACAATCGAGACCGCTGATGTGGAGTTGGACGATTCCTGCGCCATACAACTCACAGAAGTCGAACCGGGCCCATACGCTGTGTTGTCTGTGACCGATTCCGGGCACGGAATGACGCCTGACGTCCTGGCTCGTATCTTCGAACCGTTTTACACCACCAAGGAGCGGGGCAAAGGCACCGGATTGGGCTTGGGCACGGTGCACGGCATTGTGAAGCAAAGCGGCGGATCAATCTACGTCTACAGCGAGATTGGACGAGGTACTACTTTCAAAGTGTATCTACCGAGACTCGGAAACGTTGTCGAGATCGCTAACAACAGATTTCGTTCAGGCCATTTGCCTCAGGGCAACGAGACCATCCTCGTCGTGGAAGACGAACCCAGCCTGCGAAACATCGTGAGCGCCATTCTCAAAGGCCTTGGTTATTCCGTGCTTGTAGGGGAAAGCGGAGAGGATGCATTACGCGCTTCCTCTGAACATAACGGACCCATTCATCTGCTGGTAACGGACGTGGTCATGCCAGGGATCGGTGGGCGAGAACTTGCTGACCGCCTCACGCAGGCTCGGCCGGAGCTGCGCGTGATCTATATGTCGGGCTATACAGATGACTCGGTCATCGCACGGGGCGTCTTCGCCAATGATATTGTCTTGCTGCAAAAGCCCATCGCCAGTGCCGATCTCGCACAAAGAGTACGAGCGGTCCTGGACGCAGGAAATCCCAGTTTTTAGCCAGCATAGGACTCCCATGACCTCATTACACGAAACCGCGCCTCCTGTCATCTTGATTGCAGATGACGAAGAGGCAAATCGAAAAATGTTGCTCGACATGCTACGGAGGGATGGATACGAGGTCCTGCTCGCAAAAGACGGCGAGGAAGCAGTCAATCTCTTCGCGACAGTAGAGGTGGATTTGGCGCTACTGGATGTCATGATGCCTGGTCTGACCGGTTTTGAAGTGTGTCGAGCAATAAAGGCCAACCCCGAAACCCGATTAGTGCCTGTCGTACTCATTACAGGGCTCGGAAGCGCCAACGACCGCATTGAAGGAATTGAGTGTGGCGCTGACGATTTTTTGAAAAAGCCAATTCACAGGGAGGAGCTGAGCGCCCGCGTTCGCTCCCTTCTGCGCTTGAAGCAGTTCACCGACGAATTGGAGAGCGCTGAAACAGTCCTCTTCAGCCTGGCCCTCAGCATCGAGGCCAAGGATCCCTATACGGAGGGTCACTGTGCGCGCCTGTCGAAGTATTCTGTCGAGCTCGCAAGTGCACTCGGACTTCCTGAGGATCTGCGCGTGGCTCTGCGGCGAGCGGGCGTGGTTCATGACGTTGGCAAAGTAGCTGTGCCTGAGAGCATCCTGCTCAAGCCCGGCCGGCTGACTCCGGAAGAGAGAAAGATCATGGAACAACATCCAATCGTCGGCGAGCGAATATGCGCTCCATTGCGCTCCTTTCGCCAGGTGTTGCCCATTATTCGTCATCACCATGAAAAACTGGATGGCAGCGGCTATCCAGACGGTCTAAAGGGTGACGCGATTCCGATCACAGCACGAATTATGACCACCGTAGATATATATGATTCATTGACGACAGATCGACCTTACCGATCCGCTTTATCGTCCGAACAGGCGTTTTCGATCATCCACGAGGAGGTCAGGAGAGGATGGTGGGACGCGCACCTAGTTGAGGAACTCAGAAAGCTTATTGTGAACGCCGGATCAAAGAAGCTGATCGATGCCCCTCGAATTAATGGCGCTCCCCTCGTGACTCGCCCACCTGAATTGTGATGTTTTCGACCATTCTTCGAGTACTTATACGGATACAAGATGCGGTAAAAGCCAAATAACATTTAGACAGTCGACTACTTGATCGCGTGCGACTGCCAACTGTTGCCGTAACGTTTTGCCAGTCAAGAGAAGCACGCATCAACTTTGAAAGCGCCTTGCGGGTCGGGACGGCCCACGCGGTCAGCTTGCCTGACCATTGCATTCGAAAAACTGCAAGGAGCGCTTCTTTGAAGACTGAAATATGGATTGTGATACAGCAAGAAAAGGAAGGCCAGACCAAATTCTGGCAAGAATGGGGTTAAGCGTCACGCGGACTTGTCACAAAAAACCTGACGCGCAGACACGCGCGTAGGATCGGAGCCAATCGTTGAGTATGCATCCGGAGCCTGAAGGAAAGCCCAAGAAGATTTGGACTACCCCAAAACTCACGAAGATTGATCTGAAGAGTGCACCCTACTCCGACATCATTGACATTCTCCGTGCCACCCTCAAACAAGCCGAAAAGGATGCCTCTCTGAATCCAAACGATCAGAAAGCAGCCGAACTGGAGCGGTCCCTGCGGCGCACATTAGATGATCTGGAATCGAGTAGGGCCAACGGTGCCGCGTGAGGGTCTTAGCTTAATGCCAAAGCACTTCGTTGTTTTTGCAGAGCGTTTTGAACATGGCGCGTGGAAATATTGGGAGCATGAATGCGACAAAGAAGAGATCCCTGCCCTCGAGGATTCCGCAATTGCATACGCATTCAGCCGCGCGCCTTCAAGCCAACCCTTGTATATCGATTATTTAAGAGGGGCCGAGTATTTGTTTAATGTCGTTCGTGGACGCAGCGGCCCTGTAGAGGGAGATACAAGGGTATTTGGGATAAGAGTGGATAAGATTCTCATTGCAGAGTGCGAAAGATTCACACAATATTTAAGAATCCAAAAGATTGCATGACGTCAGAAAAGCAAACGGAAGGGATCATCGTAGACTGAATACTTTTCGTGGACGCGAGGGCTAAGGACGAATAACGAGCTGCTGCAGTCCCGTTTATATAAACGACAAAAGGGCCTATTCCTCATTCCCTCAAATCAAAACGCCGAAGAGGAGCGGTTCTGTCACGGTTGGCTGTGGCTGATTGTGATCCCTACCCTTAAGCATGTCAATTCAGAATTGGTCCCCACAAACCGCCGATATGGCAGGGAACCAGGTACCAACGAGAGTAGCCGAGACCCTGGACACTGGCCGACTTGCCGTTACCGATCCGCAGGACTCGGATCTCCGGATTACATTCCGGTTAGCCGACATCCTGAAGTTATCCGTCCGGTGTTGGGGCAGACTGTCGAACTTCCGCACCGCCGACCGTCCTTCCGACATAGGCCTTAACAATCAAGCGGGAGGTGCGGCTCCTGTCCTTCTCCCGTCTCGTCTGAGCATTCCTGGCTGCGCACCAGCCAGAACACGATACCGAGAGCGAGTGCGGCGCCTGCGAGCGATGCGACGGTGGAAGGCTCGGTTTGATAAAGATCCAGAACAATGAATTTTCGGACGAGGGCGAGCAAGGCAATTAGGATGACGGACCGGGTTTGAACGACATTGCGCTGGCGGTGAAGGACGACCATGAGCGAGTGTTTGAACTCGAGGGCAATCAGCAATGTCAGGACCATTCCGAACAGAGATTAGAACGCCTGCGAGTCCCTTGGATCGAGCAGGTGGCTCCGTATCATGCTCACGGTATGAAGAATCAATTGCCAGGTGGCGACGGCCACGATCACGGCAATGATCCAGGTCAGGATGGAGACGATCAATTGCTCGAACTTCTCATAGATCGAGAGCGTCTTCCAGCGAGAGTTCCACTCTAAGCCAAACAAACGAAATGACATTTCCTTTTCTCCTCCAAGGAAATNNAAATTTTGAGCAACCTTTTTTCTGGTTGCGCGTCTATTCGGTTAAAACAGCGGGAATCTCCCGCGGAGGTGAATAGCAATGACTGTGCTGACAAGATGGCAGCCGTTCCGCGAAGTCACTTCGTTACAGGAACGCGTAAACCAGTTGTTTAACGACGTGTTTTCAGACATCGATTCTCCCGATCGATCCTCGCTAACCTCGTTTTCGTTTGCTCCGAGAACGGACGTTTATGAGGAAGATGACCGCATCGTCCTTGAGATGGAAGTGCCGGGCATGCGGGAAGAGGAAGTTCATCTGACGCTCGAAGGCAACACGCTCTCGATCAGCGGCGAGCGAAAGATCGAAAAGAACCGTAAACCGGACCGCTACCAGAGGATCGAGCGTTATTACGGAAGCTTCTCCCGCACCTTCACCCTGCCGGCCACTGTCGACCCCGACAGCGTGGACGCAAAGTACGAACATGGAATTCTCCATGTGAGTATGGCGAAGAAAGCCAACGCCAGACCTCGCCAGATCAAGGTGAATGGTGGCGCGAAGCAACTGACCGCAAACGCTGCCTAATTCAAATCTTCTGACACGATAAGGCCCCGGCAGTCGGCGGAGCACATTCGAGTCATCCAATGCTCGATCCTTTCGTTGGCTGCCGGTTCTTGTCGGTGGAACTGTACCTATGTGGTACGGCATCACTGGAGGACTGCCATGAAGTTGTGGAGAAAATCTCTTTGTACGCTTGTAATTCTTGGATTGTGTGCCGCTGCACG
>PKXI01000433.1 GCA_003133425.1 Acidobacteriaceae bacterium
TTAGTATGCTGGCAAAATGCTGCGGTTCACCGGCCGGACGGCACCATGGAGGGTGCAGCCATGTCTCTGAGACACCGATACGCACAAGGCGTCGCGTTTATGCTGTTGAACTGTGCAGGCGCGATGCTGTCTCTGACCGCGAATGCCGCGTCCTGCAAGACGCAATCGCAAATGACTGCAGCAGAACGTGATGCCTTGGCAAGTGCTGCTCGCATCATGGTTGCCGAGGTGCAAAGCGGGGACGTGCTGGCCCTTCGCCAGAATACGATTCCTGCGGTTGCGGCGGATTTCGGCGGGATTGCGGAATCGGTCAGCACATTAAAGCCACTTGTGCAGCGGGCCTCCATTACCGTCGATAGCCTTTATGAGTTGGACGCTCCGATCGACTCAGCGGGCGCTGCTCGAACAGATTTCTATTGTGGAACGCCGGTCGTGATTTTGAACTTCACCGATCTTCCGCCTGGGAAGTATGCGTTGGCCATTCTTCACGCTACGGGTGTGCCACAGCCGCAACAAATATCACTGATTTTGTCCGAAACCCCGGATCATCGGTGGATGCTCGGTGGCTTTTTCAGTAAGGCCATGCTGGAGGCGAATCACGATGGCCTATGGTATTGGGTGTCGGCGCGTAACTACGCACAGAAACACATGATGTGGAACGCCTGGTTCTACTACCGCACGGCAGCCTATTTTCTGGATCCAGTAGAATTTCTGTCCAGCCCAAACCTTGAGAAGCTTCAGCATGAAGAGGAACGAATACACCCCGGCGATCTTCCCGGGACAAAGCCGCTGGTGCTTACTGCTGATGTTTCTGTCTTTCAAGTAACTAAGATCGACACCACAACCATATTTGGCGCGCTCGACCTTGACGTTCATTACACTCCCGACACCGGTCAGACGGCTCAATTGCGCGATCCGCCGAGTGCACGGAGGCAAGTGACCGAGGTGATGACGGCGCTGTTGGCGCTGCACCCTGAACTTCGCGACGCTTTCCATGGCATCTGGGTACAGGCGGACAGCGGTTCTGCTTCTGTCTTTTCGTTGGAATTGCCGATGGATCAGATCGTTCCTGGGACGCAGGGCCCAGCGACAACTACGAGTTCCATTGCGCAATGAACAGTGGATTGCGCTGGCAACCTGATGATGTGGATGAAGGGGGACAAAATGCCGCAGGGCCGTTGTTTCGCAGGTGGTACACCGCTCTCATTGGCATGCATCTGCATCGTATTGATGTTGCGGAAAATGCAATTACTCTCGACTGATGACTTGTCTATGTTCTCAACTGGTTTTTCAAATTCGCGCGCCCTTCGGGTTACTCCTCTGATCGCCTTGGTCCTGCTTGGCTGCATTGGATCGCCAATGCTCGGTCAGGTCCAGCCCGCACCAACAGCGCAGGGCGCGCCCACGACGCCCGGCGCAATGCGCGATCCGACGCATCCTGAAGCTCAGCTGCGACTGGATTTAGACCGCGATCCGATTCCGTCGCCCGAGGCCGAAGACAACGCGCCTGTAATTACTACATCGCCGCTCGCTCCAGCTGCGCCCGGCGAGATTCAGAAGCGGCAGGACGGTATCTACACCATGCACAAGGATGTGGATGAAGTTCTGTTGACTTGCGCGGCGGTAGACGAAGAAGGCCGGTCCGTCCCGGATTTGAGTCGCGGCGACTTCCGCGTATGGGAGGACGGTGCCCCGCAAACCACCAGCTCGTTTCTGCACCAGGATGATCCCGTATCCCTGGGCATTCTCGTTGATAACTCGGGCTCGATGCATGACAAGCGTGCAGCGGTCAACGCGGCCGCTTTGAACCTGCTGAAGGCTTCAAATCCAAAAGATGCAGCATTCATTGTTAATTTTTCCGATCGTGCAATTCTCGATCAGGGCTTTACGTCGGACATCGTCGCACTTAACCGAGGGCTCTCGCATTTCGACTCTAAAAATACTACGGCTTTGTATGATGCAGTGGCTGCTTCGGCGGATGAACTAGCTAACCACGCGAAGCACCCAAAGCAAGTGCTGCTGGTTATTACCGACGGGGCGGACAATGCATCAAGGCTGGATCTGGAGCAAACCATCCGCCGTGTGCAGAACCTGGGAGGACCGGTAGTCTATTCCATAGGGCTGCTTTTCGAGACCGAAAAGGCAGAAGCAGGACGAGCGAGAGACGCTCTGCAGAGGCTGTCGCAGGAGACTGGCGGCATTGCGTACTTCCCCAATTCCTTGCAGGATGTGGACACCATTGCGGCGGCTGTCGCACGAGATATCCGGGACCAATACACCATCGGCTATCATTCCTCCAACCCGGCAAGCCGGGGCGGATATCGCGTCGTGCGTGTGGAGGCAAAGGCGCCGAAACATGGCAAGGTAATCGTGAGAACGCGCCGGGGCTATTATGCAAAGAAGCCCGAGTCTGCGCCACAGCATTCGCAATCCGCGCTAAATTCAGAGCAGTGACGGAATGAAAGCGAATCGCGGCTGGGATTGTCGACCGGTCACGTCTTTAAGCTCTTTGTACCTAGGGACAGTGCCGGACGTACTGACAAAATGGCGGTAGGATCAAGGGTCAATTTGAATTCCAGCTTGGCACATTAGATCAATTGAACAATGAAAAAGAGGGGCCGCGAGCGGCTCCTCTTTTTCGTTGCGGTCCTCACAATCAATGCAAATGGAAGTCCACGTCGATCACAATTTGCACAGACACGGGATGTCCCTGATACATGGCCGGCTTGAACCTATACTGCTTCACTGCTTCGATGGCCTTTTCGTCCAACCCCATGCCGAGATGACGAACCAACCTGACATCTTGCGGAGTTCCTTGCGAATCGACAATGAGCTTGATAGAGACGCTGCCCTGAAAATTCGCTCGACGAGCGTCTTCTGTGAATTCCGGCTCAACGGAATGGATGACCTCAGGTGCGGCCACTCCACCGCCCACGCTCATCAGACCGCCACCGTAGCCGCCCCCGCTGCCCGGACCTGCCCCGCTGCCGTGGCCGGTCCCAATTCCGCCGCCGAGGCCTTGACCAAATCCCGAACCGCTGCCTCTTCCCTGCGAGGCCAGTGCGATCTGTGGCGACTCGGCCATGCCGAGGTTCGGTAGATTGTTGTTGTCTGGCATCCTCACTTGCATGGTCGGTTCAATCGCCAGCTTGGGATGGTCGATTCTGCTAATTTGGGGAGGCACAATTTCAAGCTTTGCAACCATCGGTAGGTGCCCCTTGATGGCCTCTACCATTTCGTGCGCACCCCCGCCGCCCCCGCCACCCGCCAACTTGGCCACCGGCAAGGTCACGGGAGGAATGTAGACCTTGAAGTCCACGGGAGTCACATTCGTGACTGGATTTAGCGCGACGAATGTGCGAGCTTTCAGTGTTAGAGACAGAACAAGTGCGATAACAATGGTATGTATGACGAATGAGATAGCACTCGATGTTTTGTCACGCTTGAAAACCAGTGGATCGACAGCGAATATAGGTCGTGAAGCAGCGGGGCTCTGCGCCAGCTTATTCGGAGGATTTCCGCCGGGTGGGCGTGACTCAAGGGGTGGCCATGCTGAAGTACCTGCATCCTGCGCGATGCGGGTGGAACTCTTGGTAGATAGCGGAATGTTTAAGTTCGGAGTGGGGGTCGTCGTTACCAGATCGCCCATAATATTTTGCCGGAGGCAACAATCCCGGCATCTCCTCTCTTGGTTGACCACAGGTTGACTAGGAACGAAAGCGATCGGGTTCCCGGGTTCAAAACTCAACCGGCCCGACCCTAAACTTATGCCTTACCAAATGCCCTTATCGCTTCCAGTAATTCTTTGCCCAACCACAGCTGCTGTGGCCAGCCACGGTAATAGGCTTAACCGTGCACAGTTCTGCAATTGGCGCTTCCGCATTAGACCGGCGAGCTGCGATCCGTAAAGCTTGGCGGATTGCGGCATGATCGGAACGCGCAAGAAACCGCGGCCGTAGTAGACTTCATCGCCGCCAAAGCGCGCGGAAGATATCACGAACTGCGGCAAATCGATTCCTGTGCCGCGGTATTGTTTCACATAGTCCGAGACAATTACGAGATAAGTCGCGACCCCTTCCCAAATGTCTGCATAGGTTGCCGAAGAGCGCAAATCCTCGAAGTCAATGGCGGCCGTATCCGAAAGCTCCGCAGTATCGACGATGTCGCACAACCGGAAATAGAAATGGCGGTACATACGCTGAAGCGTGGAAATCATCACACGATCCGAAACTGACGGAACTCGAAATGCGTGATCGCCAATCAGAACCAGTCGGGAACGATTCGCGAGCCGCGAGGCAACTGCTACCTGCTCTCCAGTTTGTCCCAGACGGCCCATGTGAATCTCGACTGCCTCGGGAAGTCCGGGAATAGAAAAGTTCCATTTTCCCGCTAGGCGATCGCCCCAACTCCGAGGAGCAATCTGGGCATCGAAGCGCCTTCTCATAAGCTCAGATATGTCCTCCGAGCTTGCATTCGTGTATAGATCGAGGTCACTACCAAGATCGGGCCAGTGATCAAGGGATTTGATCACGGCGACGTCGTGTTTCTCGGACTCCAACGCTGCGCAGATATCATTGAGGAAACCCATAGCCAAGGTGATACGTGCCTGCTCAACCGTTAGAACGCTCTGGACCCACTCGGCACGAATGTCATCCTTCGCCTCGGACATCATTTTAAGAAACACCGCCAGGCCGCGCACAATAACGTGATTCGAGTCGGCCAATGTCACTAGATGTTGAAACTCTTCCCGGTTGATGTTTCGAACTTCGGATCTCAGCCCAGCCGTCCTTGCTGTGGATTCACTGTCGCCATCCTGCGGAGCCAGGAGCAGGCGGGAAAGAAGGGTCATTGATTCTTCAGGCGGAGACTGTGCGATGGGTATGATCATGTTCAGGAGATCCTCTTTGAGATTAGCGAGATGAAATTGCTACCGAAGGGATTACAGCGGGTAGGACATCTGAAGAAGAGGGCTTTTCCGGTTCCACGCTGGAAACTCCGCCGGGCGCATTATTGCGAGGTGTCAGTTCAATCGGACCGGTCTGCTTGCGACGATCCTGACTGTACTTGTCAAGCACGCCATCGACTTGCTGGTTGCTATCTGCGGCGACTGTGAAGAGCCTCTTGCCCTCGGCTGAACGCAGGGTCGCCAGACCGACTCGGGCGTTTGAATTGCCGGCCTTCCGGGCTTTGTCGTAGAAGAATTGTGCCGTTTCCAGATCGCCATCCATCTCCGCAACGTATCCGCGGTTGTTGAGCGAAAACGCGCTTGCTGGATCAAGAGAATATGCGTGAAGAAAATCTTGCCGCGCAGAGGGCCAATCGTTTTTGTTCGTGGCGGAGACCCCGCGCAAGTTGAACATGACGGCTTGTGCCTCGACAGTGTCCATCTTCTTAATCCGTCCCTCCAGTCGTTTCGCACTCTCCGCGGCCATACCGCTGACTGGTTTTCCTCTCCATGAGCGATCCAGCGTCACGACTACTGGTTCCGTGGAGTGGCGATCAGATGCTGAGCCGTAGTACTTCAACGCCGCGTCGTAGTCCCCTATTGCTTCTTCGGCTACGCCAAGATTGTTTAGCGTAAACGGATTCTGCGGATCCAGGGACAGCGTCTCTCGCAGGAGTGCAACAGCCTCGAACCCTCGATGTTCTGCTAGAAGGTCCATGGCGTCCACGTTCATTCGATTCACTCGCATGGGGACGTCTTGAAGGCTATCGAAAGCATTCTTCATCGGCTTTCCTTCAAGATGCCTCGCGTTGCTACGGTCAATCGTTGCATTGGAGCTTTGTTCAGAAGCCAGCGTATAGAACTTGTGAGCACGATCCAATTGCCCTTGTAACTCGGAAATATAGCCAAGGTTATTCAGTGTGAACGGGTCAGCTGGGTCGTAAAGATATGCCTTATAAAAAAGTGCCTCGGCTTTGTCGTACTGGTGTTTGTTTACAGCATCAACACCATCACGATTTAGGCGCTGAACGGGAGTTAGCTGGCTATGTCTTGGGATTGTGATTGCCAGACTATCTCGTGCCCAGGCATCATGCAATCCGAAAGTTACCACGATGGCAGTAAATGCAATCAGGTTAAGTAGCGTCCTGGATACTGTGCTCATATGACCTTTCGGTGCGGCCGACAAAGGAAAGTGTCAGTTAGGCACACTTATCTATTTAGATGCACCAACCTGGACTCTGGCGCGAGTAGGCACGGCATTATCTTGTTTCCAAACGCTACAGCAGACGACCGAAACCCACTCGACGCATCCAACTACTTGTCTATCGAATTTGCAGTTAGTAAGGAGTGAGCAAAATGGGTCTATCTTTCGCAGCAGTCGTACTGAGCGGGATAGTGATTGCACAAATGGGTGCCTCGGGTGCAAAGGCAGAACAAAATGCAGGGACTCAACTAGCGCTAGCGTCTGGAAGCGCATCAGGTGAGTTGTCCGCGCTGCCGGCCATACCCCGAGGAAAGAGCACCATTATCGGCGGCGAAGTTCAGAATGTGGATCCTGTGCGTGATGAGTTTCGTTTGAAAGTTTTTGGGCAACGGCCGATGAAAATTCTGTTTGATGAGCGCACTCAGATCTATCTGGATGGTAAAAGAATTAAGCTTCACGATCTTCGCTCCAATGAGCATGGCTCGGTCCAGACAGTATTGGAAGGAACAGATGTGTTCGCGCTCAGCATCCACTTACTATCGGGATCGCCCAAAGGCGACTATCAGGGCCGTGTAGTTGACTACAACCCAGACACGAGGGAGTTAACTGTCAGTGCGGCCATGTCTCATGAGTCAATCAAGCTGCTCGTACCCATCAATACACCCATCGTTCACCAGGGCCAAAGAGATTGGGCTTCCGCGCCCTCCGGGTTGTCAGATCTTGCCAAAGGAGCTCTGATTTCGCTCACATTTGAATCGGATAGAAAGGGTGGAGGCGTTGCGAGCCAAATTGCAATTCTAGCAAGCCCTGGGTCTGCATTTGTGTTCGGCGGAAATCTCTCTTCCCTCGACATGCACTCCGGATCATTGGTCCTTGTGGATCCTCGAGACGAGAAGAGCTACGAAGTATTCTTCGATGCCGCTCGTCTTCCAACAAGCCATACGCTCCACGAAGGAGACTATGTCAGAGTGACCGCAACGTTTGACGGCTCCCGATACGAAGCTAGCGAGATTGCAGTTGATTGAGCTCTCAAGGCAGTGGTGCCCCGCGATTTTGCCGGCTTCTTCGGCGTACCGGTCTGGTTCGGCACCAGGAACAAATCTGTTGTCTTGCAGGCCGATCCGCCTCGCGCAGTAAGGGCGCCGCGGAGCATTCGGCGTGCCTTGTGCAGTTGGGACTTAGTGTTGCCGCGTGTGCATTTGAGCATGGAAGCAATTTCGCCGTGATCGAAACCGTCGATGTCATGAAGGAGAAAGATGCTGCGATAACCGGGCGCCATAGTTGCAACGGCGCGATCGATGTCCAGACGGTCGACAACTCCAGCTTGCATCAAGTCACGAGCACCGAAGCTCTTGCCTGCGCGCTCTTCAGGGACGTCCTCCATCAGATGATCGAGCGAGACAACAGACAGTGAGTGCTTGCGCAAGTGCATCAATACAGTATTGACGGCCAAACGATGAAGCCAGGTGGTGAATGCCGAGTCGCCACGAAAGGATGTGATCTTGCGATGGACCTGAAGAAACGTCTCTTGCATGAGGTCTTCGGCGAGCGCGAAATCTCGCACCATGCGCATGCAAATTGCGAAGACCCGCCTCTTGTGTTGCAGGTAGAGTTCTGAGAAGGCGTCATGGTCGCCAGCCTGGGCGCGTACCACAGCGTCGGTCTGCCGGCGTCTGCCTTGTGCCTGGGGAGGGGTGCACCCCAAAGCAGGTACGCACGTTGAATCGAGCAACGAAATAGGAAAGGTCGAGGTGGTCATGTGCCTCCATCGTGGACTTGGTAGCTACCCTTTGGGCCCAGATACTCGTTGTGGGGATCTGCTTGCGCAAAGGGGTTAGGTAGACAGTTGAGTTGGAAGAGCAACGGTTGGAAAGAGTTGCGCTACTCCAGCGCATTGTTTCGGTTTTGCCATGTGACAGGTCAGAACGAGTTTAGGCGACAAAATTGTCAATGCCGAGCTTGCCCGAGTTAGGACTTAGTTTCCCATTTAACTTGCTAGCGGTCTGAGCTAAATTGCTCGCGAACGGGAAGCATTCAAATCGCCGTCCGCTCTTGGGGCGGTGTAAATAGGGATCATTTTCGTATGCCAGTTTCTAGATTCTGGATCTGGAGATGAATCCACAGTTCTGAGGATGGAGCCTTGCATTGCATGCTCTTCTTGAGCTGACTTGTCCAAACCTGCTCTCAATGTGTACGAGTTCTTGGTTTCCTGAGTAGCGGAGCACTTTCCCCACCCCAAATCCCTCCGCTCCATCGACGAAACCGAGCCGTGGAAACGCCGCGGTCAATATTGGACAGCAATCCTCGCGACGTGCGCGCCACACTGACCATTGATTGGCACGCCATTGACCCCAGCCTGCCGGATTGTCCGGCGTGCAACCTCGAGTGAAGCCGACAACATCAAGAGGATGCATCATAACCGCCGTGCAAATTAGTCGGAGAAAATCGCGGAGAGAGATGAAACTTCTCAAGGGAATAGGAACTGGACTGTGCGTTACCGTGCTCTGTCTTGTCGCGACCCCGAAAGCTAAGGCCGGCGAGCAGGATAGCAAGACTGTTGTCACCTTTGCAGTACCTGTCGAAGTTCCGGGCGTTGGCGCCCAGACTCTACCAGCAGGCACTTACCTCTTCAAGGTTCTCGACTCCTCCCCGGATCGGGACATCATCCAGATTTCCAATCAGGACGGCACCCATGTGTTCGCCACCTTCCTTGGAGTCCCTAATTCCCGTTTGAAAGCACCGGACCTGATTACGGTGATGTTTAGCAATCGTCCCGCCGCGGATCCTCAAGCTCTGAAGGCCTGGTACTATCCGGGCCGCATGTGGGGCGACCAGATTGTTTATGAGAAAACAAGGGCCACTCAACTTGCCAAGGAAACCAACGAGCCGGTGCTCTCCACCTCTGTTGTTCTGGCCACTTCGTCCGTCGATGTTCTAAAATCGGCGACAATTGAGGCAGTTAACCCAGGCGGAGGAACAGTTGCTTTGGCCCAGCTTGTGGACGCTCCTCCCGTGGTCGCTCCCGCGCTTGCTGTTGCTGCGGAACCCGCTATTTCAGCCGTACCTGTTGTTGCAGCAACGCCTATGGCTGCAGCGGAGCCAACTGTCGCCGTCGCACCTCAGCCAGCGGCTGAGCCAGTAGTTGCAACGGAATCCACTGTTGCAGCGGGGCCCGCAATTGCAGTCGCATCCCCGCCTGCAGCGGAGACAATGGTCGCAGTTGCAAATCCGCTTCCACCTGCGCCGATTGCTGTAACCGAGCCTCCTTCCACACCAGCGCCAACTGTGACAGCAGAGCCAATTGCTGCACCAGCGCCTGTTGCTGCACAAGCGCCAATTGCTGTAACTGAACCGCCGACTGCGGTACAGCCCGCTATCTCAACTTCACCTGCAGTGGCCGTGGAGTCCATGCCTAAGACAGCCAGTCTTCTACCTTTGATCGGGTTGGTCGGACTGCTCCTGCTGGGCGCTGGTTTCCTCCTGTCGAACCTCCTGAAGCGGAGCGCGTAAGTCAACTGAGGTGTAAAGTGTTCCACAATTTCTGCACCCCGAAACCATTGTTCTGCAGTGGCATTGTCCCTGAGAAAATGTCGTCGCGCACGTAAATGAGAAGGGTATGCAAATTGTGAAACCGCTCTAAATCGCACGGCATTTTACGCGACCTGGAACCGATGGCACAAAAGGAGGCGGTACGCGAGTATTGCCTCCTTTATCCGTCCATTCGCATCTGCGTACTGGCAGGGCAATGGTTTCAGAACGAGTTGAAAGGCTGGGCGGATTACTGAAATTACCGAATCCGCAAAAGGCGTGAAAAGAGAAGCCGGCGGATATCCCTCCGCCAATGGCACTTCTTGCGGTGGAGGCAAGGGAACCCGACTATGATGCCTGCAATTGAGAAGCAATGGTTATCGATGCCTGGCCGGGCGTTCCTCCACTGGACGCAAAGGCTGCTATTCATTACAGGTGCACTTGCAGTTTCCTATGTCGCGGTGACTCTCCTCTACGCAATGTTCTACCAGGAAGCTGCAGGCAATGTTCTTGAAAAGCAGATTTCTAATCAAGAACAACACAAAGTGATCCTGTCAACGATCATGCCCAGACAAGGCGATGTTCTTGGCCGCATTGAGATTCCAAGGCTGGGAATGAAGGTGGCAATTCTTGAGGGCACTGCGGCACAGACTCTGCGACTCGGTGTTGGACACATCAAAGGCACGGCCATTCCCGGACAGCCTGGAAACATCGGAATCGCGGGACATCGCGATACATTCTTCCGCGCGCTCAAGGACATTCGCACCAATGACAAGATTATGATTCAGACTGCAGCGGGTCTTTCAAGCTACGAGGTGGACAAGGTGCAGATTGTCGCTCCTGACGACACAGGTGTTCTCGCCCCATCGACCAGTTCTGCAATCACGCTCGTGACCTGCTACCCATTCCAGTTTATCGGCGGAGCTCCGGAACGATTTGTAGTGCACGCGCACAAGGAATAATCGCCGTTATAGACCCGACAGCCAGTTCTGGCGTCCGACTTTTTCCCCGGTGGGATGAATAAAACTCGATTGCCCGCGGTGTTGTTGAATGGAGGCGATCGAGTCGTCCGGAAGGCGCAAGCCAAGTGTAAGTCCATTGATCACTGGTGCCGCTTACTCGCTTACATAATTCAGGTAGCGCCGGATGACGCCCAAGAATACCAACTGGAGAACGCTCATTGATTGGCAACGATCACGGGCTTTTCAGCATTGTGTTCGGGTAATTGGTCCAGCAGGACAACATTGAGCAGCGACTTGTGCACCTGGATGCGGCCGTTATAACTGATAAAACCGAGCGCGCGAAAACGATTCATGAAGAAGCTTACGCGGGACCGCGTTGTGCCAATCATCTCTGCCAGAGTTTCCTGCGTAATCGGAGGAATGAAAGTTTCCGGCTCTCCGGGCTTTCCAAACTCCGCCATCAGTAAAAGAATTCGCGCTAAACGTTTTTCGCTGGAGTTAAAAAGCTGGTCGACCAGGTCGGCCTGGGTGCGCATGCTGCGCTCCAGCAAAAACTTCAGGAACAAGTCGGAGAACTCATGCTCCTGGTGCATTACGCGGATCATCTCCTCCCGCGTGATTTTGAGCGCAACGCATCTGACGAGCGCAGTGGCAGTGGACAATCGAAGCCCAGGAACAGCCGCCAGCGCCGCCTCGCCAACAAAGTCGCCGGAAGAGAGTAGCGTGATGGTGGCCTCTTTACCGGCCTGCGAAACGACGGTGAGCTTTGCCCGGCCATGCTGAAGATAAAAGACGGAGTCTGCCACATCTCCCTGAGTGAAGAGGTTGTCTCTCTCCTTGAATTCGACGATTCTCCGGCCAAGGCCGGCGTGCGCGAGGAAAGCGGCTGTGTCAAACGTCGAGTTGTTCATATCAGTTCAACCTCCTTCGAGGCGTTTCCGGTGCGTGATGTGGACTGCAACGGGTCGATCAGAACCCACGAACCGGGCACTTCAATGAGCAAAAGCAGAACATGCTTCGCGACCTAGAGCCGGCAGCACGCGGCGAAGATACACTTCCGCAGGCTGCACGTAGTTTCATGCACGGGGAATGGTCGGGCTATCGGGGATGCTGCTAATAATGAGGGGCTTTGTCCGGAAATTCCCTGACAAGAGGCGTATCTAGTCGATAAATTGGGCAGGATGGCGCCCTGAAACAGAACTTCTACCGGGTCGAACCGCGCGGCTCACTCTCCAGCGTTTCTGGGGTCAATAGTCCCATCTGCACTGCAAACCGAACCACGTCGCTGCGCGTTCGCAGTCCGAGCTTCTCGGCAAAACGTGAGCGATAAGTCTCAATTGTTTTCACACCCACAAAAAGCCGTTTTGCTATTTGGGCACTGGTGTATCCCTGCGCCACGAGTCCGAGTACCTGCAACTCGCGCTGGCTAAGGATGTTTACCGGTCGTGTGGACCCAGCTTTTGTACTACTCTTCGCCAGCACATCCTGGACAAGAATGTTGGCCAAACGCGGATCCACGAAGATCCCGCCGCGATGCACCGCTCGTATGGCGGCAATCAGCTCCGCATCTACCGCCCTTTTCAGCAGGTAGCCGGAGGCGCCTGCAGCCAGTGCCGATCGCAAGTATGCAGGGTCATCGTGCATTGTGAGGACGAGCACTCGGGTTTTGCGGCAGTCTCGCACCATCGTTTGCAGCGCCTTCATACCTCCAACCCGAGGCATTGTGAGGTCCAGCAAGGCCACGTCAGGTTTCGTTTCCCGCGCTGTCTCAACCGCCTTCTCTCCATCGGAAGCTTCCGAGACAACTTCCATATCGGGCTGCGCATTCACCAGCATTCTGAGTCCTGCGCGGAGAATTGCGTGATCGTCCGCAATCATGACCCTGATCGTTTTTGTGTGCGCCGGCATATCGAATGCTCCTCCGCCTCATTAGGAACTGGAGGTCGGGTTTGCAAGTGGGGCTTGCACCAGAATCCTGGTTCCCCTGCGTTGAGAGATGAAACGCACTGTCCCGCCTATCATTGCAGCTCTCTCTCGCATACTCTGAATACCGAGACGGTGCGAGGAAACAGCCACGGCCTCAGCGTCGAAGCCACAGCCGTCATCAATAACTTCCATCTCAACAGCCGTGGCCAAATTAGCGAATCGAATTCTGACGGTTCCGGCTCTCGAATGCCTCGCAACGTTTGTCAGGGCTTCCTGGATAATTCGATACAACGTGATTTGGACTGTTGGCGATAAGTCACGGGATTCAAGATCACCAAGTTTGAGATCCACAGCTATGTTGTAATTTCTTGTGTACTCGCTTGCGTATCTGCTAAGTGCAACACCCAGGCCGTGGTCCTCCAGCACTGTTGGGTGAAGCCCCCGGGCCAGTCGGCCGACCTCGTCGATGGCCTGGGCCGCGATTTCCCGAAGCCGATGTCCCTGTTCCTTGACATCTGCCAGTTTCCGGGCGTCCTCCAAAGTACGCAGGCCGACCAATAGAGCGGTGAGCAACTGGCCGGCCTCGTCATGCAATTCGCGCGCAATCCGGCGTCGTTCCTCCTCTTGTGCTGAAAGTGTGCGTTCTAAAATGAGCCGACGCATCTCTTCGGCCTGTTTGATTGCCGCGGCCTGCTTGCTTTTTTGCTCCCTGAGATCGGTTATCACCATGCCCAGGGCCTGGCCACTGAATCCACGAAGCCGGTTAAGAGATAGATGGACCGGGATCGGATTGCTACCTGTGCAATGCAGGCTGAATTCGCCCATCGCAACTGTCTTCCAAGCACCGGCAAGCAAAGTGTCGAATCTGTCTCGCTCTCTTTCCGCAACCAGCGACTGCAAGGCAATTCCAATAACCTTCCCTGGTGGCCTGCTGATCAGTTGTGCAAATCCGCGGTTGCAGTAGAGCACGACACCTTTTCGGGAAAGAGTCGCTGCGCCCTCGCTCATCGCCTCTACCAGCATGCGATAGTTGGGTTCGAACCCCTTCAGTGATACCAACCGTTCTCCGTGACGGCCGGAAACCATCAGAGCATCTACTTCTCCCGACCGAATTGCGTGAAGAGTTTCCTCAACGCTTTTCAGCCGGGCGCGGAGCTTTGTGTGCTGATCCGAGGCTGTGGATGGCGGAAGTTTACGTGAAGATGGTCCAGAGCTTCTGCGAGATCCTTGTGGCGCACCGACTTTACCGGGCAGACGTCCGGGTAGAACTCGGCCAATGGAATGTGCACGCTTGTTGGCCATCTTCTCTTTACGCCCTTACTTTAGCGTGCCGGTTGAAGATCCAAACCCACAATGACACTCTCGGTCTTGGAGAGGTTCCCAATGATCTTTTTGACCGGCGGCGGAAGCCTTCTCACCAGGGTCGGAATGGCGATGATCTGATCGCCCTTGGCCAATTGCGGCTTCTCAAGCAAGTCCACAACCTCAATACGGTACTTGCCATGCAGTTTTTCCTCACAGATCTTCTTGAGGTTGGCGATCGCGGCAATCGAATTGGGGGTTTGGCCCGCGATGTAAAGGCGCAACCGGTAAAAGTCACCCTGGACGGTCTTGGCAGGGCGCTTCTTTACGGAACTCTTCATCAGTCAGTTCTCGATTCCTGGTCCAAATGGGCCAAACTTACTTCTCGTCCGCCGCCGCTGCTCATTGTCCCGCGACGTGTGTGGCTACAGTATGATCGCTCAGAACCATGCCCAGTTCCAGGCCATTCTTACTCACAATCAGCTCACGCACTTCACGCGAATGTGCCATGCCGCGGGATTTCAGAACGTAAAGCTCGCGTCTCGGCCGTCCGTTGGGTTTGCTGTCCCGCAAGACGATCCAGGTGTCCATTAGAGAGGAGACGGCCGCGGCGGTTCTTTCCTGGGGATCTCCTGCGAAAGTCAGATTTGTGAACATCGATGTAATCTGTTGCACCTTGAGGAAATCGACCAGGCGCACCAACATCGACTTAACGTCATAATTGCCCGAGGTCGAAATCAGGTTCGTAATCGGGTCGATTACAACGACGCCTGGTCGAAGCTGGGTGATCAGCTTGTGAATCACAGCCAGGTGTCCTTCCAGGCCAGTGCTGGTTGGCCTCATCGCGTTGAAATTCAACAGGCCTTTTTTTGTCCACCGCTCCAGGTCAAGACCAACCGAGCGCATGTTGCGCAGAATCTGGCTGGGAGACTCCTCAAAAGTAAAATAAAGGCAAAGCTGACCACGTGCACAGGCGGCGCTGACGAAATTCGCTGCGAGGCTGGATTTCCCGGTTCCCGCCGTACCGGTCACCAGCACACTGCTTCCACAGAAAAATCCCTTACCCTCCGTCATCTCGTCCAATGCGGAGATTCCAGTCGAGACGCGGTCCGTTAGAGCTTTGTGAGTAAGTACCAAAGAGGTGATTGGCAGCACTGAGATGCCATCCTCTCCGATCAGGAACGGATACTCATCGGTGCCGTGGGCCGTGCCACGATACTTGACCACGCGCAAACGCCGGGTAGAAATCTGATCCGTTACACGATGGTCCAGCGAGATCACGCAGTCGGCGATGTATTCCTCCAATCCGTGACGGGTCAACGTCTGAACACCCGCTTCCGCGGTAACAATCGCGGTGAGATTGTGGTCTTCAAGCCAGCGGAACAGCCGGCGGAGTTCCGACCGCAGAATCGACGAGTCGGCAATTCCGGAGAAAAGTGCTTCGACGCTGTCGAGCAGAACACGCTTTGCCTTGATCGATTTGACCGCGTGAGCTAATCGAATGAATAGGCCATCGAGGTTGAATTCTCCAGACTCGGCAATCTCGCTTCTCTCAATGAAAACGTAATCCACCAACAGTTTCTTGTTTTTGACAAGCTTGGGCAAATCAAAACCAAGCGACGCGACATTGGCTGTCAGCTTCTCCTCGGTTTCCTCGAAATCTATATATACTCCCGGCTCGCCGTATTCAAGGGCTCCATGCACCAGAAACTCCATGCCGAGTAAGCTCTTGCCGCAACCCGCGCGACCACATACCAGCGTGACGCGACCTTTCGGCAGGCCTCCACCTGTGACTTCGTCCAGGCCCTGGATTCCGGTCCGGGTCTTGGCAAGGGAAGCGCGAATAACTTTCGATTTGGCGCGGGGCATAGAAAGACTCCTGAGGTTCAGCTCTGTTGGGCGCGGGCGTCAATCTTCCGCGCAATCCTGGCACGGCGGTCGTGTCTTCGCCAATAGGACGTGGCGCAGTTCCCCACCGACGAACCACCGACGCCTCGGCAGCAGGCAGCGAACAGCAAACTGCTCATCGCTTTCCGCGATCTTCGCGTGCGGGGTTGCTGCGTGGAAGCTCGTGGATAAACAATTTTGGGGGTGAACAATGAATGTGCAGCCCGCTCCAGCCTCGGACAACAAAACCTGATTTCCTGAACCTGTCCACAAAAATCCGAACCTGCAACCGGGTTGTCCCTGGCATTTCGGAGAGCGTTTCCAGATTGACTCTGGAAGATACAGTCTTGGGTTTGCCGTCCTTGTCGAAATCGGCCAGCAGAAGCATAGCGCGAGCTACTTTGATTTCGCCGGAATCGAAAAGTTGGTCCACCAAATGCTCCTGCCAAGAATGTCCAAAGCAGCTTCCTTGCCGAACCCGGAAACCATGGCGTGCCCAACTCGCCCCGCCAAGATGGAAAAGACTGCGACGGCAGCATCTCCCAACGCAAAGGGACCTCACAACTCTCGGCGCGGATTTCCTGCACTAGAGGTCGGCTACAGAAACTTCTTGTTTATTTTGAAGGGTTTCAAGCATCAATTCTGTTCTGTTTTGCTCACTTTTGCCTCGGGCAGCTGACCGTTATGAGCCTGGTTTCCCGGTCGAGGCCGACATTGACCGCGTGTTGCAAAACAATGCCACTGTTTGAATCAGTGCGAATCTGCCCTCCTCGCGGAAGAAACCACCTCGAAAGTGGCTTCCTCGGCGGCAAGTGAACTGCCACCGATCCAGACAGTGTAATGGGTCGGTTCGATTGTGGGCTTGCCTTCCAGGTTGAAGAAGGAGAGTTCGTTGAAGCCCAGACGGAAGCTGATCTTTTTCGATTCGCCTGGAGCGAGGGTGACGCGGAGAAATCCCTTGAGGCTTCGGACTGGCTGCTCAACGCTTGCCCCCAGGTTGCGCAAGTAGCACTGAACAACTTCCGTTGCCGTTCGGCTACCTGTGTTGGTCACAATCGCCGTCGCTTCGAGGAGAGGTGTAGTTCGGTTCGCGAGCGCTTGAGCCAGCGGGATGCTGCTCTTCGATACATGAACGTCCATGTGGGAGAAGCTGGAGTACGAGAGTCCATAGCCGAAGGGAAACAGCGCGCTGTTGGGGACATCGATATAGCGGGAGAAGAAGCGCGTGCCGTCGCCCGACGGCTTTGACAAGTCGACCCCAGTGGGTGGGCGTCCGGTAGGCAACTGATTGTAGTAGAGCGGCTCCTGACCCAAGGCGCGGGGGAAGCTCATGGGCAGCTTGCCGCTGGGCGACACATCTCCGTAGAGAACGTTGGCGATGGCGTTTCCAGCTTCGGTTCCGGGGAACCAGACCTCCATGATTGCGGGAACATGTTTGGCTGCCCAGTCGAGGACCAGGGGACGGCCAGAGAAGATGAGCAGAACGACCGGCTTGCCAACAGCGACTACGGCTTCGAGAAGCTGCTGCTGGTTTCCAGGCAGATCAAGGTGCGCACGCGAGCCTGCCTCGCCGCTCATGGCGCCCGACTCGCCCAGCGCGAGAATGACAACATCGGCCGCGCGGGCCGCGTCGATGGCCTCGGGGAAACCAGCTTGCGATGTGTCGTCAATCGCAGTTCCGCTGGAATAAAGCAGAGTGCCCCCCGATTGCTGGGCGCGCTCAGCCAACGCCTGCCTAAGCGCGATGATGTCGCGATCGTTGGCCGCGCCGGCCCAGGCACCTACCATGTCTCCTTTGTCGTCGGCGAGAGGTCCGATGAGAGCAACCCGTTTGCGTGCCGGCGAAAGCGGAAGCAACGGCGCGCCATCGGCGAGCTTATCGTTCTGAAGCAAGACAAAAGACTCTTCAGCCGCCTTTCGCACCAGTGGTCTGTGCTCGGCGACGGCGGCCTTTACTTCGACGCCTTCGGCATAGGGACGTTCAAACAGGCCGGTTGCGAACTTTACCCGGAGCACGCGCCGCACAGCCTCATCGACCACAGCCATTGGAACCTGGCCGGAACGGATAAGCCCAGGCAACTGCGTATCGTAAAAGTGCGACATCATATCGACATCGACACCCGCGGTGATCGCTTTGCGAGTAGCTACCGCGGGGTCGAGAGCAATGCCATGGTTCATCAATTCCATCACGGCGGTATAGTCGCTAACGACGAACCCGTTGAAGCCCCACTCGCCGCGCAGGACCTTGGTTAGAAGAAACGGATTGGCGCTCGCCGGCACGCCGTTGAGGGAGTTGAAGGCGCTCATGATGGTGGCGGCACCTGC
Organism: Acidobacteriaceae bacterium; assembly: GCA_003133425.1. The sequence continues at coordinate 18,080 of PKXI01000433.1, forward strand.
TTCGACAGCGGCCTGGTAAGGAGGCAGGTAGTCCTGCCGCAGACGGATCTCGGACATGTCTGTGGTGTTGTACTCGCGGCCGGCCTCGGCAGCACCGTAGGCGGCGAAATGTTTTACCGAAGCGGCAACGCTACCCGGCTTCGAGAGGCTGTCGCCCTGGTAGCCACGAATGTAAGCCCGGGCCATGGCTGCGCCAAGATATGCGTCTTCACCCGCGCCTTCCGCGGTTCGGCCCCAGCGGGGATCGCGGCTGATGTCAACCATCGGGGAGTAGAACCAGCGAACGCCCGCTGTCGTAGCCTCTTCGGCAGCCATGCGTGAGAGTTCAACGACAAGTTCCGGATCGAAGCTCGCTGCCAGGCCCAGGGGCACTGGGTAAATGGTGCGGAAACCATGAATGACATCGGCACCGAAGAGCAGAGGAATGTGCAGACGGCTCTTGTCTACAGCAAAATGCTGATACGTGCTCGTGCGCTCGGCGCCGATAGTGTTGAGCATCGAGCCAAGGCCGCCAGCCGCGGCCAGCTGCATTGCATTCACATGATTGGTAGTCTCAGGATTTACTGCGGCGAGTGCGCCTTGCTCGACTTTGGCCGGCTGTGCAGGAGAGCTATCACCGGTATCGTTGTATTGAACGAGCTGCCCGATCTTCTCTTCGAGGGTCATCCGGCGGAGCAGACGATTTACGCGGGCTTCAAGGGTTGGATCGGCGATCTGGGTGTTCGAAGGGCGCGCGACTCTGCCCGAATGCTGTGTAGACACAGGTATGGTGGCCTGCGCCACTGCATTCGGTTCGCCTCCAGCCGTTACCAGGCAGAGGATGACGCAGGCAAGAATGGAGCGGGTGCTTGAGTTTTTCCAAAGACCGGCTTCAAAGGAATTGACGAAGCCGCCACCATGGGAAACATTCGAATTCATCTGCAACACAAATCCTCCCCAGGCCACGGTTTATTGACCGCGCGCCGATGACAAGCATGAATTGATTGGCAAGAAAGTAATCGTGGAATTCATGGATGCCGTCGTGCAAGTGGCCTTTTCCATGGTACAGGCAGGTTGCTCGACGGCGGTTCTGCAATCGGCAGCGCTCAATAATTTTCTCATTCTTCGCGATTGAGAATTGTAAAGAAACGGTGCTTCGGGCGTAAGAAAATTCCCCCCGAAGCACCAAGTGGTCCAGCGATTAGAACTGGATGCGCGCCGTTAATTCAAGCACGCGGCCTGCATCGCCACTCTGCGCTTCGCCGAAGGTGGCGCTCTGAATATTGGACCCGCCGCTGTTGAACCCAATCGGCGACAGTTGAAGAATGTTGAAGATGTTGTATGCATTCACCTGCAGACGCAGCAGCATATGATGGTCGAAATGATCGAACGACGTCTCCTTGGCGAAGCTCATATCGGTGTCGAAGTAGCAGGGACCGCGGAAGCTGTTGCGACCGATGCCCGGCACATAGAGTGGAGCATTTACAGATGTGGGTGGGGTCGTATTGAAGTAAGCGGGGCCGCCTTTGGGGAAATTCGAGCCAGTCTGCCAGGCGCTGTTGGAACAGCTCGAACCAGCGCCTCCGAAATAGGCAAGCGGACGCGTTGGACCCACGAGGTTTGCGCCGGTAATCAGTTCGTTTGCCTGCAGGTTATACGTGACCGGCGTCCATGGGAAGGCTGTGTGCCAGGTCATCACGCCATTGATCTGCCAGCCGTTGGCAACCGCCTTCACAAGGTCGCTGCTGGAATGCACGTGAGGAACCTCGTACACGCCTGCAGCCGTGATGTGGTGCCGAACGTCGTAATCCGATGGCCCCCATTCCGTAGTATTGTTTGCGGGGTTGGTCTGGTTGGCATTGGCGTTTGCCGCATCCCCGTTCGAAACCTGGTCAAGTGACTTCGACCACGTGTAAAACGCAGAGAGGTTCAGGCCGTGAGTCAGGTGGCGGGTTAAGTTCACGTTCATAGCGTTGTAAGACTGATTAGAGTCTGTCTGCGCAAAATAGGAAGCACCCACCGGGGTGATGGCCGTAGTGCCGCCGCAGTTTACGGTTGCCGGAAAGCATTGCGAGTAGAGGAAATTCTGATTGACCAGTCGCGCAAAATGACGCCCAACGCTGCCCGTATAGCCCACCGTTGCCAGCATGTTGTAAGGCAATTCATACTGCATATCCAGTGAATACAGATAGCTCTCCGGCTGCCTCGTGTTGGGGAATGCACCGTAGACCTCATAACTCTCCGCATTCGCAACGCAATGCCCTGGCGTTGAGCCAAACTCGCAAGGAAATCCAGTTGCTGGATTGATGCCAAGAGCAAGCGCTGGATTTAGCGGGAAACTGGACGGTGACGTGCTTGTCCCCTTTTCGAACTTTACGCCCGCTGAATTTCCGTTGCCTGCGCAACACAGGCCAAACTTGGATACGCCGGGCCCGTTTTCGAGTGAAGGGTTGAAGAGCGCGATGTCCAGGTGGTTGTAAGCCATGCCGAAACCGCCGCGGATCACCATCTTGTTGTTCAAATTGCCTGGCGTGTAAGCAAAGCCCACCTTGGGAGCCAGGTTATGCGGCTGTGTATTCCAAAGGTGGTCGCGCAGTTGCAGCGTGATGCCGCTGAGTTGCTGGCCGGTTGCGGTGCCGAGCACGGGATAGTTGATCATCGAACCCTTGTTGCGCAGCGGCGTGAAGTACTCCCAGCGCAGACCCGCATTGAGAGTCAGATTAGGAGTTGCCTTCCAATCGTGCTGCACATAGCCGGCAATATCTTCTGAGCGGAAGTACCGTTGCGTCAGCGGGGTGTCGCCGGTCAGCGGATTGGCCTCGACTTGCTCGAAGATTGCCGCATCGTTGGCCATGGTCCACAGACCCTGCATGGCGTAGGTCGGCCTCTGGTCGCCAAGCAGATTGTCGTTGTCCTGTTCAAAGCGCACTTCCGCGCCCATGCGGATTACGTGCGTGCCCCAGCTATGGGTCACCATATCGCGCACTTCGTACGTATTCTCGGCATAGAGGGACGGCGTTGTTTCGCCGGCATATGCGCCGAATTGAATTGCCCAGGGCAACGTCTGCACATTGACGTACGGAAGGCCAAAATTGACTACTCCAGCCGCATCCCCAACTCCGTTGTCCGCAAACCGAGTGCCGTTAGCGCGCGCTTCGTTCAGCCAGGTAGCTGAGAAAGTGTGAATAAAGATGACAGTTGCGGCGGAGTTGAGCGGCTTGAAGGGGATATCCGCCTGAGGACGCGAACCGGCTGCGCCACTTACGCCATAGTTGTCCAGCTTGGTAAAGTACACGCTTCCCGCAAGGTGGTCCTTCGACGTCATATCGTAATCGACGCGCCCGTTGAACTGGTTGCCGCGGCTGTGGGAGGGCACATAAAGCTGCGCATTTTCAACGTCGGCAATGCCGTCCAGGCCACCGCCAAGTTGCGTATTCGCCGGGAAAACTCCTATCTGCGTAACGCCACCGGGAGTGAGCGAACCGATATCCAGTCCGCCCGTGACAATGTTGCAATTGACGCCCAAAGTCAGGCCAGCGCAACTCGGAGTCAGGATGGTCCGAATCCTTGGCGCAACGCCGGGGTCGGCCAGAATCCCGGCGCTCACGCTGCCGGCGCGATTCGCTACAACCGCTGCGCGATATTGCGGAGTCTCCACGTAGGAAAGCGTCTGAGAGTTGTTGGCGGTGGTAAAGCCAGCCCAGGAGACAAAGTAGAAAAGCCTTTTCCGCACCACCGGGCCGCCGAGTGAGGCGGCCCAACTGCGCTGATCGTTGTTCACAACAACTGGCAGCGCGCCTGAGGGGCCGCCCCATTTGTTCGCCGTATTCAGCCCTGCTTCGTCATACAGGCCAAACATCGAGCCATGAATGCTATCGGTGCCACTCTTGGTGACAATCTTGATTTGCGCGCCGGAATTACGGCCATCGGATGCGTCGTAGGAAGTGGATATTACGGTCATCGCCCCCACCGCTTCCTCATTTGGAGAAACCACCGCCGAGCCGCCATGCGTGAGTGAGTTCACGCTCACACCGTCCACCATGAAGTTGTTGTCGGCCTGGCGCTGGCCTGCCGCGGCGATCTGAACTTGGTTCTCGGTTTGAAAAATCCCGGAGTTCGATCCGCCGGGGCCGCCGCCGTTGGGAAGATAGACGGCCTGGCCAGTGCCGCTGCGAGCGCCGTCGCCGGTGATGCCGGGTGCAATGCGAACAAGTTCATAAGGGTCGGCGCCAAAGGTGGGTAACCGCTGAATCTCTTCACTGTTGATGGTCGTCCCGATGCTCGGGTCTGAGGTTTGCAACAACGGAACAAGATCGCCGTTCACCTGAACCGATTCCGTGGCCCCGCCCGGTTCCAGCGTTACATTCAAACTTCGCGGGGTTTCGGCGGCCAGGGCCAGATCAGTTATGTTGTTTGACTTGAATCCGGGACCTGCAACCTGAAGAGTGTAATGCCCTGGCGCTAATTCGTTGAAGTGATAAGCGCCTGTCTCATTCGTGGTTGCGATTTGCGTCATCTGCGTCGCCGGGTTGATCAGGGTTACAGTCGCCTGAGGAATGCTCGCTCCGGTCGGGTCAAGCACAGTACCTGCGAGGCTAGCGCCGAACTGGGCGCGAACCGGCACAGCAAAGATGAAGAGCAAAAAGAGCGCACCTGTCCAGGGAGCGAGCCTAGCGGACAAAAGTCTCCCTTCTCCCCAGCTCTGAATCGCCAAAATCATTGAATCGGTCGATTGCATCGTGGCCTCCTGATATGCGGTTACTGTGCCTCGAGTCGGTCCGGCGCTGTTGTTTGGAAGTGTTGAGTGTTCTCTCGTATGCAAAGCACAATCAATTCCAAATAACGGCGAATGGGATGCCACTCGCGGGAACTCGCGTCGTACCTCATGGTTTGGATCGAACTACACTCATATCGAAGCAAAGTGGGGGAAGGGCGCGCACATTTATGCGTCCACGTCGGACGCACAGACTCGTATCTACGTGGATTTCCGGAGAGTATCTGTACCAAATCGCTCAAGTCGAATGGAGATTGCGCGCAAAGTGTTCTATCTTGCACTAAAAGGTGGGA
>PKXI01000034.1 GCA_003133425.1 Acidobacteriaceae bacterium
GTGCCACATCATCGTCTGCTGGTGGAGGCCGCGCAGGCTTCGACAAGTAAGCCAGAGACCCCTGCCGCCGCGCCGGTTCTCCCATCGGACGTGACCAAGCCTAACTCGCGAATTCGGAAGAAGCAGCAGCACAATCGTGAACGCCGTCTCGCAAGCTATCAAGCCGTCATGGAGCAGATCGCAAAAGGCGTCACCCAGCGCGAAATTGCTCAGAGCTGCGATCTCGGCATACGAACAATTCGTCGCTGGGTACGTGCTCGTGGATTTCCCGAGCGAAGGCTCGTCGGCCGCAAATCTACCGTCGACCAACATGGCGAATATCTGGAGCAGCGCTGGAACGAGGGATGTCACAATGCCACCCAACTCTGGCACGAAATTCGTGCACGAGGTTTTGCCGGGCAGTGCCCGATAGTTCGGACCTGGGTTCGGCGGCGCTATGGCTCACGAAAGGAGCGCACTGGAGAGCAACCTTCCTTCCATTCCCCGCTGCGTGTATCCCCACGACAAACAGCCTGGACCATGCTGAAAGAGCCAGAAGATGCTCGGAGCTATCTCGATGAACTATGCCGTCGATCTTCAGAAATCGCTACCTGTGCTTCTCTGGCACGGGAGTTCGTGCGCATCATTCGGCAGCGGGATGCGGTTGCATGGAGGCCATGGAAAGAAGATGCGAAGGCGAGCTTGCTGGCCAGCTTTGCCAAGCATCTTTGCCAGGATGAGGCTGCACTTCTTGCCGCTCTTCAACATCCTTGGAGCAACGGACCAGTCGAAGGTCATGTCCACCGGCTGAAGCTGATCAAACGCTCCATGTATGGCCGCGCCAAATTCGATCTGCTTCGACTCCGCGTCGTCAATGCCGAATGAAATCCACATCTTCAAACAAACATGGAAAGCCTGAAACCACTTCACCAAATGTGACGAAGAACCCATCTGCCGGTATACGCCAGCTTGATATCATCTGCGCGGCAAGCGCGATCATCGGTCGATCATCCGAATTCTGCGTTATCGTGTAGCCGTGAATTTCGCCACAGAAAAACCGATTGCAGAGAAAAGTACGCTTCACCTACGGTCATGCCATGGCCCAGGGTGCGGTGCGATTTTCTTTGTCTGCGTTCGCTGTGACCGCGGGCAGCGTTATTGCAGCGGTATCTGCCGCACGGCAGCCCGACCTATACAAACACATGCTGCCAATGCGCGGTATCAACGATCTGAGGCTGGCAGGCTGGCTCATCGGGCGAGACAGAGAGCCTACCGAGCCAATCTTGCTCGACGCCACGTGACGTATCAGGGTACTACATCGGTCACAACGCCGCGTCTTCACCGCCCGATCTCTCCCAAAGCTTGACGCCGGTGAATTCTATCGCTAGGCTCCTTTGATTCGGAGCGCTTCGTTTAGATCCTGGAGGAGTTGCGCACGCTTGCCAGCGGGAAGTTTAGCGAGGTTTTCCAGTTTCCAGCGCACCGCGGGGAGTGCCTGGGCGCCGGGGAGATCGAGCAGAGTCCAGTCGGGCTCGCCCTTCTTCACTGAAATCAAGAACCTCTTATGATGCTCGGGCATCTTGCCGACGATCTCTCTTATGAGATCTTCGCGCGCTACTAGAAGGTCATCGAGGCTGATCGGTCGCTCCACCATGCCCTCGAAGCCGTGCTCATATTCGGCCGAGATGTCGAGTCGCTGAGGCGCAAGAACTTCGGCCATCGGCCGGTTATGGCTGAGGAGGTAAACGATGAAGGCCTTACGCAGTGTGTCATCTATGCCTTCGTTTGCCAGCAGGTCGCGGACATCGAACAGATCGCGCGGATGCTGGCGATCGAGCGCTGCCATGATCTTGCCGGCGTAGAGATCCGCGAAGTGGAGGACCGGCATTTCGGCGAAGCCAAACTCTTCTTCGACCTTGGCCGAGACTCGCTCCATCGCCGGTTCGTAGACGCAGCCGCGCAGTACCGGCGTCACCTCGATCTTGATCTGGGCATCGTCAGCGCGGACGATCAGCTTCGTTGTGCAGGTCTCGCCTTTGGGCTGGCTGGCATTGAGCTGCGCGCCGCGCATGCCTTTGCTGATCGCGTCCGCGATTCGCTTCATGCCTGCATCAATCGCCTGCAGGGACGTCGCGCGATCCGCGACGGGCACATACGTCAAATCGATATCAACCGAGAGCCGCGGCATGTCGCGCACGAAGAGATTGATCGCTGTTCCGCCCTTCAGCGCGAATTCCTTTTCGGTGGCGACTAAAGGCAAGGTCCGGATCAGCAGGGCCACCTGCTTGCGATAACGGTCATCGATTGTCATCGAGCGACTCCGGCACCGTGATGTTAAACTTCGGATCGAGCTTGCCGCCTCGGACGAGCATGCGCTTGCCCTTTCCCAGGTCGATCCCGCCGCGGTCGATCGCGCCGAGCCACTGCGGTTCGTGCCGCTCTGCGAACCACAGGAAGAGCCGCTTCACTTTTACGCTGCGGCAGGCCTCAAGCAGCGGCTGCAGCTTGCGCGGACTCAGGTTGAGCAGGCCCTCGAAAAGCATGTCTGCCTGATGGAAGGTCTCGCGTTCCGGCACCTCGTCCAGCAGTTCGAGGATGGCCCGTTCAGGCGACGAGGCCACGAGGGGCCAATCCCATTTGCCCCATCGTTGCCGCAGGTAGCTGCTGCGCACTAGTGGATCGTTTGTGTCACTGTCGACGTCCAGCACGACTTCGTTCGGGAACAGCTTCTTCGCATTATGGAATATGAACTTGCTTTCAAGAGTGAGTTTGAGAACCCAGCCCGGGCGCTTGTCTGTCCCGTAAAGATTAACCTCGCGCTGCGGCACCGCAGGCAAATAATGCGCGAAGCCCTCGAGCTCGAGCGCGGTTCGGCCACCCACTACGAAACCCACTTTGAGGAGCGTCTGCAGGGAGATGACGACGCTTTCCCACGAAATAGCGTTCGCGGCTTGCTGCGCCAATTCGGGAGCAGGCCGGCGATATACGCCGCGGGCGACTCGGTCGAGCCACCCACGCGTGACGTATTTGTTCCGCAAAGCGCCGGAATAGCCATTCTTTTCGAGCCAACCGGCGTTAGTGACCAGCCCTTCAGGCAGGGATCGCTGCAGCAAGTTTAGCCTTTCGTGTTTTTGTGCACTCACGGTATATAAAATAGCATAAATCTAAACTCTTTAGTTTGATAATTTGTTTATTTGTATACCCAAGGTATATAAATGGACGATTCTGTAAACTGGAGCTCTGTTCTACTATTGGAAGCAGATTATATATTGAGGCGCTTAGAGCGGAACCAGAGTAGCTNNGGTCGCCGCTCCCTGGCGGTCGCGTCGACTTGAATGCTGCGGTTTCGAGATACATCGACTCTGGTTCCGCTGTATTTAAGGCGGCTATCTAGATTCTTGCGACTCCTGCTACCAGACGCCTGGCTGCCATCAGTGCCTTGGCAGTCGCGGTACGGCCATAACCTGCAAAAAACCGTCGAATCCCAGTTGAGGCTGATCGCACTTTCTGCCGATGCTGCTGGTGCTGATCGTACCGATGATGAGGTCATCGATCATGATGATCGTCGCCGCCGTCGTCGGCGACTAGGCAACGTGTTTGGAACTTCGATCGTCCTACCTGAGATGGCATTGTACCGACTGAACAGTGCAGTGCTGTTGCGCTTGTGCTTCCCATCAGTCTTTCGTACGGGTTTGCGCAATGCTGGGTCGCTACCAAGGATCGCCTGCATCGCCGCGTGATATTGCCAGGCCGTGTTGCGCTCCAGCTAATCGATATAAGACAGCGTGGTCTCGGACTTTTCATGGCCCATCAGCTTCTGAGTAATTTCAAAACGCGTTCCTCCCTCGAGCGCGTCGGATATTCTCCTTTCTGTTGCCTAACTGCCGAGGATTATCCGGAGATTGGCGGGTTGAACTTCTATTTCGTGATTATCCAGGCGCGCTTTGCAACTGAGTTATTGGCGTCAGTACCTGCCCACGCAACGCCGTAGCTCCAGCTTGAGAGAGTCTAGGTGTAAATCAGATTGCGTTGCGCCGGGCATAGCGCAATCTGATTTGAACCTTCCGGGGTCGCGAACGAATCGGAATCAGATGCCGAGCCGTGAGGCCGCATTCTGCTCGAAGATTCTTAAATCTCGGATATAGCGTTGCAACATGGCGACGGACTTGTGCCCTGTCTGCTTCATGATCTGTCGATCGGGTACTCCGTTCTTGGCTGCCTGTGTGACGCACCCGGCCCGAAGACTGTGCCCGGCAATGGACCTGACATCCATTCCAGCTCGAGCCGCTGCTCGTTTAATGATCAGCCCGATCGAATCGGGATGTAAGCCGTGCGCCAGGACTCTGCCGTTCTTAGCGACGGGACGGAGGAGAGGGCCGATACCGATCCCAGTGGAGGTCAACCAGTGTTCGACGGCCCGAACGGGACAGGTTTCTCGTTTGTTACCTCGAGGGATACCCACCTTCCTCCCCGCCCCCTCTTGGTCGGTCTTCGACCGCGGCAACTCAATGACTAGCCCATCCTTATATATGGTGAGATCTTGAACTCGCATATGGGCCAACTCGGAACGTCTGAAAGCCCCAGCGAACCCAATCAGCACCAAAACCTTATCTCGATCGCCGCAAGTTCCTTTGGGACATTTGGCAACTATTTTGCGGATGTCGGCCGTCAAAAGCGGGCTCTTGCCCTTTTGTACCGTTCCGAAGACCCGGCGTATCCCCTTCATTGTTTCGCTCACAACAAGGTGATGCGCTTTCGCTGGCGAGTTCGCGAACCCCGATGCTATGTGCCTTGCGGTGATTGAGCAGAGCCGTCGTGTGATCGTCGCGACTGCGTGATTTGAGGCAATATCTGCGATGTAGAGCGCCACTGTGTCAGGAGTGGCGGGGAGGGATTGAAGTTGATGCAACTGGCACCAGTTTTCAAACTGGTGCCAGTCGGATTTGTACGCTCGCATCGTCGAAGGCGCCTTTGCGGATTTCGCATACAGTCTGGCTTTCTCGGCAAGTTCTTTTACGCTGAGTAGAGGAGAGGTGTGCGTGTTTTGCTTTCTAGACATGTAGATACTCCAGCCTCTGGTGCAGAGGCAAAGATGGAAAGGGAGAGGTGAATTGGAGAGAACGGAAAAGGTGTAGAGAGGAACTGCTGGACAGGTGCAGAGGATCGGGCCGCAGCACCTCTGCTATGGCAACGTTTGGCGCGCGATTAGTTCTGAGAACGCCCTTTTCTCAGACGGAAGCTAAAGACTAGCCGACTTCCCGTTACAAATCG
>PKXI01000413.1 GCA_003133425.1 Acidobacteriaceae bacterium
GCTCTCTCATAATGCATTGATTCCCGGTTGAGCGCGGAGCGGGAAATGCGGGGTTTTTGCGCTCAAAAAGCAGAAAAGAATTTCATCATAAACCATTTATATTGTGCGCTTTACGCGACATCTCGCGGAGACGTGCGCGCAGATTGATGTCATTTCTGACCATTTTTTGCATGAAGGGCTGATATGCGGGATTACCTTCGGAATCCGTTGAGGCGGCAACTCGCGGCAGGAGGAGTACGAGAAGACGATGAAGCTCGCGGCTATGGCGAGGGTGATGGGGCCGTTGATGATTGAGATGAAGAAGGACAGGGAACAGGGATCAGGGGTCAGGGAAAAAGGGAATAGAAGAACCCGTTGGTTGAGGGTTGTGGTATCCCACCCTTGCGACAAAAACAAAGACGTCGCAAGGATGGGGCACCCGGCCTGGCTCGCTTCGCTTTTAAATCCTCACCAGCTCTCGCTGAATCTTGCCGGCGCCCCGGCGCCTTGGTACTTTGGTACCTTGCCTGCATTTAGGGCTTGAGAGGAAGTTGTTAGAATTGTCGAGCACGATGGGGGTCGGACAATCTTATGGTTCTGCGCGTTAGTGTTTGGGCTCTAATCGGGCTTGGCGTGGCTTGCGGCTGGATGTATTACGGGATGACCACCGGAGCCGGTCAGAACATAGGGGGTGGACGGTGGTCGCAATCACTGCTCCCGCTACGTTGATGGGGCGCGAGATTCCCCTCGCGTATTCCACGGTGGCTTTTATCAATGCAGCTATTTACGCCCTGGTTGGTCTGTTGACCGAGTCCCTCTGGCGGCTCCGCTAGATCCGCACCAACTCACGCTGAATCTTTCCTGTGACCCAGGCTTTGCCGGGGGCGGTTAGCATGTCTATTTCGCTGCGGACGCCGAACTCCGGTAGATAGATGCCGGGCTCGACGGAGAAGCAGGTGTGCGGCAGCAGGCGGCGCTCGTCGTGGGTTTCAAGATTGTCGAGGTGCGCGCCGGGGCCGTGAATCTCATGGGCGATGTTGTGGCCGGTGCGATGGGTGAAGTACTCGCCGAATCCGGCGGCGCGAATGACGGCGCGGGCGGCATCGTCGGCTTCGAATCCGCGAATGGGGCGATTGGCGGCGAAGGCCTGCTCGACGGCGGCGATGGCGGCGTCGCGGGCGTTGCGGACGGTTTCAAAGACGAGCTGCTCTCTGGTGCTGGGCGCGCGGCCGACGACGCCGGTCCAGGTGATGTCGTAGTAGACGGATTCTGGCGAGTCGACGCGGCCCCAAATGTCGATGAGGAGGAAGTCGCCTTCGCGGATGGGGGCGGTGTGGTCGGCGGTGGGCTCGTAGTGGGAGTCAGAACAGTTGGCATTGACGCTGACGTTGGGGCCGTTTTCCCAGACGAGGCCAGCGCGGCGCATGGCTTCGCTGAGCCACTGGACGTGGTCGAACTCGGTATAGGGTGTGGGGCTGCCCTGAGACGGGCGGAGGCGGCGGCCCATCTGCTGCCATCCTTCGGCGAGGAGGGTGTCGATGGCTTGCTGGGCGACGGCGTGGGTGGCGATCTGGTCGACGGTGAGGACGGCTTCAAACTGGCTGACGAGGTCGGCGGAGCTGACGATGTGCTTGCCGAGGGTGCGGAGGAAATCGACGGTGCCGGCATCGACCATGGAGACGTACATGATGTCGTTGTTGGGCGAGTACTGCATGGCGATGTTTTTCTGGTTTTGGAGGAGATTCTCTAGCCCCAGGTGCAATTCCTGCCAACTGGAATAAAGCGCCTTGCTGCCGGGGAGCGAGTCGAGGCGGGACTGCTCGATGCGATGGACGAGTTTGCGCGGCTCGCCTGTGGCGGGGATGAAGTAGTACCAGCGGCGCGTGATGTGCGCTTTGGGGTCCAGGCCCAGGATGTGGGCGGCGATGGGGTCGCGGTGATGATGATCGTAAAACAGCCAGCCGTCTACGGCGGCCTCGCGGAGAGCGGCCTGGATCGCTTCTAGATTCATGGAAGCAATGATACGACGACAAAACGCACTGCTGTTACGGTACAGTTATGGCGACCTTGCCGCGTGCGTGGCACTGCTCCAGATACCGGATCGCACTCGCTGTATCGCCGAGCGCGTAGCTGCTATCGAGGACAGGAGTGACTTTACCGGATCGCATGAGGTCGGCAAGGAAGTTCAGATCGGCGGTGTTCACTTTCGCGAGCAAACCGGGCATCTTCTGTGTTTTGATCGGCGCAAGCAGCAGGCTATGGAGCATGGAGCCAAGGAGTTCGATGGACCGGCGGTCGGGTCCTCCGCCGCCGCATCCGATGTAAATGCCATTAGGCTGCAGCACACGCAGGCATGCCGGTAAGGAGTTGTTGCCCACGAGATCGAAAAGCACGTCGTAGCGCTGACTGCTTTGGATGAAGTTTTCGCGAGTGTAGTCGATGACATCGTCCGCGCCAATTGACCGGACGAGCTCGATGTTTCTCGTACTGCACACTGCGGTGACGCGGGCCTCAAGTGATTTGGCAATCTGGACAGCGAATGTTCCCACGCCGCCGGCTGCACCATTGATGAGGACATGCTGTCCCTTGAGGATCTTGCCTTTGTCACGCAGGCCCTGCAGCGCGGTGATTCCGGCGATGGGTACGGTTGCGGCCTGTTGCCAGGTGATGTTTTCCGGCTTGAGAGCGAGAGTCGACTGGGGGGCGCAGACGTATTCGGCAAAAGATCCTCGGGCTGTGCCGAAGACCGCATCACCCGGTTTGAATATAGTGACGTCGCGGCCAACGGCTTCGACGACTCCAGCTACGTCTGCGCCGAGGTGTCTGGATTTGGGCGCGCGCAGGCCGGCGAAAAGGCGAATGAACGACGGGGTACCGCGGATAAAGTGCCAATCGTAGGGGTTGACTGAGGACGCACGGACCTGGATGAGAAGCTGATCGTCAGTGGGGACGGGCTTTTCGATCTCCTCAAAGCGCAGGACGTCGGGTGGGCCGTAGTGGTCGTAGACGATTGCTTTCATCGGCTGCGCTCCGTATATCTAAACGTACGGAGCGGCATCGACGAAAGTTCCACAAGGGGCTTACAGCCCCGCCAAGGCTTCAGCCTGGGTGGGGAACAGGCCTGCGTACTTGGTGATGCCGACCATGGTGAAGACTTTGACGAAGTGCGCGGAGAGGCCGAAGGCGCTGACCTTCTGGCCGGAGTTGGCGGCTTCAATGAGCAGTTGAATTACGAGCGCAATGCCGCTGGAGTTGATGTAATCCACCTTGGTAAAGTCGAGCAGGATCTGCTTGACGTTGTTTTTGGGCAGCGCCTGGTAAGCGCCCAGGACCGCTTCTTTCGACGTGCTGGCAATGTCTCCTTCAAAGCGGAGAACGGTCACCGGAAGTCCGGCCGGAGAAGTAAGCTGGTCAACATGCGACTTGGTTTCACTCTGCACGATCGTTTGGTCTCCCTGTTCCTGATGGTTATGCCAAGTAGGCCAATTGCGCTTCCTTGAGATTTACGCTTCTTTGTCGAGCCGAATCACCAGCCTGACATAGCTGCTTTTGCCGTCTTTGCCGGCGACCCACTCGGCCTCGTCCACCAACGCCTGGATGAGGAACATGCCCATCCCGCGGGGATCTTCCTCGCCGTGCATCTTGCGGTCGATGTCGGGCTTTGCGGGTTGCGTTGTCATTCCCTTGCCGTCGTCGATCACTTTTACTTCAAGCTCGTCAGCGCCGGCCGAGAGCACCACGCCGACTGAGAGCTTTTCGTTCAGCCGGTTGCCGTGCTCGATGGCGTTGATGCAGGCCTCGGCNNACGGCGGTTTTCAGGTCCTCGACACGATCCTCGGGGAAGCCCATGAGCTTGGCCACCGCGGATGCCGTGCTCATGGCCACTTTCTCGTAGCCCATGCGTGTGGGCAGCCGGACCTCCACCGTGGTGGATTTGGTCTCGCTCATTACGGCATCTCCGTCGAGCCGGTTCCGCGGCAAAGCGTGAGTGCGGTCATGTCGTCTCCCTGCGGGCCGCCTTCAGAAAACGCTTCGATGGCTGTCCATATTGCATCGAGAATACCATCGGCATTCTCGGCGGGGCACGTAGAAAATTCATTCATAAGGCGTTCCGGCCCAAACTCCTCATCCCCTTTGAAGACTTCTGTAAGCCCGTCGGTATAGAACAGTAACCGCGCACCCGGCGAGAAGTTGCGGCGCTCGCTGGTGTAACTCATGCCCGGCAACAAGCCCAGCGGAATGCCGGCGGCATTGAACTCGTAGGGCGCGGCGCCTGGTTCGACGAGGAATCCAGGATTGTGGCCGGCGTTGACGACTTCGATTTCACCCGCCTCAGGGTGCAGACGCAGAAAGATGGCCGTCAAATAGCGGCGGCGGGCTTCTTCGCCCTCGGTCCAGTGGTGCTGGTTCATGCGTGTGGCCAGTTCGTCCAGCGGCATTCCGGTAACGGCCATGGCTCTGAAGGCGGAACGGAAGCTGGTGGCCCAGATGGCGGAGGCCAAGCCCTTGCCGGCGACGTCGGCCACGGCGATCAGGAGACTGCCGTCGGGCTGAGCAACGATGTCGAGATAGTCGCCGCCCACTTCGTAGCAGGTAACGGACTTGAAGGCCAGCGAGTAGCCTTCGATGGAGGGTAGCGTCTGGGGAAGGAGCGAGCGCTGGATGGCGCGGGCTGCGTTCAGGTCCTGCTGCACGCGGGCGAACTCGACATTGCGCTTGTGGAAACGGGCATTCTCAAGAGCCACCGCAGCCTGCAGTGCGAGACCCTCGATGAAGTCGGCCTCATATATGGTGAGTTCGCGGCCATCTGGAGGCGCTACTACCAGCTCCGTCATTCGATGGCCGCCGCGGTCGTCGAGGGGCCACGCTAGCATGGAGCCGCTTTCGGCGGATGGTTCCCGGCCATAAACCAGGCCGGCGGAGGGAAACGCCGCACCGTCCATTTCCAATTCGCGCACCACGATGCGCAGCACTTGCTCGAGCACTTCGTTTTCGTGGATGGTGGAGTGAACCTGCCGCGAAGCCTCAAGCAGCGCTTGCAACCGCGCTACCTGCTGCTGCAGGTCAATTGTTTCCCCACCGCCCGGTAGCTGCACCCCAGCCGCCATTGCCCCTCCGTGGAATTTCACTCTAGCATGGCGGAGGGCGGGTTGGCGGGCATGAATCCCAGGTCTCAGAGGCGAGACCTGGGGCACCCGGCGGTTATTTCTTATTTCCGCTCACTGTCGCCTTCATTTCCCTTGAAAGTTGGGAGGGCGTTTCTCAAGGAACGCCCCGATACCTTCCTGGTAGTCGGCGCTGTCGTAGATCTGGCGCCGCATGGCCTGGACCCTCTCGAATGTTTCGGGGCCCAGATTGTGAGAGATGGAGAGCAACCTGATCTCCTCTTTGAGAAGGCCCATGACAAGAGGTGAGTTCCGCGAAATCTGTTCGGCGATACTCACTGTGACGCTTTCCAACTGATCCGCCGGAACGGCATGGCTTACGATGCCGCGATCCACGAGACGTTTCACCGGGAGAGGCTGGGCGGTAAACAGCATTTCCTTGCAGAGCGGTATACCGCCGGTGTTGAGGAAGTTCTGAACTCCGGATATGTTGTAGGGTAATATATACCTGAGAGTTTTCATTCTGATCGAGTGAGTGAGTTGGAAGCATGACTATGATGGGAGTCTAAGAGCATTCATGGAGTGCGTTGTCAGTATATGTAAAGAATATCGTAAATAATAATTGGTGTTTTGTAGGAACTGAGACGTTTCTTCTCCAAAGTGTAAAGATTTCTCGAATGATGTTTTTCAGGTGCGGGGGTGACCCGAGGACGCATGCTCGGTAATCACGCCGCAAGGGCCCTGTATAGGGTCTTTCGCCCGACATTGAAAAGGGCGGCCACTTTTTGCCGGTCCTCGCCTTGGTCGATCAGCTTCCGAGCGTGGGTAATCTGCTGCGACGTCAATTTAGGCTTGCGTCCAAACCTCACGCCGCGGCGCTGCGCGGCCTTCACACCGGCGCGGGTCCGTTCGCTGATGAGGCTGCGCTCCAGCTCGGCCAGTACACCTATCATCTGCCACATGGCTCGGCCTGTCGGCGTCTCGGTGTCGATCTGCTCTGTGAGGGAACGGGATTTGACGCCGCGCTCCCGGAGGTCGTCAAGCATGGCGATCAGATCGCGCAAGCTGCGGCCCAGTCGATCAAGTTTCCAGACGGTGAGCGTATCGCCGTCCTGCAAGGCCTTGAGGCAACGCAGCAGGGCAGGGCGTTTCGTTGTGGCTCCTGACAAGCCCTCATCTTTGAAAACGGTCTTGCACCCGGCACGCTTCAATGCAGCAAGCTGCAAAGCCGTACTCTGGTCGTCGGTCGATACGCGGGCATAGCCGTATTTCATCGCTTAATTATGGCCTTGACTTTTGACCCATGCAAGACTTTGAAAACAAAAGATGGAGGAGGCGGGTCAAAACTTACCCTTTGTACCCCAGACTTCGCATCAGTTAATGAACGGGGCGCGAAACAGGACGGGGCCGTTTCAGCGACATCTGCGATGTACAGTAATTGGTGATGCTACATTAAAGGGCGGCTACCACCATGCCCCTGCTGGACCAAATCCGCGAGAAGAAGCTTACCGATCTGGCGAAGGCCTGCTTCGACCCACTCCCCACACCGGCGGAAGAGAAGGTCTTGCGCGACTCCGCCAGTTCCATCGCCCAGCAGATGCCCAATGCCAATGCAGGTCGACCGGCCATCCGGCCCGAGTTTGTGCGCTGGCTAGCCACAGACCCCGAGGCCGCCATCCATATCGACCCTAAGGGCCTCCGCGCTTTCTGCATTACACTTCCGGACAAGCTCGACCTCCAGAATTGCCACGTTCTCGTCCCCCTACACTTCCAGCATTGTACTTTTAAGAGCGAAATAGATCTCCGTTCTGCAGAGACCAAAAGCATACAGCTTCTCGACTCCATGTTCGACGAAACCATCAAGGTCGACCGCATCAACGTAGATGGCCCACTCTTCCTGAGAGGAAGCAGCTTCTCCAGAGAAATTCGACTAGTGGGTGCGACGATCAATGGCGCTTTGGATTGTAGGGGAGCAACTCTGAAAGTGAGCGCAGGAAACGCGCTTTCTGCGGACCGCGCTGAGATTGGTGGTCTTCTCAATCTAGGACAAGGTGTTGATCTCAACGGCAATTCGCAGATATTTAGTTCCAGCGGCACGATTCGATTGTCGGGGGCGAAAATCAAGGGCGATCTGTCTTGCGCCGGCGCGAAATTTACAGTTACAGCGGGGGATGCGCTGTATGCGGATAACGCCGAGATAGGGGGTAATGTTTGGCTAAACAATTTAGAGTCCACCGGTACCATTCGCTTGCCGTACGCACAGATCAAGGGTGTTTTATCTTGCTCCGGCGCTAAGCTACGAGTGAAGGAGGGGGATGCGCTGTATGCGGAGGGCGTCGAGATCAGGGGCAGCGTCTATCTAAATGCATCTCTAAACAAAGACTCCAATCAACGTGAAGATTTTGAGTCCACCGGCACCATTCGCATGCCAGGAGCACAGATCAAGGGCGTTCTATCTTGTTCGGGCGCTAAGCTGAACGGGCCCGTGTTGGACGCGCTTTTTGCGGATTGTGTAATAGTTGGAGCCAATGTCAACTTAGACAAGGGCTTCGAGTCCAGTGGCGCTATCCGCCTGCTGGGCGCGCTGATTGACGGGGAACTAGGATTTATCGGCGCGAAGACAGCGAGAGTCATTTGCAAGGATATGCATCTCAGGGGGGACATGTGGTGGACAGGCGTTCAGAAATCCCAAGAGACTAATCTTGATTTGACTGGCGCTTCGATGAATAGCTTGCACGACGACCGAGAGAGTTGGCCTTCCCCAGAGCATATTACCCTCGACGGACTTGCCTACAAAGAACTGGTCCTGCACAAGCGACCAACTGTAGTGCAGGTCATGAGTAACGCCCATGGTTCTGAACTCCCATTCAAGGCCGAAGAGCGCATTGAATGGCTCATGCTACAGGATCCCGAACATTGCAGCAAAGCCGGGTCGTGGATGCAACTTCGAGATTTGCTGGAGAGGAAAGGGGACCGCAAGGGGGCGAAGCGTGTCCTTTACAAGTTACGCTGTTTGCAGGCTGAGAAAGAGTGGTTTCTTCGGCGCAGCTGGACCATCGCCTTTGCATGGCTGGAGGAAGCGCCAAGCCGCATTTGGCGATCGATTGCCTTTGTCTTGCTGCTCGGCAGTATCGTCTTTGGCTACGCGGGCTCTCATGGCGCAATCGCGCCGACCGAGTCCGAAGCATACAAGGCATTTATCGCCGGAAGCCCTCTGCCTTCTGCTTATCCCTCGCTGAACCCATTTGTATATACGCTTGACAATGCTGTCCCTCTGGTAAAACTGGGGCAGGACGAGAAGTGGGCACCCGACCGGCGGTACCCCGGAACTAAATGGTTCACGAACTATTGGTTTCTGATGTGGACTCGCTGGGTGCTTATCCTTTCCGGGTGGTTCCAGGCTGGCGTTTTAGGCGCGGCACTCCTGAGACGCTTCAAGGAGTAAATGGAGGCATTTTGCCGTTGGCGTCGAACTCTGGCAGAAACTTCTCTTAGTCCTTGAACCAATCCGGGTGTTCTTTGGCAGTAATCGCCCAAATGTTCTTGTAGAGCGGCCAATACCAATCCTCCGAGTCCGCACCTTGCGCCACTTTTCCTAATGCTTCCCTTCCTACCACCGTGCGCCAAAGCCACGGGTTGCGGTTGCGTACCGCCTGGTCGAAAACGAGTTTGCTCTCAAGCTCGTATGCAGCTAACAACTGCTCAGGTGTCAAGTGCCCGTCAGCATATGCCGCCGAGCGCAAGCCTGGATCGTCGCTAGCCAACAGCCTCGGCAACAGGCTGGAGTTCCTGCGTAGTGCGAGCTTTGCCAACCCCTTTCGCACACCCTGGTAGTCAGACAAGGATCCACGCGCGTTCTTCTTTGCCTCCTCCTCGGCTACCTTGACATTGGAGGGTTCTGGACGCCAACGATTCACTAGAGCATTTTCAATTTAAG
>PKXI01000164.1:0-5554 GCA_003133425.1 Acidobacteriaceae bacterium
AACCTGTTGTAGAGGCCGCAGCGGAACCTGTTGTCGAGGCCGCAGCCGAACCTGTCGTTGAAGCCGCCGCCGAACCTGTTGTCGAGGCCGCCGCGAAGCCTGTTGTTGAAGCCGCGCCCGCTGCTAAGGCGCCCGCCAAGGCTCCAGAGCATGGACTTGAATCCATGGACGACTTTTCTGCCGCGCTGGCCGCATTTGAGCGCGAGCAGGCCGCGGAAGCGGCAGCCGTCGAGGCCTACGGAGACAAGATCGTCTCCGGCACGGTCATCAAGCAGACGGAAAAGCACCTGGTGATCGATGTGGGCCTGAAGTCCGAGGGCCTGGTGCCCCTGGAACAGGTTCTTGACCATACCGGTGCGGTCAAGTTCAATCCAGGCGACGTAATTGAAGTGGTTATCGAGCGCGAGGAGCCCGAAGGTGGCTACCTGGTTAGCTACGAGCGCGCGCAGCGTCTGCGCGTGTGGGACACGATCGAGAAGGCAGCCAACGACAAGACCCCGATGATCGGCACTGTGATCAGCCGCGTCAAGGGCGGACTTACCGTTGACATCGGCCTCAAGGCGTTCCTGCCCGGCTCGCAGCTTGAGATTCGGCCAGTTCGCAACCTGGACGGCTATCTCGGTCAACAGATCGAGATCCGGGTCATCAAGCTCAACAAGAAGCGCGGCAATGTCGTGGTCAGCCGCAAGGAAATCCTCGAGGAGGAGCAGAACTCCAAGCGCTCCACAACTCTCGAGCACCTGGGCGAAGGCGCCATCCTTACCGGCACCGTCAAGAACCTCACCGATTACGGTGCGTTTGTTGACCTGGGCGGAATCGACGGCCTGCTACACATTACCGACATGAGCTGGGGACGGCTTACGCATCCCCGCGACCTGGTCAACGTCAGTGACGAGATCCAGGTGAAGGTGCTCAAGTTCGACAAGGACAAGCAGCGCGTTTCACTCGGCTTCAAGCAGTTGACGCCGGACCCGTGGCTTGATGCCTCGGAGCGCTACCCGGTGGGCGCGCACGTCAAGGGCCGTGTACTTTCGGTCACTGACTACGGTGCGTTCGTTGAGCTGGAACAGGGCATCGAAGGCCTGGTTCATCTTTCTGAGATGACCTGGTCGAAGCGGCTCAAGCACCCCTCGAAGCTGGTCAAGCCCGGCGACGAAGTCGAGACAGTTGTGTTGAGCGTGAATCCGGCAGACCGCCGCATTTCGCTGGGCATGAAGCAGTTGCTCGATAACCCGTGGGAGAACCTGACCGAGAAGTATCCGACCGGCGCTATTGTTGAAGGCCGTGTTCGCAACCTCACCGACTTTGGCGCCTTCATCGAGATCGAAGACGGCATCGACGGCCTGGTTCACGTTTCGAACCTGAGCTGGACCAAGCGCGTGAAGCATCCTTCTGAGATCGTGAAGAAGGGCGAAAAGGTGAAGGCTGTTGTTCTGGGCGTTGAGCCGCAGAATCGCCGCCTCAGCCTGGGCATCAAGCAATTGCAGCCCGACGTCTGGGAGAGCTTCTTTGCCTCGCATCGCGTGGGCGACGTGGTTCACGGCAAGGTGCTTCGGACGGCGCAGTTCGGCGCGTTTGTCGAGATCGCGGAGGGCGTGGAAGGTCTTTGCCACATCTCCGAGGCCGGCGACGACGGCGGATCGAAGCTTGAGACGGGACTCGAACATGAGTTCAAGATCATCAAGATCAACGTCGAAGAGAAGAAGGTGGGCTTGAGCCTGCGCGCAGTGGGCCAAGAGGCCAGCCGCGCACAGGTGGAGAACTACAAGGCGGATACTCACAAGCATCCGGTCTCCAGCTCTACCACGACGCTTGGCGATTTGATTAACTGGCGGAAGGGCGAGCGCTAAACCGCTTCCCTTTACGGCACTAACAGCGACGGCCACCTTTCGGGGTGGTCGTCGCTGTCTTTGGTGACGAGCGCGCTTTGAAAGGGGCGCAGCTGAAGCCGCGCCCTTTCAAAGAACGGACGGCTGAGTTTGTGGCTTCCCACCCTTTCGCTAGAAGAAAAGCGAAAGGATGGGGCACGGGACTTTTGGGGTGCTGTCTGGATTTGCAGGCGGCGTGTTACTTGAGCAGCGAGTCGATTTCTGCGCGGGTGGGCATGGAGGGCGCGGTGCCGTGACGCGTGATGGAGATGCCGGCGGTGGCGCAACCAAAGCACGCGGCTGCAACCAGGTCCATGCCTTCTGAGAGCGCGACGGCAAGGCCACCATTGAAGGCATCGCCTGCGCCGGTGGTTTCAACTACTTTGCCGGCGTCGATGGCGGGCACATGCGCGCTGACTTGCGCGCTCTTGACGAAGGCGCCCTGAGCGCCCAGCGTGATGATGGCGTTGCGCACGCCGCGGGCGAGGAATGCATCGGCGGCTTTCTCGGCGTCGGCCACGGTTGCCACTGCGATGCCGGTGAGCGCGGCGGTCTCCGTTTCGTTGGGCGTGATGTAGTCGATGTGCCGGTAGATGCTCTCGGGCAGCGGCTGAGCGGGTGCGGGATTCAGGATTGTTGGAACGTGGAGAGCGTGTGCCAGTGCGAGGCCGTATTCAACGACGGGCAGCGAGAGCTCGAGCTGGGCGACGAAGATGCTGGAGGCGGCAATGAGTTCGCGGGCCTGATCGACTTCGGAGGTCGTGACTTCAAAGCATGCGCCGGGCACGACAATGATGGCGTTCTCGCCCTTCGCGGCGTCGACAATGATGGCCGCTGCGCCGGTGGCGCTCGATGTGCGGAAAAGAAATTGCGTATCGATGCCTTCGGTTTCGTAAAGGCCGCGCGCCATGTCGCCGAACGGGTCGGGGCCAAGCTTGGAGATGAAACTGACTTTTCCGCCGGCGCGCGCAGCAGCCACGGCTTGATTGGAGCCTTTGCCGCCCGGGCCCAGCTTGAACGATTGGCCCATCAGCGTTTCGCCCCATGCCGGGACGCGATCGATGCGGAAGGCCAGGTCCGCTACAAAGCTGCCCATTACTGTGACCCATTTCTTTGACATTTCGGATTCAGCCATGAACTCTGCCTTTGATGAAGGGACGCGCCAGCAACTTTAGCCAACTGAGTTGGTTGTGTCAACGCAACCTGCACCGACGAGGCTGCGTTATTACAATCGAGTCTACGCATGCGCAAGGAGGTTGCAGTGGAGATTGTGAGCAGCAGGGATCGCACCAGCCGCAAGGGCGAAGCGGAATATTTCACAGGAGGCGTGTGGATCGATGAGATTGCCGTTGGTGCGGAGCCATCGCGGGTGCGATTCCTCCGCGTGAGCTTTGAGCCGGGTGCGCGCACTGCTTGGCATACGCATCCGCTGGGCCAGGTGCTTCATGTTCTGACGGGATCGGGCCTCGTGCAGCTTGATGGCGAATCGATCAGGCAGATTCATCCGGGCGATACGGTGATGATTGAGCCTGGCGCGCGGCACTGGCACGGAGCTGCGCCTGGCAACACCATGGTTCACATGGCTCTTCAGGAGGTCGATGAAAAGGGTGTGGGCGTTGTGTGGCTGGAGAAGGTGACGGACGAGGAGTATAGCGCGCGGTAGATCTACTTGCTTCCCGTCGAAGATAAAAGGCAAAAGCCCGGGCCTAAAGGCACAGCCATCTCGCGTTCTTTCCGGGAGCTGAAGCCCCCGGCTCCCTCCGGAAAAAGCAAAGTACTGGAAGCCACAAAGACCCGTTTAATCTGCCGAGGGGCGTTCTGCCTTATCGACTACGAGCGCATTCACTGGTCCCCTGGTCGCAATTAGTCTCAGGCCGAGCTGATCCTGGATCGCCGAAAAAAGTGAAGCGGCCGGTGCGTCCGAGGGGGCTACTGGCACCTCTCCGCCGAATTGAGTTTCGTCGGGAGCCCACTGGAGATCGAAATCGTATCGTCCCTGGAGTCCGGTCTGGTCCACGACTGGGCGATCGAGGACGGCACGCTGCAATAGTGATGCAAACTCGCCCATGGTTGTGTTGCGCGCCGGCAGCAGGATGTGCTGTGGATAGACGGTGCTGATGAGCTTGGCTGGATCATCCGGCGGCGCAGTGCTTGGCTTGAGCTTTGAACCGCTCTTTGCAGCTTCGAGAACGTAGATCGAGAATTCTTTTTGTTCGCGATGGAAGTTGAGGCTGAACCTGTCTGCAAGGAGATTGCGCAGCATCGACATTTGCTCGTCGCGCGTGGGCCGAACCTCGCCGGGGGTGACGGCAACAATGTCATAGTGATCGGATTCTATCCATGCCGGTCCGCTGAGAATGGTTCGCGGATTGAGATCATAGGCTGCTGCGATGAGCAGCTTGAGGGTGTAGTCCTTCTCAACAAAACGACTGCTGCCTTGCATGACGATGTAGCGGCTGGCCTTGGCATCGGGAGCCACAGGCTTGATGGTCGCGACTTCAAAGGCGTCGAACTTTGGTCGCGGTGCAGGCTTGGAGACCGGAGCAGGCCCCGAGCTTACTGCGGGAACCTGCGCAAGAACTCCGACGGCGGAAAGAAACAGGGCTGCACCTACAAGTTGGCAGATCATACGGTTGTGCCTCCCAGGGAGAATGTTCGACAAGCCATTCTCTCATTGACTGGGAAAAACAGGCGCTATTCCCCGTTCCCTATTACCTGTTCCCTGCCTATTCGCTCTCGGAGGGGTCGCCCTGAAACTGGCGCAGGATGATGACGATTCCCAGGGCAGCGAGCACGCTGATTAATGCGAACAGGAAGACGCTGGCATAACCGTACATGCCGATGACGGCGCCGGCCAGTGGACCGGTGAGGAAGAAAGAGACGTCGGCAAAGGCGGTGTAGACGCCGAGGGCAGTGCCGCGATTGTTTTCCGGGACACGCTTGACGGCCTCGACGCCAATGGCAGGAAAGACCAGCGAGAAGCCGAATCCACCGAGAGCCGCGCCGGCAATGGCCATCCACGTCGAGTGCGCCTGCCAGAGCAGAAACAACCCCGACGACTCCACCGTCAGGCAGACCATGGCCACCGGAAAACCGCCGAAGCGGTTGATGGTCTGGATGAAGAGCAGGCGCGCCACGATGAACGCCACGCCGAAAGACGTGAGGCAGAGCGCGGCGCCGTTCCAGTGGCGGCTGGCATAAAAGAGCGTGATGAATGTGGCCAGCACGCTGTAGCAGACTCCGCCCAGGGCAAGGCCCATGCCATGCGGAGCCACGCGGCCCAGCACCTGGCTGAAGGGAAGATGCACGCCATGAACAACCGGAACCGGAGGCTTGCGGAAGGCGAGGACCAAGCTCAGCGCACCCACGAAGATAGTGAGCAGGCCGATCGAGGCCAAGCCCCATTGCGCGTCGAGAATCACGCCCAGTGGTGCGCCCAGCGCCATGGCGCCGTAGGTACTAATGCCGTTATAGGAAATGACCTTGGCGGTGCTTTCCTGCCCTGCGCTGGTGATGCCCCATAAAGTGGACCCGGTAGACCCCAGGCTCTCGCCGATACCCAGGATCAGGCGGCTGGCAATGAGGGCGGAGAAGCTGAGCCAGGGGATCAGGTGCATGGCGGCAGCGGCCACCAGCATGGCGCCGCTGGCAGTGCAGGCTCCCATGCCCCATAGCACTGAAACCTT
>PKXI01000164.1:5565-8497 GCA_003133425.1 Acidobacteriaceae bacterium
CCCATGCGCAGGTGAACGTAAGGGGGCAGCACAGCAAGGGGAAGGCCGATGGAGAGATAGCAAACAAAGGTGAAGTAAACAAAGCTGAGAATATGACGCGTCCCGGTCCTGGATTCCGCGGACGGGATGCTCTCGACGGTCGCTGTGGCGGATGAATGCATGGGATAAGAGAGTTGACCGATTATTACAAGTGGTCAGTCCACAGTATACCGGAATCCGCGTTGCGGAATCGGCCGGGATGAGCCACTGAAATTGTGCTGTTCCGGTAACACCTTGAAAGAACTAATCTTGCGCCGCAGTGGGGGTGCTTCGAGAGAAAGCGGTGAATTAGAAAATCGCATTTCTCGCCGGTTGACCGGTCCTAAACCACAGATTTATCTCACGCAATTCCACGTGGAACATATCGGATGCAAGCGGCGCCCTTTCGATCGCGGCAAGATTACTTCCTATGTCTCATAGACCACAGGATGCCATTTTCGATGATGCCGTAGAGGATTGGATTTGCGTAGTCCTCCTTGTTGTGGCCGAGCGCAAAGTAGAACTCCCGGCCGCCATCAAACTCGTGGAACCAGGCCAGAGGCATCGGATTCGGGAAGCTGGAAACATCAATCTTCAGCGCATCCAGGAAGTTGAGTTTGGTGCGATCGGTGACCAGAACCCGATGAATGTCAGGGTTGAGGTGATCGAGAAAGTAGCATTCGTCGGTCCATTCGAACGATGCAGGCTGGCCTTTCACAGCCGGGAAATCAGGATCGGCGACCCGTACGGTGAAGGACTGCATTTTAGGGTGGGCCGCGAATTTTCCGCCCAGCACTGAGGTGTAGTAGGGCCAATCACGCTCGGAGCCGGCTGCGGAGTGAATGCCGACGAAGCCGCCCCCGGATTCGATGTAGTGTTTGAAAGCTTCGCGTTGACCGTCGCTTGAAAAGGCCTCATTGTCGCTGTTGCAAAAAACAAGCGCGGCATACTGCTTGAGGTTGGCATCGGTGAAGACAGCAGGATCGTTTGATGCGTCGACTGCAAACCCCTTTTCGGCGCCCATTTTCCTGATAGCTTCCACGCTGGTGGCGATGTTTTCATGCACGTATCCCTTGCCGTCGGGGGTGTAGTTGCGCGTGTAGACGAGGATCCGCGGCTGGGCTGCAGCGGCGATGGGTGCCGATGAAAATACTGCCGCCAAGGTTGCGGCAGAGATTGCAAGGAGGAGGCGCCGCAAAATCGCGGCAGTTGCAGTTGAGCGCATCTCGGCACAAATCCATTTCACGGGTCGAGTCATTTTCCCACTGCCTTTCGAAGGACTTTTCTTGACGACGCGATTATAGGCTCGGGGCAGGATGGGAACGAGAACGCGCGGGGGAGCGAACAGAACCCGGAGAGGCACTAAACTGGATGTATGGCGGAATTCCACGTCGAGCATTTTGGGTGCAGGGCTGCGCGCGCTGACGGTGAGGCGGTTGGCGGCCAGTTGCGCGCGGCTGGGCTCGACGAGGGACATCCTGCGGCGGCCGATGTGGTGGTGGTGAATACATGCAGCGTTACTGCGGAGGCGGACCGCGCGGCTCGAGCCTTTATTCGGCGCACGCACCGGCTCAATCCTGAGGCGCGGATTGTGGTGACCGGCTGCTATGCGCAGCGTGCGCCTGAGGAGCTGGCGGCAATGGCAGGAGTGGCCGCAGTGGTGGGCAACAGCCACAAGGCGCTGGCTCCGGCGATTACGCTGGGGCTGGTGGGTCGGGAGGGCACGATCGGGAATGCGGTTCCTGCTGCGGCGCGCGATCTTGTGAGTTTGCAGTCGGTGCGTGCGGGCGGCGCTCCTATATGGGCCGACGATCGCTTTGCTCACTCCTTCATCGAAGAAGCGCAACTTGTGCCGGGAGAGCAGACAAGGCCCAACCTCAAGATTCAGGAGGGGTGCGGCAATCGCTGCACATTCTGCGTGATTCCGCAGACTCGTGGCTCGTCGAAGAGCTTGCCGCGCGAAGCGGTTCTACGGCAGGTAGAGGGATTTGTGGCGGCCGGGGGGAACGAACTGGTGCTTTCCGGGATCAATCTGGGGCGGTGGGGACGGGATTTGGCGGCTTCTGAGGAAAGGCAGAGCCGGAGTGAGGTTCCTGGTCTCCCACCCTTTCCGCAAAACAAAGCGGAAAGGATGGGGCGCGGGGCTCTATTGCTGGATCATGCGCGCTACACGCTGGCTGGACTGGTGCGGCAAATTCTCTGCGAGACGGAACTTCCGCGGCTGCGGCTTAGCTCGATTGAGCCGATGGACTGGGATGCGGAGCTGATCGGCCTGATGGCGGAGTTCGGTGGTTCGCGATTGGCGCGCCATGCGCATCTGCCACTGCAGTCGGGCTCGGATGCTGTGTTGCGCAGGATGCACAGGCGCTACCGGCCATGGCACTATGCGGAGAAGGTGGAGGCGCTGCTGCGGGCAGCGGGGCCGGAGCTGACGCTTGGTGCGGATGTGATGGTGGGCTTCCCTGGGGAAACGGACACCGAGTTCGAGGAGACGGTGGAGATGGCGCGGGCGCTTCCGTTTGGCTATCTGCATCTGTTTCCGTTTTCGCCGCGGCCGGGGACGCGCGGTTGGGCGTTGCATAAGGAGCGGCCGGTTGCAACTGAAGCCGTGGAAATGCGGATGGCGGCGCTGCGCTCGCTTGCTGCTGAAAAGAGCAGAGAGCACCGAAGCCGCTTTGTTGGTCAGGAGTTGGAGGCCATCACGATGCACACGCCGAAGGCTCTCGCGGAACTTGGCCGGACGGCCGCGCTGACGGAGAACTTTCTGCCTGTCGAAATCGATGGGCGGATGGCGGCGAACCGGTTGGTGCGTGTGCGCGTAACGGGGTTGAATCCAGAGGGTGTGCCCCTGGGTGTGCTTGCCGCGATTGCGCAGCCATCGCTTGCTGCGGCAGTCTAGAGCGGAACCAAAGTC
>PKXI01000032.1 GCA_003133425.1 Acidobacteriaceae bacterium
ATTCCTGGATTGGAAAAGACTTGCCAGGTGTAGGCAGCGATCTTTGCCTCTTCGAGAGCAGTCGAAAACCATCCCCGCGATCCCTGCAATGCATCTCCCGTCCGGACGGAGGGGAAGACAGGCTCCGTACCCTGCGGCTTGCCGCGGTCTCGCAAGCGCTCAAGTGCTTCCACGGCCACCGCGTTCAGAGGAAGTATGCGCGCATCGCCGTTCTTGGTTCGATCAAGGTGGATCTGGCGGCGCTCGAAGTCGACCTGGTTCCAGAGCAGGCCGTACTGCTCGGTCATCCGCATGCCGGTGTGGAGCGAAAGCAGGAAGTGCGGCAGGAACTTCGGGAAGCGGCCTTCGATGGCGGCGCGTAAGCGTTTCTCCTCTGCGTCGGAGAGGAACCTGACTCGGCCATTGCCCTCTGTCTTGCGCCGGATGCGCGCCGCCGCATTGCGCGCGATCTTCTCGTTGTCGATGCCGACCCGGAAGACCAGGGAGAAGGTCGCCTGCCAGCGATTCCTGCTGGCTGGAGCCCACTTGCGTCTTTCGGCCTGTTCGGCCAACCAGGCGACGATTTCATTCTTGCGAATGGACTCGGCAGCTCGGGAACCGAACACCTCGATCAGCTGATCGATGCGCAGGCCAA
This sequence comes from Acidobacteriaceae bacterium, assembly GCA_003133425.1. Next base: position 635 of record PKXI01000032.1, read on the forward strand.
GCTCGTATGTCTGCTTGGCGCTGTTTTCGGCCTTGCTGTAGGCAAGCGCATCCTCGCACAGTTCGCGAAAAGTGATCTCCTTCTTGCGGAGATTCTCCGGAAACTTCTTCCCTTCGAGCTTTTGCGTGTGCCGTTTGTTGAGGAGCTTTTCAGCCGCGCTGCGTGTGCCGGCGAGCTCGCGGCGCTTGCGTGTGCGTCGCCAAAACCCTATCCGACCGAGAGATCACAATGTCCTAACGGTTAAGAGCGAGCTGGTCCCCGAGACACGTGTCATGTCGTAAGGCGATGAAAATGAAGGCCGACTGCATTTTGGCGAGGGACACCTATCGTTACAACACACCCGGCCATCCGCTCACGCTGGAGCGAATCGCATCCCGTGGGGCCGAATTCAACGCGCGGCACCCCGAGCGGCAAATCTTCAACCGCGTCTGGTTCTTCGACTCTCTCAATTCAGCCGATGATCTGAACGCATTGCTTGGCCTTCCGCCGGGCTACGGAGATGTCAAATGGCTGGCGCAACTTTGGCCGGTATTTAGCGTCGATCCGAGGTCATCGGACCGTTGACTTCGCATCAAGGGCTTTTTGCGCGCCAGGGGCGAGATTCCGCAGTCCTCGCGGATTGCGTCTAGCATCCAAGTGCGGTCTCAGGAGCCGACTTCGACGTCCACGGCTATATCGCAACGCATAAAGTTCCGTTAAAATGCGAATTTTGTGTGGCATAATATAGCCGTGAAACGCGATGCATCCCCCCTGCCTGCCTCCCGTGCGCGCCTTGCTTCCGTGCTCCGCGCAGCGAAAGAAGTTGTGTCTGTCGATGTTGCATCAGACTCCCTCGGAATCGATCGGCGCGAAGCGGCAAAGCTTCTATCACGCTGGCGGGGGCAGGGCTGGCTCCGAAGGGTCGGTCATGGGCTCTATGTTCCTGTGCCTCTGGATCTTGCCGCAAGCGAACAGGTTGTCACCGATCCCTGGGTTCTAGTTCCCACACTCTTTGGCCAATGCTACATCGGCGGCTGGACAGCCGCTCACCATTGGGAGCTCACCGAGCAGCTTTTCAATGAGACCTTCGTCTTTACCACGCGCCGCGTCACTGAAAAACACGTCGTCGTGCAGGGCGCCGCATTCTTACTGCACGGCGTAAATCCCAAACGCCTGTTCGGATTGAAAACCCTGTGGCGTGGTTCTACCAAGGTTGCAATCTCCGACCCTGCGCGCACTTTGGTCGATATGGTCGCGGCACCCGAGGTGGGGGGTGGAATCGATCACGTGGCGGAGTGTCTGGGAACGTACTTGAGAGGCAAAACAGCGGATCAAGACCTGCTAATTCGTCATGCTGAGGAATTCGGCAACGGCGCCGTGTTCAAGCGACTCGGATACCTAGCCGATGCGCGACTCGGTGAAAAGCGACTCGCGGACAAATGCCGCGCAAGGCTCACGCACGGCTACGCCAGGCTCGATCCATCCCTTCGCACTACAAAATTGATCACCGCCTGGCGCCTCTGGGTGCCGGAGACCTGGAAGATTCGAGCGGCATGATCGACAAGCGCGAAATCCTTGAAGCCACGTCGTCGTTTTCGCTCGGGTTGCCCAGCGTTGTCGAAAAGGACTACGTCCTGGGCTGGATACTCGCCGGCATCAACGCCCATGAGGAACTCGCAGATAGCTGGGTCTTCAAAGGTGGCACTTGCCTGAAGAAATGCTATTTTGAAACCTACCGCTTCTCCGAGGATCTGGATTTTACGCTGCGCGATGAAAGCCACCTCGATGAAGACTTCCTGCGTCCTGTGTTCGAGGAAGTCGTAGCCTGGGTTGCGGAGCAATCCGGTCTGAACATTCCCTCCGACCAGCTCGACTTCGACATCTACGACAATCCGCGCGGCAAGCCAAACTGCCAGGCCAAGATCGCATATCGCGGCCCAGTCTCCCCAACTTCGGGTGGCTGGCCCAAGATCAAGCTTGATCTGACTGCGGATGAAAGGCTAGCCGAAGTTCGTCACGGG
>PKXI01000113.1 GCA_003133425.1 Acidobacteriaceae bacterium
CTATGGTGTAGAAGATGAGTCATGGTTCATTTCGCTTTACAGCCATGTGCGCGAGAGGTAGACTTCCGAGTGCCAGTAAACGCTTTCTCAGGCGGTCCTGAAAAACCACCTGGGCATTCGCTGGAGAGGAATATCGACGATGAACAGGAAAAAGAAAGCCAGGAATTCGGAAAGCAGCGCGACAGATCCGACAAAAATTGAGCCGAGCCGTCGAGAATTCCTGGTGGGCGCGGGAGGGACTGCCGTGCTGGGCGTCCTCTCCGGCTCCAATGCATTTGCGCAGGCCCCCCAGAATTCGCTCAACATTGCCCGGGTCGCAGTTCCGACGAGCCAGGTGATGACCAGCGAGAACCGAATCTCTTCCTTGAACGACGGCTTTACTCCGGAGAACTCGTTTGACCGGACCCATGCGCTCTATGCACTCTGGGCAGTGCATTCGACGGGTAGCCGCACAAGTTGGGTGCAGTACGAGTGGAGCGAGCCTGTCAGCGTCAACAAAGTCGAGATCTACTGGGCCGTCGATCGCCCGCGCGCGGGTGAATTGCCGGGCAGTTACGTGCGAAAGATTGCTGCGCCTGAGAGCTACAGAATCCTCTCCTGGAATGGAACCGACTTTGTCCCGGTCTCTCAGCCCCAGGGCCTTGGCGTTGCACTTGACGCGTTTAACGTGACAACTTTCGAACCCGTGAAAACGAGCAAGCTGCGAATTGAAGTGGTTCCGCAAAAAGATCGTCCAGCGGGAATCCTTGAATGGAAAGTCTTCAACTACGGCCCGGTTCCACTACTTCAGCCTGTGGTTGATGCCGGGGTGGACCGTTCCGTTGTAAGCAACGGCAAAACCTACTTGTCGGGCAAGGTCACCTGGCTGGAAGACTCGAACAAGAATCGGGCACGCTGGGTCAAGACCGCGGGACCAGGCGCCGTTACCTTTGTCGACACCGCCTCACCGGTCACGACTGCAACCTTCTCCCAGCCCGGCGACTATGTGCTGGCGCTTGAGGCCAGCGGGAGCAAAGGCCCGGCGCACTCCGTTGGCGTGCATGTGGAACCGGCGCCTCCTGCGGACCGTCTCAACGTGGTCTACACGCGGAAGTATTCCATCGATAGCAAGCTATGGAAAGAACGTACGAAGGCTCTTATTGTGAGCTGGATTCCGCACTGCATCGCAATGTGCGAACGGACTGACATTCCTGTCATGCGCGGGGACGGCGGAATCGACAACTTCATCGAGGCGGGAAAAGCAAACCGTGGCGAACCGCACGGCGGGCACAAGGGATTTGTGTTTTCCAACGCATGGGTTCACCAGACTGTTGAGTCCATGTGCATCGCCCTTATGGTCGATCCGCAGGGCGACGCTGAGATTGTCAAAGCACAGGAGCTGATGCGCGCGACGCTGGAGCGCTGGATTCCAATCATCCTTGCTGCCCAGATGCCGGATGGCTATCTGCAAACCGCTTACATACTGGCTGACCGCAAGACTTGGCCGGAGCGCTGGTCGCCCGATCATCGTGGCAATCACGAAGGCTATGTCTCGGGCTACTTCATCGAGTCGGCCATCAATCACTCCACTCTCACAGAAGGAAAAGATCTGCGCATGTATGACGCGGCCAAGAAGCTGGCCGACTGCTGGGTTGCGAACATCGGGCCCGGAAAGAGGGAATGGTTTGACGGGCACCAGGAGATGGAGCAGGCGCTGGTGCGCTTCGGCCGCTTTGTGAACGATCAAGAGGGGAATCACCGCGGGGACGCGTATATCGCTCTCGCGAAGTTTCTTCTCGATTCGCGCCGGGGCGGATCGGAGTACGACCAGAGTCACTTGCCTCCGGGCCAGCAATACGAGGCCGTGGGGCACGCAGTGCGCGCAATGTATTTCTATTCGGGCATGGCAGATATCGCTGCAGAGACCCAGGACCGCGACTACCAGAGCGCAGTGATTTCGCTCTGGGACAACATGGTCAACAAGAAGTACTATCTGACCGGCGGAATCGGAAGTGGAGAAACCTCAGAGGGCTTCGGACCAAATTACTCGCTGCGCAATGAGGCCTACTGCGAAACATGCTCGAGCTGCGGGCTCGTGTTCTTCCAGTACAAGCTGAACCTCGCCTATCACGATGCGAAGTATGCCGACTTGTACGAGCAGACAATGTACAACGCACTGCTCGGGGGAGTGGCGCTCGACGGGCAAAGCTTCTGCTACACCAATCCGCTTGTCAACACTGAGCGTGCGAAGTGGCATGTTTGTCCGTGCTGCGTAGGCAATTTTGCGCGCACGCTGCTCATGATCCCAACCTGGACTTACGTGAAGAGCAATGACGGGCTGTACGTCAACATGTTTGTCGGTAGCAAGATTCATGTTGGCCAGGTTGCTGGCACAAACGTGGAAGTGGTCCAGAAGACGGATTACCCCTGGGATGGAGCGATTTCAATCACTGTGAATCCAGAGGAAACAAAGACTTTCTCGGTTTACGTGCGCATCCCGGACCGAACCACGAGCAGGCTCTACAAAGATTCACCGCTAGTGCGAGGCGTGAAGCGGTTTGCTGTCAATGGACACGCGCAGACGCCGACCATTCATAAGGGCTATGCCGTGGTCACGCGCGAGTGGAAGCCGGGCGACCACATCGAACTGGAGCTGCCAATGGAGCCGCAGCGCGTGGCCGCGGACAGCCGAATCAAGGCTGACGTTGACCAGGTGGCCTTGAAGTACGGCCCACTCATCTACAACGTAGAGACTGAAGACAACACAAATATCGACCGTAAGCTGGCGGACGCACCGTTCCACACAGAGTGGCGCGCTGACGTGCTCGGCGGCGTGATGGTGATCTCCGGAAAGTGGGAAGACGGCTCTCCGATGTTGGCGATTCCGAATTTCGCGCGAACGAATCGCATCGGACCTCCGCACGACTATCCCAGCGATGACGAAGTCGGCCATTCGCTCAGATCTGAGCCTTCAATCCACTCGAAGGTGTGGATATAGCTGCGAGCTAAATGACGGTGAAGCCGCTGCGCGTCTTGCTGGACGCCTGCAGTTTCCCTTGCGGCACGACAGGCGTCAAGTTCGTCAGCACCAATGGACGATGTAGGTCGCTTTGGTCAGGAATGCAGTGTTCCGTCTTTCATGGAGGGAAGGCGACCCTGAAGAACCTCTACTTTGCAGGCGCCGGCCCCACGACCAGCCGGTATTGCTTTCTTTCCGTTTCATGCCGAGCTGACTCTTGATGTAACACAGCCAGGCGATCCACCATGGGCTTCAGATCGTCAGTGTGTCCGGTATGGCGCATCGAAATGATCAGATGGTACATCGCGGACTCGTCGGACGGTGAGTAGAGGAGTTGAACTTCTCCATTCAACGCCGGCATGTACGTAGGCTAAATGCGCAGTGCCCTATCGAAAGAACCAATTGCGTCTGTTTTATCGCCCTTGAGCGAGTAGATAATCCCTTCCAGCGTCCACAGTCACCAGCCCACTCAGGCAGATCAATCCGAATGACGAGATGCGCTCCAGAAGAATGATTGTATTGACCTTTTTTTCTGCCAGGCGCGGGCAAAGTGAAACCCTGGTATTCAATTCCCAGCAGCGTCTCCTCTCTGTTGCTGCAGGGAAACGGTTTCTGAAAACTGTTGGCGGAAAGTCTCGTACACAATGAGTTGGAGATCGCAGCGTTGATGGCCAATCGCCCAAAGATGGACCGGGAATTCTGGAGATGGGCAGGACCGAAACGCGATAGCGCGAGATTCGCCTGGGTCGTCGTCGCCTGTGTCTAAATCTATGAAAAATAACACCAGTTGGTTGCCGCTCAGCGTCCTTCAGGGGATCGGATTGTACCGGTTCGGCCCTTAGATTCTGTTTGCTGAAGGTACTCAACATAGCCAAGCAACGCACCCCAATGATAGAAGCGGTCGCTGTTAGAGACATCGTCTCCGGCTCCCAAAGTCGCGTTGTAGTTCTCATGCACATGGCCTTGCTCGCGCCATTCCTTCAAGAAGAGCTCATAAGACTTCTGCGCGAACTCTCTGCGCACCGTTGGGTCATCGTAGTTGCGTAG
>PKXI01000169.1 GCA_003133425.1 Acidobacteriaceae bacterium
ATGTTCATTGTGACTTCCAGGTTGGCGGACGATGCGTTGTGGGCCGAGGTGCTCAACGTCGGCGGTTACGATTTGTTGCTGAAACCATTCCGCGCGGAAGAAGTAATTCGCATGGTTCATGCTGCTGCAACGCAGTGGCAACTGGACTGCAACGCCGTGAGTGCCGCAGGGAGTGTGCGATGATGAGAATCCTCAACGTAGCAAAACCCCGTTGAGCCGCACTCACGGCCCGGAACCGATTCGCCGAAAGACAGCTTCCACGACGCGGTCGCACCGTGACAGGTGAAACGGAAAGGCCTGAGCTGCCGTCACGCCGGCACGCCGGTGGAGGTCCTTCCGCAGCAAAGACCTGGCCCGATGAAGTCTGGTTTTGACAGCTTCCAGACTGATGTCCAGGCACGCTGCGGTCTCAGCCACGTTAAGGCCTTCGACGGCGCGCAGCACAAAAACTGATCGATAGGTGGGGCGGGCATCCCAACTTGAGCGGCCAGCACCGGACCGAGGAATACCGCGGCGGATTGGCCGATGTTTCCCAAGCCATAGACTCCCAGCGCACTGCCCTGCCGGTCAGGGGGCGTCCATCGGGAGACGTAGCCTACCCCGATAGCGAAGGAGGAGCCAGCCAGCCCCAGCAGGAACGCGACCGTGAGCAGGCTCAGATAGGTGGGCTGCTGCGGCACCAACCAGACGGGCACCGCCACCGCAACCATCAGGATCGAAAAGACGGCGCGACCGCCAAAACGATCGGTGAGAATGCCCATCGGGATTCTGGCCAGTGATCCCAGGAGCACAGGAACGGCAACCAGCAATGCGGTCTCCGAAGCCGTTAGGTGGAGGATCTCGCGGAAACGGGGCGCGAAGGCGCTGATCAGCCCCCATGCCGCAAAGCAGACCGTAAGTGAGATGGTGCCGACTGCTACGTGGCGGCGATTAAGCATAGCCCTCCTCCTCGTAAGTCTAAACCCTGCTGGATTCGATCCGGGTGACTGAGGTCACGATCACGACGTTCGTCACCGGATTGCGCCAAGATTGAGAGACGAAGACGGCAGGACGGCGACAGTCTCTAAAGTTCCCGAAAACGACCTGGGGAACACTAGTGGCCCCTTTGGTCACCGGGCGCGGCGGCAGGCTCTCTGGCCGGAGGAACCGCAGTGCCTGTTGCGTCTCGGACGGCCGGAGAACGCAACCGGGGACAGGCCGAGTTTACTTGCCTTTTGCGGCCTTTTGGAGAGCCGAACCCTTGTGCATCGCTAANNTAGCCCTTGAACGTGATCTCGGAGGTATGCTTCTTCTTGATCGTCCCCCGGACTCGCCCTGCTTCCGAGTTCCATTCAACGTGATCTCCTACATTGAAGTCGTCTGCCATCGGTGTGATCTCCTCTTGCTCTACTCTTTGCGTTCAGCAGGATAAGTGACCTGCGTCCCATCAATTTTCCCCCAAGGCGTCAGCGTATGAGTTTGTGAACGAGTCGCGCTGGTGATTTCGCGTACTTCAATCCCCCGTGCCAGCAGCGCATCGGCTATCAAGGAGCGGTGACAGCGCCAGGGAACGGCTTCGGCGCACACGATAGCAGTCCGTTCTGACTCGGCAAGCGCGACCAAATTATCCAGGTTCTTGCGGAACTCAGGTGTCTGCATGTAATCGGCGAAGCCACGGAAGCTGGCGTTATGCCAGCCGGTGTTGAGGGAATCCCGATGCGCGCGCCGAAAGCCGCCCAGTCCGGGCATGTACCGGTAATGAAGGCGAGCCGAATGGAGAGCGGTCGACAATTCGCTTCGGTTGAACTGCGGATTATGTCGCGAACGTGGGACGGTGCGCACATCGACCAGCCGCCGTACCTGGTGTGCTTTCAGGATGTGGATGAACTCCTTTGCCGAGCGCGTGGAATGCCCAATGGTCATGACGATGAACGGTGTTGGTGACGCGCATTCTTTCATGCCAGACACCCATCCTGAGTCGTGACGAATAACAGCCCGTCAACATCGGCCCGCCGGTTCATTTCAGAGTATTCCGTTCTCTGGCACTTTCGCTTGTTGGCGCAGGTCCCGCACGTAAACGTATGCGTCACTCATTTTTTCATCACTCTTCTCGATCGTCGCATATCGGCGGGAGCCGAAGTTACGTATTACGATAGATGTTTGCCACAGAAAATCGCAGCTCTTTCAGAGATTGCACTATTTGCAGCTCTCAGCGAAAGTGAAATTCACGGACTGGCGCAGCGGGCTATGGAGAGGCGATTCGCTCCGGACGAAATGCTCTTCTGGGAAGGAGAGCCGTGCGACGGCATCTTTCTGATCGTTCAGGGGAGCGTGAAGATATTTCGGACATCTCCTGCTGGACGCGAGGTAATGCTGGCAATTGAGACTGCGCCTGCGACCGTGGCCGAGTTGCCGCTGTTCGATGGCGGGCCGTACCCTGCATCCGTGCGGGCGGTGGACCCAGTGGTCTCCCTATTCATCAACAAGAACGACTTCCAACAGGTTTGCCGGCAGTACCCAGACGTCGCGCTAAAAGTCTTAGCCGTCGTGGGGCGGCGACTGCGGCACCTCGTGGGTCTGGTTGAAGCCATGACATTCGGAAGTGTCACCCAGAGGCTGGCACGGCTGCTCTTGGACACATCCAAGGGAGTGGGCACCGAGAGCTTCGACCTCCCGTTGACCCATCAGGAGCTTGCTTCCCGGCTGGGAACAGTGCGGGAGGTGGTCTCCCGGAATTTGGCGCGCTTCCGCGGCGAAGGGCTGATCCGTATTCAAGGGCACGAGGTGCAGATCGTGAACCGCCCGGGACTTGAACAAGAGGCGGAGTCTCAGGGCTGAAGCGCAAGAGCCCTCGGAAACAGAATATTGTTTTCGAGATGAATGTGCATATGAAGATCGCGCTCAAGCGACCTAAAGTCCTTGAAAAGCGCCCGGTAGGTATGACAGGCATGAGATGGAATCTCGTAATTCCTAGTAATCTTACGGATCCGGTCCAATGAAGCGCCCGCGCTTTCGTGCTCGGCCAGCATGATGTTGATCGGATTTGCGAANNTAGACTACAGCCAACCGCTTCTGGATTCTCGGCAATTCGAGCCTCAGATACTCGTGATGCACTGAAACGATGTGGCAGATCAGTGCGGCGAGCGGCTCTGCCTTCCAGTCGCGTGTCCCTGGCGCAGTGGAGAGCATCGTGTCACCGATGGCTTGAAGAAGCCCTTCCGGGTCCACTCCGGCCGAGCGGCAGGCTTCCGTGATGGACTGCTCTCCACCCCAGCAATAGTCTATTCCGAAATCCTCCAACACCCGAATCGATGCCATGGAGGCCGCAGCAATTTCTCCCACCTTGCTATTCGAACGGAGTTCCATGAGACGTCCTTCCACAGCGATATTGCGCTCTTCGCGCTCCAATTGATGTGACTGCTGTCACCGGGGCAGGAATCGCGCAACTTCCCCTTGGGCCAATGTGTGCGGGTTTTTGACTGAGCCAGGGTAGCTCGGCAAGCCGGGTTTCGTCCCTGATTCTGGCCAAGTTCTTCGACCGTTGCAGTCACGGACCCCACGTTCTTGCCCCATCACATTTTTGGGCTGCAAACGCATTATGTATCGTGGTACGATATAACTATGGAGGCTGCGCAGGATCTCTCTAGCGACCAATACCTTGATCTAGCCGAGTTCCGAAGACAGATCCGACGATTCCTTCACTTCAGCGAGGTGACTGCGAAAGAACACGGTCTTGAGGCGCAGCAACACCAGCTACTGCTTGCGGTACATGGCCTTCCGGAGGACGTAAAGCCGACTATTAGAGAGATCGCCTCCCGGTTATTCATTCAGCATCACAGCGCGGTAGAACTGATCAATCGGCTGGAGCACACAGGCGCGATTGCGAGACATCCTGGTCCTGACGATAAGCGCGAGGTGTGGGTCCGCCTAACGCCGGCAGGCTGTGCGGCCCTCCGTAAACTGGCACTGGCGCATCGAACTGAGCTTGAACGTTCCGGTCCTGAACTGGCGTACGCGCTGAATTCCATCCTGCGAGATTCCAAGGGGAAAATGGCATCGTGAGTAAACATCACAAACAGAGTTCGCAAAAACTCGGCGATTTCACCACAACTGCGCGAGTGGTGCCGATTTCGTTGCTCGCGATCGGCATCGGGATCTTGAGCACTTTCGTGGCATGGGCGTTGCTTCGTCTCATCGCCTTTTTCACGAACGCCTTCTACTACGGGCGGATCAGCACCGCACTTGTTTCTCCAGCCGGAAACCATCTAGGCTGGTTTTCAGTTCTAGTTCCCGTGGCCGGTGGCCTCGTTATCGGCTTCATGGCATATTATGGCTCCGAGCGCATTCGCGGTCATGGTATTCCCGAGGCTCTTGAATCTATTCTGATTAACGGCAGCAAAGTACAGCCACGGCTGGCGATTCTGAAGCCTATCTCCTCAGCAATCTCGATCGGATCAGGCGGTCCGTTCGGAGCCGAAGGCCCGATCATTATGACTGGGGGAGCCATCGGATCGGTAATCTCGCAACTATTTCACTTGACCGCGGCTGAACGAAAGACGCTTCTGGTTGCGGGTGCGGCTGCGGGCATGTCTGCAACATTTGCCACTCCCATTGCGGCGGTGCTGCTAGCCGTTGAACTGTTGCTGTTCGAATGGAAGCCACGGAGCGTGATACCGGTGGCTCTGGCGAGCGCCGCAGCAGGCGCGGCTCGCCGATACATTCTGGGCCTGGGCCCGCTCTTCCCGGTACCGCAACACGCGATTTTTCTTGGCCCACAGGGCTTGGCGGGATGTGTCATTGCGGGCNNTTCTGGCGGGTTGCCTTTCATGCCTGTTGACGCTGGGCGTGTATGCAGCGGAAGACTCATTCATGAAGCTACCAATTCATTGGAAGTGGTGGCCTGCGATTGGCGGCCTCGCAGTCGGATTGGGCGGGATGATCTTTCCGCAGGCATTAGGCGTTGGCTACGATACAATCCAGTCGCTGCTCCAAGGCGACGTGCCACGCGCTGTGATCGCAGGCGTGTTGCTGGTCAAATCGGCAATCTGGGTAATTTCGCTGGGATCGGGAACGTCCGGTGGTGTACTGGCGCCTCTACTCATGATGGGGGCGGCGCTGGGGGGCGTTGAAGCGACCTTCCTGCCAAACGAGGGTGCTGGTTTTTGGCCGCTGGTCAGCATGGGGGCGATTCTTGCCGGCACTATGCGGGCGCCGTTCACGGCGATTCTCTTTGCGCTGGAACTGACCCACGACATTAATGTACTGCTTCCACTGCTAGTGGCCGCAATCCTGGCTCATGCAACCACCGTGCTGCTGCTGAAGCGGTCCATCCTGACTGAAAAGGTTGCGCGCCGGGGATTTCATCTTACCCGCGAGTATGCGACGGACCCGCTTGAGGTCCTATTTGTACGGGAAGTCATGCGGACGAACCTGGTGGTGCTTCCGGCAGGGGCAACGGTAAATGAGCTACGCGATACGCTGATCCGCGAGCCGGCCCAGCGCGGACAGCACCTCTATCCGGTAGTGGACAACGAAAGACGTATTAGAGGCGTGATTACTCGCAAGCAATTGCGTGAACTCACTGAATCCGCGGTGTCAGGAGTTTCTCTAGGTGATGTACTGGTAGAACCCATTGTGGCTCACCCGGATGAGCCGTTGCGCGTTGTGGTCCTTCGCATGGCCGAGACAGGTTTTACACGTCTTCCGGTAGTCGACAGCGATACAGGGCAATTATCTGGAATGATATCGGTCCATGACTTGTTGATGGCTCGCGTGCGAAACCTCAATGAAGAACGACATCGCGAACGGGTGTTGCGACTACGTCTTCCATTCGGGAACCGCGCCACCTTGACCAGAGATTAAGACACAATTCACTTGCCACCGTCAAACGCGTTTGCGACGGCACCGCGGCTCTTGATGGCGGTACGCGCCTGACAACATGCGCGAGGCGAACGAAGCCGCTCCGCGCGAACTCAGACCGCCGGTCCCGGATTGAACTGCGATTCGGCCGGGATTCGGGTCCCCGGCCTTGGCAGCTTCCTCCAATTCCGTCATCAGCCGGGCCCCTTCGGATAAGCCGACCATCCTGGGCTTGAGGTGCCCATCGGCTGCCCAGCGGCGCATTCACTACCTGATTTCATGGACTTGGCGCGTACCGTGTTGATGGGAGGACATTATCGACCGAAGAAGCCTATTCCTGGGGCGGCCGCTTCGGTCGCTGTCCCATCCGTCCGTCAGGTGTCGGATTTGCGATCCAAGTCGGAAACCGTTTTTGATTTCTCGGCCGAAACTCGTATCGATACGTAATCACGTTCCGGCCCGGAGAAATTCAACCCCGTGCTCATAGCCGTACCCTGCTGTTTTGACGCCAAGCCCATAGCGGCGTCACTCCGAGCCGTAGACAAAATCGGTATGGCCAGGAACGGAGGCTTTTGAACAACATTGCCGGGGTGACGCCTGCATTGAGAGAATAGTACGTTCCGAAGGGCACAAAACCATAGCGCCCCGCGCGAGTAGGATGCTCCGGCCTCGCGCGGTAAGAGTTGCGGCGCCATCCAACACGATGATCGAATCCGGACCATGGGCCGCCTGGCCCAGGTAGTGCCTTGCCCGTCGCCAGGTCGATGCGGCTCAACTCGAAGTCGTCAGACGGGATATGGGATTGTGCCAACCACCGTCCGAAGCGATAATCGCGTCAGCCTCTTTCGGCCCCCAACTTCGGCGCCTGTACGGGCGAACCTTGTGGTGCCCTTTAAGGACCGGGTCGGCCACTGCCCAGGCGGCTTCCACCGCGTCCTCACGAGTGAAGAG
>PKXI01000461.1 GCA_003133425.1 Acidobacteriaceae bacterium
TATTCTCCTGACCTGAATCCGGTAGAGGACTTATGGGGCAACATCAAAGGTCAGGAATTGGCCAACCGCTGTGTTGCCGGACTTGGCGAGGCCGAAGACGGCGTGTGCGGCGGCATGGCGCGAGTACGCCAATCCATGCTGCCGTTTTCTTTCCTGCACCACGCAGGTCTCTTTTTTTGATCGGCGTGTCACCCTATTATGCGAGACTAAGTAGGCGTGCTTGACGGGAAGTCACAAACCCGATCCTTCGACCGTTGAACCATGTCGCTGCCCTTGGAACTATCCAGGTTGAGTGCCTTCCTGTTTCCCCAGGGCGCGGACCGACTTGCTGAACGAAGAACGCGACACGCTGGCGACAGAACTCGCGAATGAGATTACGCGCCAAATAGAATTGGAACGGGCGAGCGCCTTGTCTGCTCGCGCAACCGATGTTGAGCCAATAGATGCCGCTCAGATTCAATGTACTGGGTCCTACCACTGTCTTCGTTCTCGTCTTGCGTACGATCCCTAAGGTCTCATAAAGATGAATTGATGTCATCGGACAAAGTAAGTACGGAGTTGGAATTGCACTTGAATAATTCTGCCGTGGTCAAATAGGTAGATGTCGCCATCGTATCACTTCATTGATAACAGCCTGCCGATGGGATCGACACAGTAGGACAATCCTCCTTCACGGTCTCAATCACTTCTAAAATTTGTCCCTTTCGCTCGGCTCCAACCTTATTCAAACTGATTTATATCGAGCTTTGGTCACTGTCTGCCGACGGTGGCCGAATCTCCAGTCCAACTATGCGCAAGAAAGAACCAGGGAAATAACTCAGGCATTCGATCCATCAACCTCGTTGTGCGGGCTAATTGATCGCGGTCTGTTGCCGCCGTCATGAAGACGTTTCAAGGCAATCGCTCATGGTCCGAGGCCGTTAAGACCGTGCCGCAGGTTCACAAGCGGAGCGCGTTTGCACGATTGGGATTTTGCGTTTTGAGGAGCGATGGGCTGAGGTGTTGAGACCTTATGAATTCAGACACCAGTTTCGAGCGGCACTACCGGCTGAGCGATCTCGCGTCGATGTGGAGGATTGGTCGCGAGACGGTGCGGAAGCTGGTGAGCGATGAGCCGGGCGTAATGAGGGTGAGGTTGGGAAGGAAAAAGTCCCACGTCACGTATTCAGTTCCCCAAAGCGTGGCGGAGCGCATTCACAGAAGGTTGACTTCTTAACGCGAGGGGAGGGTTAGATATGAGTGAGCCGTTTGCAAAGCAGCTGTACAAGATGTTGGATCCCCATCACCGTGACGTCTGTGGCAATTTTGAGTCGGTGGGGGACAACTTCAACAAGCTCGCAATGATCATTGACGGAGGTCATTACCGTCTGGGGGGCGTGGTAAATCGACGTGATCGGAGGTTGTTGATAGGTTTCGCGGCCAGTGCTGCGGTGGCAGTAGGATCGGAGGTATTTTCATGCCTCGAAACGAAGAAGATCGAGCATCTGGTCTTAGAGAAAGCGGACAATAATGTCCTGATCACGCCAAACGGAAAAGACTATTACACGATCAATGAATAGGATCGTAAGCCTTGCTCTCAATACGAAGTGTGGAAGGACGATTGGGAGAAGGAACCAGATAAGCCCGTCGTTACTTCAGGCTTCCGGAACAGGGCTGCAAGCCTTAACGAATCGCGACGACCTTGGTGCTTGGCGTTGGCTGCTCTGCGAATGCCTCTTGAAGGATCGCAGATAGTCTTGCCTGGCGTGAGGCAATCCATTTGCTGTAATAGCGGATCAGTATGCGTTCCGTATCACCCACCAACTCTGCAACGTCTCCGACCGGCACACCGCGTTCGAGCAAGATCCTCACAAAAGTATGTCTGAACCTGTGGGGAACCGGTTTCTCCGAAAATTGTCCAGCGAGAGCGAAGACCTTTTGAAGCTTCAATCGCCAGCGCTCGGTTTGCACAGGCAACGAATGTGACTTGCTTAGAGCGAAGATGCGCGGGCCGAATTGTTGCTCTCGCTCTCTTAATCTCTCAACAAGCCAATCCGGTGCCCATGTATACAGTTCCTTGCGGGTTTTGTGCATGCGAAGGAAAATGTGGTTGCCATTTAGGCGAAGAGACGTATCGAATGTTGCGACATCGGAAATCCTCATCCCTGTGTAGAGCATGACGTAGATGAAGGTCTTGATGTCCTCGCCCGTCCACTCCCTGTGACCGGGGCCAGGCGCGACGGGGCCGCCTAGCTGATCGCAGGCGGCAATGATGCGATTGACTTCCTCATCTGAAAACGGAGATTTGTTGGCCGGGATCGAATGACCCTCGGGCGGTTCAAGGTCTGCCGCTATGTCCTCCGCTATCCACTTCCGGCGGAGGCAGAATTGGGTGAACCCGGTCAGCTTGTGCAGTTTCCTCGCCTTGGCCCGCTTGCCGTCCGGCCATGAGGCGTAGAACATGTCCATGTCGCTGATGCCAAGCCGGTCGAGGTAGACAAATCCCTTGCTCTCTGTGAAGACGCGGAGCTGTTTTATGAAGGTCGTGTATTTGCCGTGGGTGGCGCTAGCAAGACCACGGGATTTGATCTTGTCGAGGAATGCCTCGGTCGCTTCACTGATTGTGATGCGATTGGAGGGTTCTGTCGGTTTGGGGGTCTTAACGAGTAACGGTGCGCCCCAGCTTCCAG
The DNA here is from genome assembly GCA_003133425.1 of Acidobacteriaceae bacterium. The sequence goes on from PKXI01000461.1 coordinate 2,670, forward strand.
CGGCTTCCCATTGGACGGCTGCTGCTCGTGCGGGTTCCCATTCCCACTGGCCGGTCGTCTGACGCCGGAACTTCTTGGCGAGCGACCCGGAAGCAATGACGGGGCAATCGCAGCGCTTCCAGCCCTTCTTGCGCTCGTCGTATTCGGACGACCTGGAATCCTCTAGATGTCCAGCCTTGCATTCGCGGCGATGGCGGCGGTAGAGCGCAAGCATGCCGATATTGTACGGCATTGCACGACCAGATGATAAGAATGATGTAACTTATTGATAATAATATGGTGGAGGCGGCGGGAGTCGAACCCGCGTCCGAAATCGCTGTCAGCCAGGAGAGTTCATGCTTTGTCCGCTTCCTTTTGGATTCGCCCCCGGAACTCAGAACGGACAAGATGCGCCGAGAACTAGTCCGATGACCTTGCGCAAGCAACACGGACCGAGCTGCTCACGCCAGCCTACTGTATGACGTCCGCTCACAGCCCATAGGCGAAGCCGTGGAAGACGGCAGCTTATTTAATTAAGCTGCAAGTGCCAGATTATCGTTGGCAACTTTTGTTTTGCAGGCGATTACGGGTGCCCACACCCCGACATGTCTCCTTAGCCGCAATCGATCCCGTCGAAACCGTGACGCCCCCANNGTGCGAGCCGGGCCAACTGGCTCGTGCTGCTACTACTATTCTACGCTTGTTGTAACTTTGCTGGAGATTGCCGGGTTGCTTATGGCCTCTACTGTTTATCGAGGTCGATCTTCTCGTACTCGTGACGGGCAATCGCGGCCCGGATCTGTGCAGGTGTCTTGCCCAGCTTTGTTTGCTGGTAGGCGAAGAACCCTTCCTGGGCGCAGGTCGAGCACTCGGTCCCGTGCAGCCCCTCGAAGCAACTGCGCAGGCTGGTGTGCCCTAACGCGCGATCGCAGCGGCAGTTACAGGGAAGCTGGTAAACCACGCTGCTTACCTTTATCACCTGCTGGTAGACGTGAACCTGCCACGGATAACGGAAGTTTTCCCCGGTAAGCTTGGCTCCTGACATGATCGGCGGCAGCGCACTGACTCTCAACGGTGCTGAGGGGTGATAGGCGGCTACATCTTCGCCCGGGTTGGACCATTGCGCATAGCTCGCAGCCGTTAGTGCGAAAACCGCAAGACCCAAGAACCAGCGGCTCTTTATCACGTGCTTCATAGAACCTCTCTGGCTGTCATTTTATCCGGATATGGAATAAAGCGGAACCGCCACAACTCGCTGTAGGGTGTCCCCACGTTGTGACCCGACCCTCTGGCACAAAAAAAGACGGCACGAACGGTCTAGCTGTTCGTGCCGGGAGGCCAGTGACGCAAACTACTTCCTACTGAAGGAGCACGGTGTGAACCGCCTCATCCAGTGGAATAAATACAGCATAGCATAGATTGAGAAGAATGCAAATACAAAAATCGAAATTTATTTGCAAGGGCAGGAAAAGCGATCTTTTTTCATTTTGGAGCATCAAAAGCGCAGTCAATTTCAAGGGGAAGCGACGGCAAAGGTGACTACCAGGAGGCAATCAAAGTAATGGCAAATACTTCGGAATCAAATACTTCACCCTCTAAAGAAGCCCCGCAAGCTCAGCATTCAGGATGGTTGAAGGTGGGAGTTATCGCCGCAGGTTCGGCGCTTGCGGGTGGGCTTGCCGCGGCTTGGTGGCACCGCAAAACCCTAAGAAAGCTCCGTGAAACCGGTGAAACTGGAAAAAATCCACAATTTGGTAGCCAAATAGACGGCCCCTTCGACGAAGCCTGATGTGGCAGACCCAGCCGACCTGAACCGTCAGACCAGTTTGTCTGTCCGAGCGGCCAGATCGAAGTCCTTCGCAGTCAGCCCGCCGGCATCGTGGGTTGTCAGGCCTAGGCGTACCTTGTTGTAGCGAATGTCGATATCGGGATGGTGGCCGGCTTGTTCTGCCAGCTTTCCGACACTGTTNNTCGGGCAAGGCGCGCAGACGGGAATTGGCGTCTTCAACAGACAAAGCGGCCATGGTTTTTGCTCCAGATTGAGGGTTGGGGAATCGTCTTCGAGAAAATCAGTCGCGCTATTCTTGCGGGCTGGGTGGAGTGGGCAGGTCAAAGGTGGAGAAGCGCCTGTTCTGGCCGCTGATCTCCGAGCGGAGCTCCTGCCAAAGCTCATTCGGAATTTTCAGAAAAGCCTCGACAACGGCTGGGTCGAATTGCGTTCCCGAGCAACGCAGAACTTCTTCGCGCGCCGCGTCGAAGCTGCGCGCCATCCGGTATGGCCGATCGCTGGTAATGGCATCGAGCGTGTCGCCCACAGCGAATATGCGGGCGCCGATGGGGATTTCCCGCCCGTGCAGGCCGCTCGGGTATCCGCTGCCGTCGTAATGTTCCTGGTGGCAGAATACGATTTCAGCGGCGCCGGCCAGAAAGGGAATCTTGCGCAGCATGTGGTAGCCCCGCGTGCAGTGTTCGCGCATCAAATCCTGCTCTTCCGGAGTGAGTTTCCCCGGCTTGCGCAGAATTTCGTCGGGAATGGCCATCTTCCCGATGTCGTGCAGAAACGCGCCGCGGGCAATCACCTTGATCTCTGCCGGCGCCAACCCCATGGCACGGGCAAGCGCAATGGTGTAGGCGGTTACGCGCTTGGAGTGCCCTTCAGTCTCTGAGTCTTTGAGGTCGAGTGCGTCGCCCAGAGCCTCCAGCGTGACGTCGTAGGAGTGCTCGAGATCTTCCATCGCATGGCGAAGCATCTCAGTTCTGGCCCGCACCATCTGCTCAAGGCTCTGCTGGTAGTTGTGGCTTTCTTCCAGGACCTGCCGGTGTTTCAACGCACGTTCCACCGTGCCCATCAGGTGGTCGCGCTCGAACGGCTTCAGCAGATAGTCATAGGCTCCGCGGCGCATCGAGTCAATGGCCACGCTGATGTCATGGATTGCGGTCACCATCACTACCGGAAGATTTGGCTGCTGCGCATGAATCCGCTCCAGCAGCGCAATTCCATTCAGATCCTGCATTACGATGTCGGTCAACACCAGGTCGTAGGTGTTCATTTCGAGAGCTGCCAGGGCTTCCCGGCCGCTCGAGGCCAATTGCACCTCATATCCCTTACGCTCAAGTGTGGAACCAACCATGGACCGGACGTGTGCCTCATCGTCAACGACCAGAACCCGTGCCGGCTTTCTGACGTTAGCGATTACGCGCGCTTCTGCTTCCGCGGGTAATTCTTCCGCGGGGCTAGGCGTTCCCGGTCCTGCAAGGTTCACTTCCAAACAACCTCCTCCGGAACTCCTGTGTTTCGCGCAGCGGCCTCCGCCGTGCCGAACGGGCCTAAGGGCTCACCCCACGATTGCATGGTCCTTGTCTTAGTAAACAGGGGTTTAATCCGGCTGACCATCACAAAAAAGGGTCATACGACCCTACAGCATCCGCAAAGTAACAACTCGAAAGTAGCAGGCCTTAGCAATCATGCGGCACCGTCACACTACAACCGCGACCCTCAAAGTCCCCGAGCCACCGCTACGTTCTAGACGGGTAATAGACCGGAAGGTCTGAGGTTTTTCCCATAGGTTGGATGCACCAAGCCGTCTTCGCGCTTTTGCGCGCCGGAAGAGATTGTTTCCCTGGCTCCCTCGCCGCGGTGAGACGCTGAACAGTTTGCGCGGGAAATACCTAGATAAAATATTGATTTAAAACGTAGTTATGGAGATGTTGGAATTCTTCAACGGCGCGTGGTTTGCGAAAAGGCCTGCTGCATTACTGCTTCTTGGCTTGATGAGCCCGTCTGGCTTCGGCCCAGCCTTCCTTGGTCACCTGGTGGCTACGAGCTACCGCCAAAGCGCCGGCCGGCACATCCTTGGTGATGCACGAGCCCGCGCCGATAAACGCACCCTCTCCCACGCTGACTGGAGCCACGAGGGTGGAGTCGCTGCCCACGAATGCCCGCTTTCCGATCTTCGTGCGGTGCTTGTTCACGCCGTCGTAGTTGCAGGTAATTACCCCGGCCCCGATGTTCGAGCCCTCGCCAACCTCTGTATCGCCCAGGTAGGTTAGGTGGCTGGCCTTGGCTCCCTTGCCCAGCTTCGACTTTTTGGTCTCAACAAAGTTGCCGACGTGCGCATCTTCGCAGATTTCGCTTTCCGGTCTCAGGTGCGCAAACGGTCCGATCTTTGCTCCGTCTCCGACGATGCTCTCGGTCAGGACGCAACTTTGCCTGACGAGTACGTTGTTACCGAGCGTGCAGTTTTCAATCACCGTATACGAACGGATGAGGCACTTTGCGCCGATCCGCGTTTTGCCCAGCAACTGTACAAACGGCTCAATCACCGTATCGGGCGCAACCACGACGTCGGCATCGATAACGCACGTCTCCGGCTTGTAGATTGTCACTCCGGCTGCCATCAGCCGGGCTGCTGCCTGGTTCCGCAGCTTCGTATCCTCCGCCACCAACTCCGCAATCGTCTTCACGCTATGTACTCTCCCGGTGTTTTTCTTTAGGGTGCTGCTTTAGTTCAGAATTGTTGCCGCGATTATTTCTCGGCTCCGCCTGCCGCACCTGCCGGCTGTCCCGGCTGCGGAATGGTAATGTCGATCGGCTGGATTGTTCCCATTTTCAGCTCATCCAATCCCGGCTTGATCTCCGGCCCGTTGCCAACCACCAGCACAGCCAGCTTGTCCGGGTGAATGTATTTCTTTGCCGCCGCGGTCAGGTCCGCCAGCGTCACCTTTTCAAGGCCGGCTTTGTAGGTTTCCAGATAGTCAGCCGGATAGCCATAGAACTCCAGGCGTTCCCGTTCGTCGAGCACTTTGTCTTTGGTATCGTAGCGGAACAAAAACGAGTTGAGGATGTTGTCCTTGGCGCGTTTCAACTCCACCTCGGTGAAAGGCCGGGTGTTGAGCCCAGCAATCTCGGCCAGCGCAGCCTTGGTTGCATCGACGGTCGAGGGGCTCTTGGTCAGCACCTCCGCGCGGAAGGTCGCCGGATGGTCGTACTCCATTCCGAATCCGCCACCCACTGCGTAGGCCAGTCCCAACTCGGTTCGCACTCTCTGAAAGAGCCGGCTCGCAAAGCCGCCGCCGAGAATTTCGTTCATCACCGCCAAGGCCGGCACATCAGGATTCCGACGGTCCGTTCCGAGGCCGACAATCTCCACGTTCGACTGGTTCACGTCTTGTTTGTCGATGAAGTAAACGCCCGGTGTGGGTCCGGCAAACTCGTCGTGCCTTGCAGGAGACACTTCAACCGCAGGCAGCGCTTCAAATGCCGCGCGAACTTTTGCCTCCATCGCTGCGGAGTCAAAGTCCCCGCTTATACCTACGATCAACTTGCTCTTTAGCGTGCGGTCGTGCCAGGCCTGCAAGTCGGCCAGCGAAATCGCGCCGATGGTTGCCAGCTCAGGTTGCCGTGTATACGGGCTGTTGACTCCGTACACTAGCTTCGCGGCCTCGCGGGTCGCAATTCCGCCTTCGTCGTCGTTGCGGCGCACGATTCCGGTGGCTTCCTGCTGCTGCGCGAGCTCCATCTTTTCCGCACTGAAAGTTGGGTGGAAGAGAAGATCCATCGCAAGGTCAAAGACCTGATCCGAGTCTCCCTTCAGTGAATCCCATGCGATCGCAGTGGAATCTACATCTCCTGTGGTCTCGATATGCGCGGCCTTTGCTTCAAGAAAATCATCCATGGCGTCGCCGTTCATCTTCGCGGTGCCACTGGTTCGCCACGCCTGCCCATACAGGCTCACCAAGCCCGCCTTGGCGGGGTCGACTTCGCGCTCTCCTCCGGGAATCATCACCGATCCCGATACAAACGGAAGCTCGTGATCTTCCTGCAGGAACACAACGATTCCGTTCTTGAGCTCGATGCGCTTCGGCTGCTGTGGCTTGAACTCATGCAGTTTGGGAATGGGAATCTTTTCCCAAGGGGCGCTCTGCTGCGCGCGCAGAATTGCCGGCCCAACCACGGCCGCAAGGATTGTACCCATTATCAGAATTCCGGAAGCACTTCTGATCGTCAGCCGCTTCATTCCGCGCCTCCAGCATTCTTTGCGTTCGCTGCCGGTGCTTCAGTATCAATCTCCGCGCTGGTGCGGTTCGAAATTACAAATACCTGATTCGCCACGCGGCGAATGTCTGCTTTCGTCACCTTGTCCACCTTGTCCAGTTGCAGGAAGAGTTCTCGCCAGTCTCCATACCGCGTCTGGTATTCCGATAGAGCATTCGCCAAGCCCTCGTTGTCGGCGAGGCCGCGCAGCAGGTCGGCACGCGCACGGGTCTTGTACATCTGGAGTTCGGCGTCTGTCACGTCTGAGCTTTTGAGTTTATCAATTTCCTTGTGAATTGCTTCACGGATCTGGGCCGGCGTGTGCCCTGGGAGTGGAACAGCATAGAACGCGAACAGGCTGGGATATTTGTCGCCGGGGAACGGACTGAACCCTTCCGCCTCGGCTGCGATTTGCTGCTGCTCCACGAGACTGCGATACATGCGCGAAACGCGCCCGTTGGACATGATGTCCTGAATGGCGGCGTACACCGCATCGTCAGGATCGTGATAGCTGGGCCGGTGGTAGCCCTCGATGTAGAACGGCTGCGTCTGTTCGCGAATGATGACCGACTTCTCAGCAAATTGCTTCGGCTCCGCGGTTGTCATCTCTTCCGGCTTGGGTCCACCGGGGACTTTGCTGAAGTAGCGCTCAAGCATTGGCATTGCTTCAGACGCTTTGACATCACCTACTACGGTGACCACGATGTCGCCGCCGACGTAGTATTCTTTGTGGAATTTCATTGCCTGGGTCGCGGTAATCTGGCCAACCTCGCTCGGCCAGCCAACCCCGCTTCGCCCGTAGTTGTGGGCCACATATGCGGTGGCTAGAAACTGTTCGACGAGACGGCCGATGGGGTTGGAGTCGGTGCGCATGCGGCGCTCTTCCATTACTACGTCGCGTTCTTTGTAAAACTCGCGCGGAACAGTGTCGGAAAGGCGGCCGCTCTCAAGCCATGCCCATAACTCAAGCCGGTTCTCGGGCATGGACCAGAAGTACTGCGTGTCGTCGAGGCCTGTCTCGGCGTTCAACCCGTGGGCCCCGTTGCGCTCGGCCACGTCAGTGAACTGGTTGGGGATTACGTATTTGTGCGCTTCGTTCTGCGCATCGACGAAGGCCTTGTGCAGCGCCTCAACCTTTTTCTCGTCGCGGCCTACGGGCTTGAGGTACTCGGCCTGGTAGGCGTCGTTCGCGGCCTCCACCTTTTCCAGAGCGATTTTCTCCGCGGCATAGTTGGTGGTTCCAATCTGGCTGGTGCCTTTGAACGCCAGGTGCTCGAACATGTGCGCAAGGCCGCTCTGGCCACTGGGATCGTCGACGTCGCCGGCGTCGATGAACGTGGAGTAGCTGAACACAGGGGCCTCAGGGCGTTCGCAGACGATCAGCGTGAGGCCGTTGGGCAGCACTTTGGTCGTGATCCTCTGCTCGAAGCTTTTCAGGTTCTGCCCCTGCGCTACGGCAACGGACATTGCGGCGAGCATGGTCACCAAGAAACTCTTCCAAACCCAGGAAAAAGCTCTGCTTTGCATCCGGTCTCCTTGTTCTGAACGTTCGAGGACGACGACATTCTGCTGCCGCGCACTCTTCCAAACTATTGCCCCTGCCCGAGCAGGGTCAAACTTGATTGCTAATCTTTCCATTTTCTTGATCCGTGATAGGCGGGGAGCAGATAGTCGCTCAAGTGGTTCTATCGAAAGCGTTCGATGTTCGCTTGGGTGGTTGCACCTTTTTTGAGGGGTTGACCTTTCTTTCTACACGATTCGACGAAATGGCTGCTGAAAAGGTGTCGTTTTTGAGGAAGGGGTTGTCGAGAATTGCCCGTTGAACGTGCAAATGAAGCTCAAAAGAGTTAAAAAGGGTCTCAAAAGGGCGCAGTTATGGGTCTTTTTTGCGGTTTCGGAGATAGCGGAAATGAAGCGTTGGGGTCTGGTACAAATGCAGCAAGTTGGCCCCCGCTCCGCGGGAATAGCGAGTTAGCAAGTTAGCGGTGCCGGGTGATTCGCGGTTTGCAGTCCTAACTCATCTTCTACACCATAATTTCGGAAGTGATTCATTATCAGCGTGTTGCAATTTTGAAAATGGTGTAGTGGCACG
>PKXI01000160.1 GCA_003133425.1 Acidobacteriaceae bacterium
ATTATACGGTCAAAGACCTAGTTAATTCCATTTTAACACTGATGGCACCTAACCCAAAGCTGCCAGAATAACTCCATAGTTAGCCATCATAACTTAGAGAGAATGTTACATTCGCCTTCTGGCTCCAGCTCCTGCAAGGCTTTTAGCCTTCTATTTGCTGGAAGGAATGTTACACGTCGAGTAGCCAGCTGGATTTCTGACCGGAGCTCACATACGGCTTATCCAACATTTACTGGATGGTGAAGGTGAAGTGTGTCGATGCTGAGACGCTTGCCGTCGCCGAGTCCTGTCCGGTAACGGTGATGGTGTAGGTGCCCGCCGGTGGATTGGTTAGAGCGGTGCTGACGACACCACCTCCGCAGGCTGTCACGGCCAGGCCCACAGCCGCTAGAGCGATCAGGGCAGCCAGAGAACGGAATCTACGCGCGTAGCACCCGAGGAAGCCCGCCAGCAGTAAGCCGGCAAAGGCAACGCCGAGCGGCACAGGGCCGCGCGGAGCAGGATTGGTTCCAGTGTTCCTTGCCGAGTTGCCGCTTCCACGCAGAGCGCGGAACGGCTGGATGCCGCTGCCACGCTGCGCGCCCGTCGCTGCGCACTGCGAAGCGTTGGTAAAGAGAGTCAGTTGCGTTGCCGCAGCGGCTGTCCCCGCGACGGTCACCGTTCCTTCGCCGGAGCTGTTCATGTTTGTAAATTCATAGCACAGATTCTGGAGAGCGGTATCGTTCGACGTATCGAAGGCAAGCAGGACCGTGCCCGTATATCCGCCCGCGGGGGTCACTGTGATGGTTTCAGTCCCCGTTGCGCCTTGAGCAACACTGAGCGTAGTCGGGCTTGCCGCGAGCGAGATGGTTCCTGTGCCGGAACTGACGGCTCCGACATTGATGGTAACGGTTCCAGTGGAGGCTGCATAAGTGGAATTGCCCGCATAAGCGGCGACAATTGTATGCGCGCCGGTGGTGGTGAAGGAAGTGGTGTACACGTAGGTGCCGTTCGCGGCAAGGGTTTCAGTAATCGGCGCGTTGGAGTCGACGGTCAGTGTCACTGAACCCGTTGGCGTGCCAGAGGCAGAAGTCACCGAGATGGTGAAGTTGTCAGAGGCATTCACCAAGGGTGCAGTATTCGATGCGGTAATGGTTGTGGTGGTGCTGGTCAGGAGGGGGCCTGTGCTGGCGGTCCACGCAGTTGCCAGGTTGTTCACGTTGATGGAGCCGAGCCCGGTGACCTGGTCGTAGCCGGTTCCGGCGGAGAAGCCGGCGGTGCTGCTGCAAAATCCGGCGCCCGCGGTGCAATCGTTGTTGCCGCTGGCGATATCGTGGAACGCCGAAGCATAGGTGGTGCTGTTGGCTGCCAGCGTGTAGAGCGTCGGATTGATGAGCCCTTGTCCGGTGGTGTAGTTCTTCTCCTGGTTGATGATGGCCACCACGCCGGCGTAAATGGGGCCGCCAAAGCTGGTGCCGCCGAGGACGGTGAGGAGCCCGGTTGAGGAGTCGCGAAAGCCGCTGGAGCAACTGGATACCTGTCCCGAATTCCAGACCGACTGGTCACTGCTGCAAACCAGGTAGCCGGGGAGGTCGGGCGAGGCATATACCGCGATATCCGGAACGTCGCGCTTGCCGTCATTGGGAATGCCGGGTACTCCCGTTTGCCAACTCGGCTTGGCGAAAAGTGCGCTGGCGCCGCCGCCGCTTGCGGATAAGCAATTCGTCTGGCCGCAATTGGCGAGGTCCTCGTTCCAGGCAACCTCAGGGATATACTGCAGCGCCGAACTCACCTCGTCGGAACTGCTCTGAGCCTCCCAATAGCCATCGCCCGCCGTGAGATAAGCGGCGTTGGCCTTGGAGACTTCCGTGCCGCCAATGCCAGTGACATACGCACTGCTGGCGGGATAATCGACGCCAAGAGCCTCCTGCTCCGAGAGCGGAGGGTTTCCGGCACCCGCGCCGATAAAGCAGTCGGTCGAACCGGAATCGCCGGAAGCTGCCAGAATCGTCTGCCCTTGCGCAGCGGCTTGCTGGAAAGCCGATTCGAGTCCCGGCTCCAGTGCCGATCCCGATGCGAGCGTCGAGCCGCTGAGATAAGCTTCGCACTCGCCGTAGCTGGTGCTGACAATCTGCGCGATCTTTTCATCGATCGCGTATTGCAGTGCGTCGAAGGTGGAATAGTTGAGGTTGCTTCCGACATAGACGAAGGAGATATCGGCGCCTGGAGCCGTGGCGCCCGACCATTCAAGATCGAGATCGGATTCGCTCTCATCTCCATCGGCGTACACGGTCGAACTCCCCGAGCCCGGTACCAGCACCAGGTTGGGGGCCTTCACGGTGAGTCCGGCTGCCGTCTGGAAGTTCTCAATGTCGCTGAGCTGGATCGCTGACTGGCCGACGATGGCGATTGACTGGCCCGCGCCGTTGTAGCCGCCACTGTACGCCGGCTTGATGTTGTACGCCGTCGCGATGTCGCCGGGAGCAAAGTAGACGTTCCCTGATTCGCTTGAAGTGAAGTTCGGAGCGGGGCGTAGATTTCTGTTCACCACTTCATGAGAAACGGGCCGAAAGTCGTCGAGATTGCGGATGGCGAGGACGGTGGGCGCAATCGCCGCCGGCACGCTCAGCACCGTCGAGGCCGCAAAGTGTTGCACGCCGTTGACCTTGTAGTAGTGCATTTGCGTGGAGAATGCGGAGTTGACCTGGCCCACAGTACCGGAGAAGCGGATCGCGTTCTTGCTGCGGGCAACCGAATCGATGGAAAACCCTTGTTGTTGAAGCCAGCTTTGAATGCTGTCCAAATCGGCCTGAGCCATCCCGAAGCGTGCTGCGAACTGGTCCGGGGTCAGCCACTGGTGATATTGCGGTGAGGAAGGGTTCTGCTGGGCGGCGATCAACGCCTGCAGGTCGACCTGTTGAGCGGCAGTGCGGTTGAACACGATGCTGATGCCGGTCAGCCTTGTATCCGCGGGGACCGGGCCGGCGTCGAATTGGGCCTGCGCCAATGGATGCAGCGAACCTTTCAATGTGCTGGTTTCAGAACCGGTGATTTCAGAGGTGATGCGGGGCGCCACTGACTGCGCGCCAAGGGAAGTTGCAAGCATCATGCAGGCAGCTACCCAGCCGCAAGCCCAAAGCCTTTGCTGCAGTAGGGGAGGGGGAGTAAACATTGTCTTCATGCAATCCTTGAGACTGGAACGGTTAATAGTTCATGCATTCGAGAGACCATGCGTGAAGTCTTCGATCACCAGCCAAGGCACGTGTGCTCAAAGCAGAGGGCAAGAAGAGGGAATCGAAGAGTTTCGAGGCGAGTCTGCGCGCATCCCTAGGCGGGGGGAGTGGTCCCCGAAACCACAACGACCTTTAACCTGACAGACACGAAAACTGGAGCAAAGTTGCGGTGGAAAGCAGATTGAGCACTCCCCGGATGTGCAGAAGGGTTAAGGAACCACTGAATAAGTCGATGTTTTGAAACCGGAATCTCCTTTTTCGGCTCTGAATCCCTGCAATTGCATCGCTCCCGAGGCAGATTGCAAGACCAAAACAACGTTTGCCGAGGAAAAGACGGACGACCCTCTGCCGTCATGAACCCGCCTTCGTCGTCGAGAGCCATTCTGTTCAATTTCTCCGACACCGGTCCCTCCCCGTTCATTCCTTGCGATTCGGTTTGCCAGCTCTGCCATCGGCCGTTCAGTTTGCCGGAAGCGGCAACAGCGCGATCCTGCGCAACATCGCCGAGAACCGAACTCTCGTTAGGTGTCCTTCCGCCAGCATCAGCCAGGAGTCTCTCCTTTGCATGGTCTCGCCGAGGCGAAGCCGCGGCTCTTCCGCTGGCACGTCGCCGGCGACATCTTGAGCACCGCCTACCTCGGTGGCATGTGCCGGATCGCTGCTGCGAATCCAGGTACGCATTTCTTGGCCTTCACCAAGGCCTTCGAGATCGTGAACCGATACGAAGACCACGAGGCGATACCAGCCAACCTGGTGCTCGTTTTCTCGGGCTGGCCGGGGATGAGCTTCTCGAATCCCCACGGCCACCGCGTGGCTTGGATGTAAGACGGAACCGAAACCCGCGTGCCCGCGGATGCCATCGAATGCCCTGGGAACTGCGAGAGCTGCGGCATGTGCTACGAGCTCGAGCGACTCGGCCACGATGTCGTCTTTCACAAGCATTGAATGAGCAGCGCCTGCTGCCACACCAATCTGCTCCGCGCGATTCCCGCTCTGTTCAGATTGACGATTCTCGCCAAATCGCAGTCGTGATTCGAAGAGCGTTGTAGAGGAAGCGCCGGAGCTTTTGGGGTTGCGGGCGAACGACCGCCAACTCGTCGCCAATGCAGTTTTCGGACTTTCCAGGGTCCCTGGCAGCCTCCGACCAGGGTTAGGGAAGGTTAGGCGACGATACACCCGTGATCCTGCCAGAGGGCGTGCTGGTAACGCAGTTTCAATGCAAATGGCGGATTCTTCAACACTCGCCAACTTCGTTGGACTAGCTGCGAGGTTTGCTCACGCCTCACTCAGTGAAGGCTGGCGAGGAATGCGTTAATCTCGGTGGCAACCTGAGCTTCATTGCTGAGGTATACGTAATGATCGGCGTTCGGGATCATGACGATGCGCGCACTTGGTACTCCGTGCTTGAAGTTATCGGCCCAGGCGGTGCAGCGTACTTTATCGTCTGCGATCAGGGCAGCCTTCCGTCCTGCCCCGTCATCAGGCAAACGGTCCCAGTTGTGCGGACATGCGTAGATGGCGAGAACGGGAACAGGGATACTCGTATACTTTTGCATCCCAAAATTCATCGCGGCTCCGATTGGCGAGCGCGGTGGCAACGGAGGCATATTGGCCACTGCCAGGTTGCTCTGATGAAGAACGGTCTCGAACCTTGCGACGGCGGCCTCGAGTTCTAATAGCTTCTTCTGCTCATCTACCCCACCGGCTTCAATCTCATCAATGCGTTTCTTGATGTCGTTCATCTCGATTTCTATTGGCGGGTGCGCGGGATCGTAGAAAGCGAAGCCGGTCGCAGCGTCGAGATAGATGAGCCCGGAGACTTTCTCGGGAAAGCGGCTGCCAATGGAACTTAGTTCCTGACCCGCAATGGAATGTCCAACGAGCACGGGGCGGTCGATATGAAGCGCTTTCATCACCGCAAGCACGTCATCCCCTAAGTGATCCGCCGAATAATTGCCGTTGGCCGGCGCGGGTTTGCTGGATGCGCCTGATCCTCTCCGCGTGATCCCGTAGACATGATGATGGGCTGTGAACTGTGGAGCGACGCCGTCGAAGCGATGGGCAGTGTCTCCGGCGCCAGCCAGGAAAATGAGGGGCCTGCCGGAGCCACCCCAATCCAGCACTTCAAGCTGAACACCCTCCTCGACGGTCACAAACTGAACTTTGTGTGGCGAGGAATCCGTCTCTGCGGACGATTTCAGAGAAAGTATGAACAATGCAATCACGATAAAAAACCAGTTCCTCACTTTGGGCACAAGACTCTCCTGAAACAACGGTCGCTACCAAGTTTGACACAAGTCAAAAGGATGGGTCTCCATAGCGGGCTTCGCGCCAATGAACGGCGCCAAGGAGGCGCGCCGCGCCAAAGAATGGGGCAAAGGTCTGTATCACAGGCTATCCGGAAATTACGAAGTAGTA
>PKXI01000065.1 GCA_003133425.1 Acidobacteriaceae bacterium
CCTGACCACACAGTATGTCGGCAATCTGACATGGCACCAGAATACCTGGCTGCCGATCAACAACTTCCCGCTCAGCACTCCGATGGCGACTCGTGCTGCGTACGCGGCTGGCACGCTCTCAACCGCGGCAGGCCTGAATGCCGCAAGCTACCCGGGCTTTGGCAACATTCGCTTGCAAGAGAATCCGCTCACTGGCACCTATAACAGCTTGCAGGTCGGATTGCGCCAGGAGAACAAGTGGGGTCTCAGTTACGGGGTCTATTACACTTGGTCCCACGAAATCGACGACACGCAGGGCAGCGTGGACGTGGACAACAACAACCCCTCGTACAACCCCTGGAACCTGAAGTATGACAAGGGTTCCGGCACTCTGGATCGCCGTCATATCCTCAACATCAACTACGAGTACAAGCTGCCGATCTTCGAGCATAGTGCCGGTCTGGCGCACAGTACGCTGGGCGGTTGGGAAATTGCGGGGACGGTCATCACCGAGGCAGGCTTGCCCTGGGCAGGCAATGTCGCCCCCGGCGACGGCGGCCCGGATACCGTTGGTTTGGGCGGCGATTATCGCATTCGTCCGAATCTCAGCGGCAAGCCGGTCTACACCAAGAGCAAGATCGCGGGCTCCGGCTACCAATACCTCAGCTCGGCGCACTTCTCCATGCCTACAGCAGCCTGGAACGGAGGAGCGAACATGGGNNTTTGGTAATGCAGGAAAGGATGCGGTCGTTGGTCCTGGCCGCACCAACTTCACCACTTCGCTTAAAAAGGTCTTTGCATTCGGAGAGCGGGCTAACTTCGAGTTCCGTGCCGAAGCTTTCAACCTGTTCAACCACACGCAGTTCAACGCCTTCAACAACAACCTGAACTACAAGCTTGTGGGTGGCACATACCAACCCGCATCCAACTTTGGATTTGCAACCGGCACGCAGGACCCGAGAGAGTTCGAGTTCGGCGGCAAGTTCAGCTTCTAACTAACTCCGTCAAACGGGGCGCGGCGGGACCTTCCTGCCGCGCCCTTTTTCATTTGGCGGCTGCAATTGCCCGATCTCAAATAAAATGGACAAGGTGCAAGAGTGAGACCCGTAATGCAGCCGCGAATCTGCCTGATATGGACGATGATGCTGGCCATGGTCGCCGGCCACTGCGTGGGCCAGACGGCAGCGCCGCCCGATCAACAGCGGCAAGCGGCGCTTGCGCTAGAGCAACAAGGCGAAAATGTCGAGGCCGAGGCTGCATGGCGCACGTACCTGAAGGCGCATCCATCGAGTTCCGAGGCGTACGCCCACCTTGGTCTTTTGGAAGCGCGTCAGGGGCACTACAAGGAAGCCGTGCCTCTCTACCGGAAAGCCCTGGCGCTCGATTCCAGAATTCCCGGTTTGCGTTTGAATCTCGGTCTCGCCTTATTCAAGGCTGGCGAGATGAAGGATGCCCTGCAGGAATTCATCCCGTTGTTAAAGAGAGCGCCCCAGTCCTCCCCCGACAGGCAACGCCTCGCAATCCTTATCGGAATGTGCTACTACGGCCTGGAGGACTACGCTCAAGCAGCTCCTTATCTCAAGGAGGCGGCGGCTCGCGATCCGCAGAATCTGCCCTTGCGTTTAGCCTTGGCGCACAGTTGCCTGTGGTCCAAGCAGTACCAATGTGTCCTGGACACCTATCACGAGATCCTGATGCTGAACGCCGAGTCGGCCGAGGCCGATATGCTGGCAGGAGAAGCATTGGACGAGTTGAAGGACAGTTCCGGCGCTATTGAGCAGTTTCGCGCCGCTGTCAAGGCCGATCCCAGGATGCCCGACGTTCATTTCGGCCTGGGATACCTTCTATGGTCAAAGCATCGATATGAGGAGGCTGTGCCGGAGTTTCAGGCCGAGCTGGCCAACAACCCGAATCACGTCCAAGCCATGGCTCATCTGGGAGACGCGGAGATGAAGTTAAGCCATCCGGAGGCCGCCGTTCCGCTATTTCAGAACGCCATCAGGGTCGATCCGCAGTTCGAACTGGCCTACCTCGATCTGGGCATCCTCTATGCGGACGCAGGCCGCAATGTCGATGCCATGCGGCAATTGAAGGCTGCCGCCAAACTCGCGCCCAACGACGTCGATGTTCACTGGCGACTGGGGCGGCTTTACCGAGCCATGGGAAACAAGAATGACGCGAAGGTTGAGCTGGACAAGGCAAAAAGCATCACTCAGGCTGCCGATACTGCTCTCATCAACAAGATGAGCCCCCACCCCGCGCAGGCACAGACCCCTCCAGCAGTTCCGGCCGGCAAATAGCCGGAGTCTTCAGATTTATGTAGATCGCTCAAGAATACGCCCGCCGCAACCCACGCCTGCCCACGACTTCTTGACGCTGCTTCCAGCGTAAGCCGGCAGATAATCGAAGCCTCAGAAGCGGATCTGGAAGATTTACCGGCTTGGTAGTTCCTGGGTCTTGAAGCTTTCAGGTCCGCTTCCAGTGGGTGCGTCGGGGCGGGGGCGGGCAGGTCGACTCTCGAATTACGAGTTCAGGCATAATCGGCACGACTTGCGGGAATGTTTCCTGTCCGCGAATCCGTCGCAGCAGTATGCGCGCGGCTACCGAGCCCATTTGATGCAGCGGTTGCCGAATGGTGGTCAAGCTGGGAATGTGGTAGGAAGCACCTTCGCTGTCGTCGAAGCCCACCACTGAGATGTCGTCCGGTACCCGCAGACCGTGGTCCATGATGGCTCGGATGGCGCCGATGGCCGCCAAATCGTCGTAACAGACCAGTGCTGTGAAATAGACGCCGCGACTGAGCAGTTCCTTGGTGGGTCCATACCCCAACTGTGGCGTAGAGTCCCGCGACAGCAACTGCACGGTCAGCTCGGGCGGTACATCCACACTGAGTTCCTTCGCCACAGTCATCAGGCATTTCCACCGGTCATCGGCGTCGGAACTGTGGCTGCCGCCGCGCGTGAAAGCAATCTTGCGGTGTCCCAACTTGTACAAATGCCGCAGCGCCAGTTCCGCCGCGCGCCGCTGGTCAAGCGCCACAACTGTGACGCCTTCGATATTGCGATGACCGGCCACTGCCACCACGGGTAGATTCAGACTATGCGCCAGCACAGTGTCGATCACAATGAAGCCTTCAACTGAGCGGTCCAACAGAAGACCCGGATATTCCTCAATCAGGTCGGGCTTGCGGCGATGGCTTGCGGTCAGGTAGAAATACCCTTCTTCGATGAGATACTCTTCGACGCCAGCCAGCACCTGCGTTGTATAACTGTCGCTAAGTTCCGGAACCAGGACACCTATCAGGAAGGACTGGCGCTTGCGCAGCGACCGCGCATAAAAGCTGGGCCGGTAGTCGAATTTGGCTGCCGCCTCCGTCACCCGATCCCTGGTCTCCTGCGGAATCGATCGGACGCCCGGAGCATTGTTCAGAACGAGCGAGATGGTGGCTGGCGAAAGGTTCAGATACTCACCCAGAGTGCGCAGACTGATCGGTTGGGCTGGCTGTGAATTGCCCCCTGACTTTGTTCGCTTGGCCATACACTTCTGTTGTAGCATGCTATGCGCCTTTTAAGGCGCGATTTCGATGGTTTTGGCCAACTCCCGCTTCGCACCCAGAACAGCCGCATTTGCCCCTTTTGGGCGTAATTCTCGTGCCGGGAAGCAGCTAGGGAGACGCAAACTACCTGTCGTCAGCGGCGCCCTTGTCTGTCTCACACTCGCGTACGGCCAAGTGGTCGTACCAAGTGAACTTCAGAATGGCCGATGTTCCCAGAATGATCGCCAGAGCAATGGCAGCGCGTCGATATTCCTGGATGACGATGTACAGCGGCAGCGCCACTAGGCTTATTTGCCATGCGATGCCAACCACTACATTGAACATATCGCGCAGGAAGTCACGATTGCGCTGGAAGCCGGGATCCTCGGCGAGTACCTTCTTGAGGACTGGCCCCCAGAAGCCCCATGGCCGGACGCGGCGATAGAAATCCATGAGTACCTCGTCCGGCTCCGGCTTGGTCAGCAACGTGCCGGCGAAGCAGCCTATCAACGAGATGACCAGTATAAGCGGGAAGATAATCGACACATCCGGATTGACGCGGTGACTGCCAAGGAAGCCCTGCACGGCCGGGATGTTGTCAACAATCTTTGGCATCAGGAGCGCCGATGAAATGCCGGCGACCATGCCCCAGAAGTAGCCGTACCCGTTAAAACGCCACCAGTACCACTTCAAAACGTTGGAAGCGGTGTAACCTCCCCACAGTCCAGAGACGATCCAAAGCACGACCGAGTTTACAGACGTGACGTTCCAGCCGAATAGGATGCCAATCACAACAACGGCAAACGAGCTTAGATAGCTGAGACGGACGTATGTTTTGGGTTTGGCATTTGGTTTGATGAATCGCTTGTATATGTCATTCACAAAATATGGCGGCGCTGCGTTCACCGTAGAGGCAAAGTTCGACATGAACGCGGCCAGCAGACCGGCGATCAGGAAACCCAGCAGCCCGACTGGCACGAAGCGCCCAAGTGCGTAGGGCAGCACAAGCTCAAAGTCCATGTTGGAGCCCATGGCGCGGATGTTGTCGCTGAAAAACGCGGCAGAGAGCACCGTAAGTCCGGCGATAAGAATGTAACGTGGAAAGGTGAGCACGATGTTGACCCAAGCGCTCATCATCGACGCTTCGCGCGGATTCCTGGCCGCAAGCACGCGCTGCATGTCGTAGTTGGGCGCGGGGCCCGCGGCACTGACCAACACTCCCTTGAAAAACAGCATCATGACAAAGAAGCCGAACAGACCGTAGCCGTCCTGAGCAATCTTGTCGTTGGCTGAGGGAAGCAGCGTGGACCAATCCAGGTTCAGGCGCCAGCCGAAGAATAGCTGATCCCACCCAGCAGGTACCATCCTGTGTAGAGTATCCGGCGCCACCTTGAGCATGGCAATGATGCCCACGGCGAACGAAGCGATAGATAGGATTATGAACTGCATAACTTCGGTGATCACTACACTGATCATGCCGCCCTTGATCACATAGATGGCCGTGATCGCGATCAGCATCAATGCATATTCGTTGGGCGAGAGATGCCAGGGCAAAAACGTCGCCGCAAACTTGCCGATGCCCTTGAAGCCATAGGTGAAGAACCCGATGATGCTGACGAACGCATAGATCACCACGATCAGGTGCGACAACTGAGCGCCGCGTCCGGTGCCGAAACGGGTCTTGATCCACTCCGCGCCGGTCATCACTTTCGAACGGCGCAGCCACGCGGAGAGATAGACCATCAGGAAAATCTGGTTGAAGGTGGGCCAGACCCAGGGTATCCACACGCTTTTTAAGCCGTAGATGAACATCCAGTAGACCAGCAACATCGTGCCGCTAATATCGAACATGCCCGAAGCATTCGAGATTCCCAGCACGTACCAAGGCATCTTGTTGCCGCCGAGGAAGTAGGCCTGCATGCTTTGCGAAGCTCGGTGCGAAACCCAATAGCCGATAAACACCGTGCTCATCAGATAGAACACGATGATGACGATATCCAAAACGTGAAGACGCATTGGCTCTCCAAACTCCGAAGACAAGCAGCGTTTGCCACTCGACGCGGAAAACACCATGCCCACTTTCAAGTCGATGACAACCAGCGATACAACTGTTTTGCGAAGCGAAGATGCGACAACCGCAGCCCTAAGCTTCGCCCCCGTGACCCGCAGGAATCCCCCGGATCTTGCTCTCGCGGCCCTTTATCGCCAAAGAACTCGCCATGTCTGCGGTCTCCTCGCGACAGTGCCCTTGATGAATGGATAGACGGCGAATCCTCTCACGATTCTCCAGACTTTGGCAACCGTGGCAGCCGCTCCTGCGCCACTCCGATTTCTTCTCGCCCTGAATCATTGACTTTCGCGGCGCATTAAGTATAATCACGGTTCACCTTGAAGAGTATTCAAAAACGCTCTGAAAAAACGTTTGATTAGATTTTGTACCGGGTACTCCGCGGGCGGCGGATTTGCAGCAGGGGAGCTCGCGCCATGAAGTTCGGATACTTCGACGATCGGAATCGCGAGTACGTGATAACGCGGCCGGACACGCCATTGCCGTGGATCAACTACCTCGGCTGCGAGGCGTATTTCGGAATCATTTCGAACACCGGCGGAGGCTACTCGTTTTATCGCGACGCCCGTCTGCGCCGGTTGACGCGCTACCGGTACAACAACACACCTCTGGATTGCGGTGGGCGTTACATTTACCTGCGCGACGACGAATCGCAGAAGTTTTGGTCCCCTTCATGGCAGCCCACGCGGCATGAACTGAAGGACTACACGTGCCGCCATGGCATGGGCTACACTGTGATCGGCTCTGAATACAAAGGCATCGAGGCGCACACCCGATACTTTGTGCCGCTCGATGAGAACCTGGAAATCTGGCAATTGACGGTCACGAATCGGCGGACGGCGCGAGCNNTCCAGCGCAACTTCTCGATCGGCGAGGTGGAGATCGAAGACGGCGTCATTTACCACAAGACGGAGTACCGTGAGCGCCGCGACCACTTCGCCTATTTCGCCTGCTCCCAGCCCACCGTTGGTTTTGACACCCAACGCGATGCGTTCCTGGGCCAGTACCGCGGCTGGGACAAGCCCGCAGCCGTGGAAGCCGGTCAACTGACCAATTCCGTTGCCCATGGCTGGTCACCAATCGGCGTGCACCAAGTCAGGCTCGACCTCGATCCCGGCGAGACGCAGCAGATTGTCTTCGTGCTTGGTTATCACGAGAACCCCGGAGACCAGAAGTTCGATCCTCCCGGCTCACAGACCATCAACAAGAGCCTCGTCAAGCCGGTGATCGCCAGGTACCACGACGGCAAGGCTACCGACGCGGCCTTCGAGCGGCTGCGCCGGCACTGGGACAGCATGCTCGGCATCTTGCAGGTGGACACGCCCGACATCCATACCAACCACATGGTGAATATCTGGAACGCCTATCAATGCATGGCAACGTTCAACTTGTCGCGTTCGGCATCGTTTTATGAATCCGGGATTAGCAGGGGACTTGGCTTCCGCGACTCGAACCAGGATCTGCTGGGTTTTGTGCACATGGCGCCCGCACGTGCTCGTGAGCGCATCCTTGATCTGGCCGCAACGCAACTTGCCAGCGGTGGTGCTTACCACCAGTACCATCCGCTTACCAAGCGCGGCAACAGCGATATCGGAGACGGTTTCAACGACGATCCGCTCTGGCTTATCGTAAGCGTTTCAGCCTATCTGAAGGAGACCGGCGACGAGAGCATCCTGGACGAGCCGGTGCCCTACGACAACGAGCCCGGCTCCGAGGCGCCGCTCTACGACCACTTGCTGCGCAGCTTCCATTACACATTGGGGCGGCTGGGGCCGCATAGTCTGCCCCTGATCGGTCGCGCCGACTGGAACGACTGCCTCAACCTGAACTGCTTCTCCGACACACCAGGTATCTCCTTCCAGACCGCAGCCAACAAAGACGGCAAGGTGGCCGAGTCGGTCTTTATCGCCGGCCTGTTTGTGCACGCCGGCCGCGAACTGGCCGTGATGGCGAGTCGCCGCGGTTTGGCCGCCGAAGCCGCCCATTATCTCAACGAGGTCACAAAGATGGAGCAGGTTGTTCTCCAGCACGGCTGGGACGGCGATTGGTTCCTGCGCGCCTACGACGGCTTCGGCGCCAAAGTGGGCTCCAGAGAGTGTAAAGAGGGCAAGATATTCGCTGAATCAAATGGCTTCTGCGTACTGGCCGGCATCGGTCTTGAGGACGGCAAGGCCGCCAGGGCGCTAGCCGCTACACGCGAGCATTTGGCCACTCCACATGGCATCATTTTGCAGCAGCCAGCGTATTCAAGTTACTACCCTCGTCTGGGCGAGATTTCATCTTATCCGCCGGGATACAAGGAAAACGCAAGCATATTCTGCCACGTCAATCCCTGGGTGATGATTGCCGAGACACGCCTGGGGCACGGTGACGAGGCGCACGACTACTACAGCCGCATCAATCCATCAGCGCGAGAGGAGATCAGCGATGTGCATCGCTGCGAGCCTTATGTTTACGCCCAGATGATCGCGGGTAGGGATGCGCCCACCTTCGGTGAGGCCAAGAATTCGTGGCTTACCGGCACGGCGGCGTGGAACTACTACGCCATCGTGCAGTGGATCCTGGGTGTGCGCACTACCTATGACGGACTTCAGATCGCTCCGGTGATTCCCGCCTCGTGGCCCGGATTTACTGCAACCCGCACCTTTCGCGGAGTACTCTATGGAATCTCCATCGAGCGGAAGGGAGTCGGAAACAAGATTGAGCTCACCGTGGATGGTAAACCGATCGAGGGCAACATGGTGTCACCTCCCAGGGACGGGCGCAAGCAGGTTTCAATCAGGGGAATCTTGAGCTAGGGCTTGCGGTCCGGCCAGGGCATCTCTGCCTTCCAACCGGGAGGAACATGTTGTATCTCGCCAGCAAACATCGCTACCACACCCTGCAGTACCGCTGCTGCGGATGCAGCGGCTTTCGCCTGCCCGTCATCTCTCTGGGCATCTGGCATAACTTCGGCGGGATTCTGTGCGTTGATCTCGAGCCCTACCGCGACGACTTGATTATCAGCACCAAAGCTGGTTGGGATGAAGGGCCCGGCTAGAACTGTACAAAATAGAATGCTAGTTTTCGGCCAGGACCGCGCCCGTGAGGGCGGAGGATTTTGCCGATGAAGAAGCGTTTATGCATAGAATCGATATTCGGGGTATTAAAGCAGGCCGAGGTGGGCGTTCCAGTGGTGGAGGTGATCTGGAGGAATCCGCTCGCCTTCCAGATCTGTAACAATGAACGCCGTGGAATCCGGGAATAGGGTCTTTTCCGGAAGGTCGGCTAACCGGACCTCGGGGCAACTGTTGGTAAATCGCCGAGTATTAATCCCACAGGATTCCCTGGGCCTGGATAAGCCAGCAGCCTCAAGGGAACGTGAACCTGGCCGGAAATCGGGCGCCGACGAGGGCTTCTCGAATCCGGGACACTGGCCGGTCGGGTCGAGGACTGGCGCGGTGTTCCGTAGGTCTAGCCTAGCTGTTGCTCCCCGTTTCCTTTGGGAGTG
>PKXI01000210.1 GCA_003133425.1 Acidobacteriaceae bacterium
GGACGGTATACCGGTTCCATCGCATCTGCTGTTTCTTCACCATCCGTTTCGCGACAATTTCATTGACCGCCGACTCGACAAACCCAGTTGAGATCCGTTGGCCGGCACGGTACCGCTTACCGTAACCGGGCATGGAGTCTGCGTTCAGTTCCAGATAGCGGATCGTCTCTAACAGCGGGTGAGCGAGTTTTTTCAGGGAGGGGATGTGCTCGAAACACGGCGCCTGCGCCCATTGCCCAAGATGTATCAAACCCACGATTCCTCGTTCGGTGAGGCCATTCCAAAGACGCCACTTCGCGTGCTCGATCTCAGCCAGCGCATGGGCGCGAGCCCCACCATCGGCAATAGCGTTTATGCCCTTCGCGAGCTGCTCGAGGTTTTTGAATCTCATCGAGATGTGGAACCAATCCAATATATGGTCAGCATGTGGCGCAACCTGCTGATGAATAGCCCGCAAACCGGCATCGCCATCGGTAAGAACTGTGACCGCAGTGGCTTCGTTGACTCCGCAATGCCGGAGCGCAAGACCGACCGCGCTCACGGCCTCAGAACCTCCGTTGCGCACAAAGGCAAAGCGTGTAGCCTGCCCATCGCGATCCAACGCCTTGCCGGCAACGACCTCGAAGTTTCGTTCCGGCCGTCAGTGTCGGTTTTTTACATATCCACCATCGAAGCCGACAACCAATTCTTTGCAGGGCTCGTTCGACGCCGCAGTAGCGAGGGCTTCCGCCGATCTCTGAAGCCGTCTACCCTTCGCTTCCTTCAGGCTCATCCTTGTATTGGAAAAGACTGTCATCCCTTCTAGGTCGCACACCCAAAATCTGGCACGGGCTTGACAATGATTCGCGGCCAGAAGTATACAGGACTGCAGACGCGAAACAACCTGTACTGCGTGACGGGACACCACGAAAATAGGGAAGGTTCTATGGCTCATGTTCCCCAATCACGCCAGTTCTGGGCAAGATTGTAGGCGATCAAGTACTCGCCGTAAGGCGGACGTTCTGGTTGAACTGGTCTGAAGAATCACAATGGAGATTGAGCAGTTATGCCGGACTACGTAATGGATCGTAGAGGATTTCTCAAGCGAATTGGGATGACAGGCGCAGCACTTGCAGCGCAGAAGAGTTTTGCTCTGGCTGGTGTGGACAATGGCCATAAGCCAAATGTGGTCATCATCCTGTCGGACGACGTGGGCTATGGAGATCTTACGTGCTACGGCGGAGTAAATGTCAATACACCGCACATCGACGGATTGGCGAAGAGTGGATTGCGATTTACGGATGCACACTGCGATGCTGCCACGTGTACGCCCTCACGATACGCACTCCTGACAGGAAGTTATGCCTGGCGGCACGACGGAGTGCAGGTCTTGCCGGGTGATGCAAAGTCGCTCATCAGGCCCGGCCAGCCCACAATTGCCAGCGTGATGAAGTCGGCAGGCTATGCAACTGGGCTGGTGGGGAAATGGCATGTCGGTCTCGGAGATGGGAAAATCGACTGGAACGGTGAGATTAAGCCAGGGCCGTGCGAACTGGGTTTCGATGAGGCGTTTTTTTTTGCTGCTACCGCGGATCGGGTGCCAACTGTCTATATCCGTGATCACCGCGTGGTGAACCTGGACCCGAAAGATCCAATCCACGTTTCTTACCAGCAAAAACTCGGGAATGACTATGATGATCCCACCGGCGCGGACGATCCAGAATTGCTCAAGATGAAGCTGAGCGAGGGCCACGACGGCACGATTGTAGACGGCATTAGCCGAATAGGTTATATGACGGGCGGCACGACTGCACGGTGGAATGATGAGACGATGGCGGCAACTTTCGCAGGCAAGGCTTGTGAATTCATTGAGAAGAATAGGGGGCGCCCCTTTATGCTCTATTTTGCGCCCAGCGATATTCATGTTCCCCATGCTCCGGCAGAGCAGTTCGCCGGCGAGAGCCAGTGTGGCATACGATGCGACGCGATTACGCAGTTGGATTGGTCTGTGGGGCGTGTTATGGAGACCCTCGTTAAATGCGGCGTTGCGGATAACACGCTTGCCGTGTTCATTTCAGACAATGGACCTGTTGTAAACGACGGCTATGATGACGATTCCATACAATTGTTGGGCAACCATAAGCCAGCCGGACCTTTTCGGGGCGGAAAGTATTCCATTTACGAAGGCGGCACGCGAATTCCATTTATCACGCATTGGCGTGGCCATATAGGGCCCGGAGTATCCGATGCTCTCATCAGCCAACTCGATCTTGTGCGTAGTCTTGGCGCGCTGGTAGACCAGTCGATACCGGAAGGCGGAGCGCCGGATAGCTTGAATGAACTGCCCGCCTTGCTTGGTCAGACGACAAGGGCACGCCAGACTCTTGTGGAAGAAGCCGAGGTTCTTGCGATCCGCGACGGCCAGTGGAAGCTTATCGACCGCAGCCAAAGGCCAGGGGCTCATCCTGGCCCTCCCCCCAACACGAATCCAAAGGCACTCGAGCGGCGCAGGAGGATCGAGCAATTGCACATGCCGGGAGCTGTCGATTATCCGACTGCACCTCTGGAACTTTATAACCTAGAGGGCGATCCCGGAGAGACAAACAATGTCGCAACACTGCATCCCGATATCGTCGAAAAACTGCGTACGGAGTTAGCGGCTATTCGAACAGCGGGTCATTCTTAGCGAGGCGCTAAATCCGCACGGCGCGGGAAGTGATGTTGCCGGAGCAGGGTAGCAAGGGCCCATCCGGATCCAATATCCATAATCGAAAGAAACGTCCTTGAAATAGCATATCGAAGACCAGATTCGCGAATCGCTGCAAAGGCCGGAGCTTCTCGATGATCCGCCAGATAGAAGTCTGGGGAATATCCCCGGCTTGATTCGGCCAAAGGGCCAGAATGGATAGAATGCGAAAATGAGAGATCTTTCTCGGAGAGGCTTTTTGGGCGGATCTGGAGCGGCCCTTTTGAGCGGCGCTGCGGCTCCCCTTTTGCACGGCGCAACCCTGGGAGGTCTCCCTTCAGGGGTGCAGGCGCAGCTGAGCACAGCGGCGCGCTCGGGGCAGAACATCGTGTGCTTTATGCCAGATACGGTGTGTGCCGATGCTCTTGGCTGCTATGGCAATCCGATTGCGAAAACGCCGAATTTCGACCAGCTTGCGCAAGAGGGCATTCTCTTCGAAGAGTGTCATTGTGCTTATCCCATTTGCGGGGCGTTGTTGCATGGATCGAG
>PKXI01000366.1 GCA_003133425.1 Acidobacteriaceae bacterium
ATCGCAACTGTAAACACCCCGGACGGTTTGCTCTTTCAAACCACACAACGGCGACGGCCCGCAGAACGTGCGCTGCGTACGACGTTCAGCGTCACGAACGCGTTCGCCCAACGCGATACAGTACCGTCTCGCTCGACGCCGTCTACTGCGCGCTGCGGAAGCAGAAACTCTCGCCGTCCAGCCGGTACTCGGCCGAGCACACATCGCCGCCGCAGATCATCGTCTCGCCCGCATAGAGTTGCCGGCGCGTTATCAGCCCCANNCCCAGCTTGGCCTGGTTTTCCAACACGAAAACCGTTCCGGGGTCCATTCTTTCGGGGATCCATTCTTCCATGAACTGCAAGTCGGCTGACATCGTGCCCTCCAGTGGGTTGATGTAACCGAGCCATGCCCGATGTTCCAGGGCCGGCCCCTTGTCGAACTGCTGCAGGCTGCGAATGGCGTCCCGAAGCCAGAGAGACTTCGGGGTTGAATTAATATTCCCAACAGTGTTGCCGCTGACGCTGACACAAGTCAAATAGAATCGAATCCAGGGAGTGTCGAGAGGGATTCCCCAACCTCGAATGCACTCATCGCGCCTTACTGGCCGGTGCTCGCCCCTGTCCCACCTTGGGTGCGTGCAAACTCATCGATCGCTCTGTAAGTTTCTTCGTTGCGCAGAATCGCCTCCACGTACTCGCGTGTCTGTGTAAATGGAATCGACTCGACAAACTCATCCATCCCCTTGTAAGGCCCCGCTGCCTCCCAGTCCACAACCCTGCTGTCGCCCGCGTTGTAGGCTGCCAGAGCGTATTCCTGCACTCCGCCGAACCGCTCCATCATCTGCCGCAGATACCGCGTTCCCAGGCGGATGTTGGTCTCCGGGTCGAGCAGTTGAAATGTCTGGAAGTGACTGATTCCCTCTTCCCGCGCCATTGCTTTGCCCACCGACGGCAGCAGTTGCATCAGGCCCCACGCGTTCGCATACGAAACCACAGAGGGATTAAACTCCGATTCCTGCCGCATAAGCGAAGCCACCAGGTACGGATCGAGATTGTTCTTCGCCGACTCGGCCTTGATCGTCTCCCACCACGGCTCGGGAAATAATATCCGCCAGTACGCCAGCGGAATCGCTTTGATCGGAGCCGAAGTAGCGTACGGCAGCGCCCTCTTCAGCGCCCGCATTGCGCGATATGTCTCGCCATACGACGAGTAGATCTGCGCTTCAGCCAGCGCGCTCCATGACGAAGAGTCCGGGTCGGCTGCAATCTCCTGCGCAATATACTCGCCCAATCCCGCATTGGCCAGCAGTTTCGCCCTTGCCAGGTGTGGACTCTCCACCGGAAAGCTATCCACCAGCGTTGGCGCCGGCAACGGCTGCAGGCGATCCAGTTGCGGCGCCGGTGCCGGTTGCGTGCTGCCCAGCGCCACCAGCCTTGCCCGCGCCATCTGCGCATAAAAATAGTGCTGATAAGCGCGAACGATGGCGCGATAATTTGCTGCCGCCTGCGAAGGGGCGTGGTCCTGCGTCTCGTACAGCCGTCCCCGCCAATAGAGCGCACCCACCGTCTCTGCAGCCGCCGGATAAAGCCGTATCTGCTCATCAAACAGCCGCCCGGCTTCCGGATAAAGTCCCTGCCGGTAGCTCAGCCATCCAGCGCGCCAGTGCGCCGCAGCTGCATTCTTGCTCGCCGGAAAATGTGCGGCCAGATATCCGTAGTACTCCACCGCCGTCGGATAGTCGCGCTTCAGCAGGTACATGTTCCCGCTCGAAAACAGCGCCTCCGCCAGCCACGGACTGCTCGGAAATCTCGACTCCATCAGGCTCACGATTCTTTGCTGATCTTCCGTGTCTCCGCGGTCCCTCGCCAGTTCCATCAGCAAATAAAGCCGCCGCGCGCCATTCTCATCGTTCGTATCGGCCAACCCCTGCACCTGCGCTGGTGTAAGCCGCTTCAGCTTCCAGTCGCAGGCCGCTGCCGCCACTGCAAAGCCGTTGCGGTCCTCCGCGCTCAGCCCAGGCATGCGCAGCAGCGCGCGATATTGTTCAGCAGCATCGCCATAGCGTCCAGCGTTGTAATAGGCATCGCCCAGGCTGCGCAACTCCGCCGACGTCAATGTCGACTCCGCGCCCATCTCCGTCAACCTCGCCCGCGCAATCTGCGCATCCTGGCTCAGCGGATGCCCCAGCAACAGGTGTTTGAAAATGCGCTCTGCCGCATCTTTCTGGCCCAGCAGGTATGCCACCTGTCCCTGGGCCAATTGGAATCCGGAACGGTCCTCCGCAGCCAGCCCTGCTGCCTGCGCCAGCACTCGCTGCGCTCCTGCGGCATTGTTCATGGCCAGCAGAACGTTGGCCTCCAACTCCGGCGCCTGCACATCGAAAATGCTGTCGGGATAGCGGTCCGTAAATCCCCGCAGCAAAGCCTCGGCTGCCGCCTCGTCGCCGCCACTATGGCTGGCCTGTGCGCTCATAAAGTCCGCATAGTCGGCCAGTTCCTCGCCGGCCTGCCGCGCCTGCCGAAGACTCTGCTGAGCCTCCGCATATCTCTTGTCCATCAAGTACGCGTGCCCCAGCGCCAGGTAAGCCGTCGCTGCCGCCTCGCCGCTGTGCTTGCGCGCATACGCGGTCACGCCTGCATAAGCCTCAGGAGTGCGCATAGTGGCCAGCTGTTGCGCCATCGGCCGCAGCTCCGTCGACGCTACAAACGCCTGCCGGATCCGTGCTGTCCGCGCCGCCCTTGCCGCCCGGCTGGCCCTGCTTGCCCGGCTCGTCGGCTTGTGGCTTTTCGTCGAACCCCTCTTCGTCGCCGCAGTCGTCCCGCTCGATTTCTTCTTCGTCGTACCCGCCGCCGTCTTTCCGGTTCTGCCCGAGCTATGGCTGGAACTATTCGTAGAAGAAGAAGTCGAGTCCCCCGCACTCTGCCCCGCCACCGGCATCACAACCATCAGGAGGCAAAGCAGACCAGACGCACATCGGGTCGCCGGCTTGAAATTCGAAATTGGGGAACAAAATACCCTCATATATTCACTTTAGTCCGCATTGGCTCTCGCCGCACCGCCCGGAACCACTGCCGTTACCACAAGTCCAGCGGATCGAGCATCAAGCCCCCCGCAGGTCCACAATCCACAACCCCTGCTTGGTTTCCCGCCCCGCCGTCCGTTACACTCTTCTTTTACCGGTGCTGTTCCGCCCGGTCTGCATTCACCACCTTAGCCCGGCCTCAGAACCCGGTGGATTTTTAGCATCCTACCCCCATGACGACCATCCAATCGATTGCAGGAGAAAACGAGCAGCATCCCGACGTGGCCCTGGTTGAAAGGGTCCGAGCCGGTGATGTCTCGGCCTACGATACGCTGGTCCGCAAGTATGAGCGGCAGCTCTTCCGGATTGCGCAGCACATCACGCAAAACCGCGAAGATGCAGAAGACGTCATGCAGGACGCGTTCCTGAAAGCGTATGAAAAGCTCGACCAGTTCCAGGGGAATTCGAAGTTTTACACATGGTTAGTCCGAATCGCAGTCAACGAGAGTCTCATGCGGTTGCGCAAGCGCCGCACCGGCAAAATGGTGTCGATCGACGAAGACATCCTGACCGAGGAAGGCAGCGTCCCTCGCGATCTGGCGGATTGGGCGCCCAACCCGGAGCAGAACTACACGCAGTCCGAACTCCACAAGATCCTGGAGAAGACCATCAAAGGACTTCCCCCTGGGTTCAAAGTCGTATTCGAATTACGCGATGTGCAAGGACTCTCCACGGAAGACACGGCAGAAGCATTGGGCCTCAGCATTCCCGCCGTCAAATCGCGACTTTTGCGCGCCCGGTTGCAGCTTCGCGAACGGCTGACTCGTTACTTCCGCATGAAAAAGGGGCCTAAGGAAATGGGAGTTGCGAAGTGACGTGCACTGAGTTCCTTGCCATGCTCGACGACCTGATCGACGACTCGGTTACCACCGAGATGCGCGCCGACCTGCAGGAGCACCTGCGCGGTTGCGAGCATTGCGAAGTCACGCTCAACACCACCCGCAAGACCATCCAGATCTACCGCTCGCACGAGATCTACGACATGCCTCCCGGACTTCGCGAGCGTCTCCACGCCGCCATCATGGCCCGCTGCAAAAAAGGCTGCTGACTCACACCCGCGCCGCACCCCGATTGACCTTGCAAACACCGAATCGCGAAAGATGCGGTCTGCCCACCCTCCGCCCGCAACGCAACGCCCCTCGGTTCAAGATCGTGTCCTCCTGAGCGCAGCGCAGTCGAAAGCCTGCCCTGAGCGAAATCGAAGGGGATCTGCGGTTCGGGAACTCGCCCAACAAACAGCGAACAATCACAGGGTTGATTAGCCCACCATCCGCTCGCAGTTCGGAAAAAAGGGCGCAACGACCTCGATGAATCACTTGGGCTGTTAGCGTCAGCCGGGAATCATGCTAGGAAGATCGGCGGACACTAGGTCTGTGACCGCTTGATGTTGTACCAA